>NZ_ATXB01000001.1:0-335000 GCF_000421465.1 Methylohalobius crimeensis 10Ki
GGAAACCCGGGATTTCGGCCGCACCATTTACCGCATCATGTCCGGTTCCGGACGCCGGCGCGCCAATGTCGGAGGTGGTTTACGGCGCGCCAAATCCTGGCGCGTGCTGATTCTCAGCGCCGGCGAACTGCCCGCCGCCGAATACGCCGCCCAGGAAGGCCGGCAGGTGCGTGGCGGGCAGCTGGTGCGCTTGGCGGATGTCCCCATCGATGGCGCACCCCTGTTCCGCGATGGTGGGGAGGTCGATCATCTGAAACAGGCATTCGCCCACCATTTCGGCCATGCCGGCCCCCGGTTTATTGAGTCCGTCACTACGGAAAAAATGGCCGAAGCCTGGCGCGGTTTCGACCCCGAGGCCATTGGTCCCGCGGCCACCCCGGAGGCGGTGCGCGTCCGAAAACGCTTCGCCCTGGCCGCCTGTGCCGGCGAGCTGGCCATTAAGCATGGCCTTCTGCCTTGGAGGCCTGGCCAAGCCATCGAGGCCGCGCGCTTGGCCTATCGAACCTGGCAGTCCGGACATTCCGCCGCCACCGAAGGGGAACGGGGGATTGTGAATCTTCAGGCATTCATCCTACGGCATGAAGCAAGGTTCGAACGCGAGGACAACGACCCTCCCAAGGAGCGCGCCGGCTGGTTTCGCCACGATTGCTATCACTTCACCCGGGAAGCGTTCAAGGAGGCCTTGGCCGGTGCCAACCAGAAGGCCACCCTTGATCTGTTGGACCAGCTGGAGGTGTTGAAGAAGGAACGGGCAGACCGAACCGGGAATCGGATCGGTGTCGGTAGGGATCGTGTCCGCGTTTTCAGTATTCGTTCCTCGATTTTGACGGTGGAAACGGTGGAAACGGTGGAAACGCCAGAGCCAGAGCGGGCTCAAGGTCTTCCACCGTCCATGGGGGAAATGGTGGAAACGGTGGAAGAATGGGGGAAATCGGAAATGTGCGGCCCTGCTTCTTCCACCGTTTCCACCATTGGGGGAAGTCACGGTGGAAGATCCAGACCCAAGGTGGGGCGCGGTCTTTCCACCGTTTCCACCGTTTCCACCATGAAAAATGGCAAGTCGGATTTTTCCGGCGGTGGAAAACGTCACTTTAATGACGATTGGGGAGAGCCATGAACACCGCCCAGGCCATCCAGAAAATGAGGAATGCCGGTTTCGATCTGGCGATTATCGACGGCAGGGTGATGGTAAGCCCGGTAAGCAAGCTCACCGATGACCAGCGCGCCTACCTCCAGGCCCACAAGCGGGAAATCATCGCCGAACTGGAAGCCGCCAATTCGGGCCCGGATGAATCGCTGCCCTGGCGGATCCGCTGGACGCTAGAAACGTGGCTCGACGCCATCGAGGAGCGCGACCCGGCAGACCGGGCTCTTGTGTTCCACCAGGCCGCCACCGACGCGGGCGCGTTGAATCGCTGGTTGAAGTGCGCGGCCGAAGACGGCATCCGGCCGGAGCAGGCGCCACCGGACCCGAACACCGCCATAAGCCTCTGCCCAATGTGTGGCCGGACTGACGCCGACACCCACCAATGCGGCGCGCCGGCGTCGATCCCGGGGCGGGTTCGTTGCGGCGATTGCCGGCACTTCCAGCCGGATCGGATCGGCGGCGGTGACGGGATCGGGGATTGCTTGGCGGATGCCTGGAAACCGGGCGACCCGCTGCCTTACCCTGGCCGGGAAAGATTCTGTGACAATTTCAAACCAGAGAGGAAATGATGAGCATCATCGAAATTTTCCGGGCCGGAGCCCACGTGGCGATGTCCGGCACACGGCACACCTTCACCGAGCAGGATTTGGAGGTCTGCGCGCGGGCGTATTCCCCGCAATCACGGTTGGCGCCTTTGGTTTTAGGGCATCCGGACCAAGAAACGGAAACCTATGGCACAGTGTCGCGCCTGTTTCGCCGGGGGAAAAGCCTTTTCGCCGACTGCAACCACGTTTCGGAACGTCTCAAGGATTGGGTCCGCCAAGGCCGCTATAAGAAGATATCCGCCTCCTTCTTCATGCCGGGGTCGCCGCACAATCCCCGGGCCGGGCAACTCTACCTCAAGCATGTGGGGTTTCTGGGCGCCATGCCGCCGGCAATCAAAGGCATGCTCGACCCGGCGTTTTCCGAGACCGAACACAAAATATTCAGTTTCGGCAACGATATCTGTTGCCTTCCCGCCCGTTTTCACGAGGAGCCGGACGACTTGGCGAACCCCGGCCATGCCGATATTGCGCGCCGGGCGCGCATCTATCATGCCGAGATGGCCGAAATGGGCGCCCGCGTCAGTTTTTCCGAAGCAGTGGAAGCCGTCACGGGTCACAACCACGCCACCCTCAGCGATGCAGACATCGCGTTCAAGGCGCGGGTTTATCGTGACCGAATGGCGGCCCAGGGCAAATACATCAGCTTCACCGAAGCGGTGGAGGTGGTAAACACCGACAAGCCATAAAAGGATGGCGCCATTTCTCCCCTGGTCGCCTTGTTTTAACCCCTCTATGGCGTCTGTAAGAATTCGTTGCAAATTCAAATACGGACGTTAAACTAGAAATGAAACTGTTACAAATTCATAGAGGCGGCAAACATGGCGAGGGGAGGCAAAAGAACCGGAGCGGGCCGGAAATCCCGCTATGGGGTGGAAACCACCACCGTCAGGATACCGGCGGCCCTGAAGGAGGAAGTGCTGGCATTTGTCGAACGGCGGATGACCGAGCGAGCGCGTGATTCTGAAACCGTCACGGAATCAAACACCATCGAGGCCTGGAAGCACTCGAACCGGCGTTGCCAAGCGGCCACCACCAAGGACACCCGCTGTAGCAATGCATCCTCCATCATTGAAGTGGACAGACTGCCGGACGGGCGCAAAATCGAGTATGAGGTTTGCAAGCGCCATCATACCGCCTTTACGCGAGGCGACCCGGTACGGCCGCACCGGTCAATATTGAAACCGTGACAAAATCAAAATGCGATCATGAAATTCACCCTGGAACTGCAACCCTACACCGGCGAACGGGAACCCTTGTCTGTGACTTGGGATTCTGAGGCCGGCACCGTAACCAGCCCGGGCGCTGCCGAGGTCAAGTCTCTTTTGGATAGCGCGGCGGAGGTGGGCTATACCAGCATTCATCCGATCCCGAGCACTTACGCCATCTCCGATCCATATCACCGCCCGGACGAATTCGCCGCGGTGATCGGCTCATCCTGGCGTGTGCCGGAAGCGCTCAAAGCGTTTTACCCCAAGGTCGAGTCGATCGACGATACCGTCTATCTGATCGATGAGGATGGCAATGAAACCCCGATAGGGAGGGTACTGTTTTGATTCACATCGAAGTCGATGACCACGAAGTGATGGACGCGCTCAACCAGCTGATATCCCAGCTCGATGATTTAACCCCGGCGATGAAGGACGTTTCCGGAGAGCTGGAGAAAATCGCTACCACTGCATTCGAAGAACAAGCGTCCCCGGCGGGGATTCCATGGCCTGATCTATCCGATGTCACCAAGGAACAGCGCGCCGAATCCGGACACTGGCCCGGAGATATCCTAAAAGTCACGGGGGACCTCGCCAGCAGCATCCAATCCGACTACGGCCCCGATTTCGCCGTCGCCAGCACCAATGCACCTCATGCCGCCACGCATCAGTTCGGCGCCAAGCAAGGGCAATTCGGCCGCGGCACGTTCAAGACCCGAGAGGGGAGCGTCCCCATTCCTTGGGGAGATATTCCACCGAGACCGTTCTTAGGTCTTTCCGATGAAGGCAAGGAGGAAATCCTGAATATCTTTACCCAATTTTTGGACGGCGCCTTCTAATTGCGATATCTGCAACCCTGTTTCATTAACCACGGAGAAAAAAACATGACCAAGGCATCTCAAGTTCAGAAAGTCGAGGACCTCAAAGCCCCGTCGTTGCTGGAACGCATCGAGCACAAGCAGGCGATCGAACGCCGGATAGCGGAAGTCAGGGAGCATATCGGCGAAGCGAGCGCTTTGGCGGATGCCAAGCGCTTGGAAACCGAAGGGGCTTGGCGCGAGTTTGAGCGTTATCAGAAAGTGGCGGGCCCCAAAGAGGACTTGGACGACCTGCAAAGAGAAAAACTGGCCAGGTTGCGCCAGGCAGCGGAGAAAGCCGACCAGGAGGCGCAAGCGGCAAGAGAGGATTTCCAGGCTTTAACCGCGGAACTCAATGAACTGGAAAGAAACGCGCTGCCCAACTGCAACGCCGGTGCCGCCATCGAGGAGGCCTTGGCCTATCAGGCCCGGGTGGCGGAAATCCAAGGTCAAATCGAAGGCCTGGAGAAGTTGATCGAAGAGCAGCGCCAAATCGTTGAGAACTCCCAAGCCGAGGTTCCCGCGTTGGACGGCCTTTATCAAAAACGAGAAGACCTGTTGGCGGATCTGGCCATTGGCCAGGCCTCCAAGGCGGACATGGAAACCCTGGAAGCGGAAATCTCAGAGGCCGAAAAGAACAGGGACAAAGCCATCCAGCGCGCCAAGCGGGGAGAAGTCAAGGCCAACCAAGCGCGCCAGACCATCGCCGGCCTTGAGCGCAAAATCGAACCACTGCGCCAAGAGCTGGCCGAGATCGAGGATAAAGGGCCGGAGGTATTGCGCCAGTTGGTGCGAGGCGAGGCCGAGGTACTGGGTAAGGAGTATGCCGAATTGGCCACGGCGTTGAAAAATCACTTCGTCCGGCTGGTGGGGTTGAGCATGCTGCTCAAAAGTTTGGGAGGCAAGGAATTTCTGACCACCGTCGAGTTGGCGCTTCCCGGTTTCGCCCTGGATACCTGCAAGGCTGTCGAGCTTCCCGCCCACCCGGGTTGGTTGTACCAGCTGCATTCCTGGTCCGATCGGGAAACCTTCCATAAGGCCATGCATTCGGAGCGGGAACGCCTGCGTGAGCATGGGGTGGAGTTCTAGGGCTTTCCGCGAGCATTTCAACGACCCCCGGCCTACCGGGGGTTTTTATCCATGCCAAAAAAAAGAATGGGCCAAGATCGGGAGGTTGGATGATGGAGCACTTACCCTTGGAACACTTGCCGCCTAAGCTCCAGGAAATCGCCGAGTATTGCGGTAAGCGCCTCGCGCTCCTGCTGCTGAAGCATTACGGCGGGGGACACTTGCACATACCCAAGACCATCTCCCCGGGGCATCACCTGGCGGAGGTGCTGGGGCTGGAGGATTCGCGGCGGTTTTGCGAGATCTATGGCGGTGAGTTCTTTCATGTACCCCGGGCCGATGAGGCGCTTCGGGCGACCCGCAATGCAGCCATTCATGAAATGCGTGCCGCCGGCGCTTCCCTATTTGAGCTTGCCCGGCGCTTCGGCCTGACCGAGCGTCATATCAGCAATATTCTCAAATCTTCAAATCGAAATAAGTGAATTTATCCGGAAAGAACCTGAAAGAAATGGAATGGGGTTGCCCGCCGGTTAATATCAATGTGGTGAGCTTAGCCGTCTAAACCTTCCGAACGGGGCTTGTGGCGGGGGATGGAGCCTGTCACGTTTTGCGACACATCCCGCTTGGTGGGGCTGAAATCTCTACTATAAACTTCAGAGTGGGCCGTACTGGTTCCCCATACCTTGTTTTCGTCATGGCCGGCGGCCTTATCCAATCAAATGACCGTCAAATGAAAACCCTTCGCCAGCTTGGCCGGAAAGGGTTTTGCTCGTGGTGATGGTCGAGAAAATGCTTCGAAATCGGTCCTAGTGTAGAACCGGCGTAGAACCATAAAAAAAGCCTTGCCAGCGGGTTACAGGCAAGGCTTTGTTTTTGTTGGTGGCCAGGGACAGAATCGAACTGCCGACACGGGGATTTTCAGTCCCCTGCTCTACCGACTGAGCTACCTGGCCGAAAGACGCTTATTAAACTAGCCTGACTTGGACATGTCAAGTTCGATACTGCTCGGCTTCGGGGGGTTGATAGCCTTCGGGCATGTCGATGCCCTCGCCGAAAAGGAATTTGGTCCGCTCCCGGGCGAGGAATGCTTTGGCTTCCGGCTCGAATACGGTCAGCCGATGTTCGTTGATGAGCATGGTCTGGACGTTTAGCCATTCCTGCCAGGCTTGTTTGGAGATGTGGTCGTAAATTTTTTGCCCCTCCGGGCCGGGGAACGGCAGATTGTCCAAACCTTCTGCTTCAATGCCAAGTTTTACGCACTTAACTTTGCGTGCCATGAGTGACTCCCTGGAAAACTTGATTGTTTTACTATGTTATCACGGGATCGGACAATAATCGTCGTACCGGTGTGGGCATGGCTAGTTGCGAGGCATGGGTGGGCATCAGCCAGCGGGATGGACGGTCGTGAACCAGGGAAAGTGCTTCTTCCAGGTCGATCAAGGCGGGCGTGTAGCGCAAGGTGTAGTGAGTGAAGGTGTGTTTTCGTTCCGCCAGCCACTGAAGACGGTCGGGCTGAAGATTCAGGCGGTGACAATGATTTTTCAATCCTTCCGGACAATCCCAATGAGGCGGCGTCCAAAGTCCCGCCCAAATGCCGCTGGGAGGGCGCTGCTGGAGATAGATCCGGCCGCTCGGGTCGCGCAGCAGCAGCCAGTAGCTTGATTTGACCGGCTTGGTCCGGCGTGGACGCGGGGCGGGAAGCTCGGTCACTCGGCCGGTTCGGTAGGCCAGGCAATGGGCCTGGAGGGGACAGTCCGGGCACCGGGGTCGGGTTCGAGTGCAGAGGGTGGCCCCGAAATCCATCAGTGCCTGGGTGTAGTCGGCGTTGCGCCGGCGAGGAAGATATTTTTCGCTCAAGCCCCACAAGCGCCGTTCGGTTGCCGACGGACTCTCCTCGTTGCCGATGGCGTGCAGACGGCACCACAGTCGCTTGACGTTCCCGTCCAGAATCGGTGCGGGGCGGTCGTAGGCCAGGCTGAGGATGGCGCCGGCGGTGGAGCGTCCGATGCCCGGCAGTTGGATCAGCGCCTCTTGAGAGGCGGGCATATCCCCGTCATGCTCGGCGACGATTTGGTTCGCGGCCCGATGCAAATTGCGGGCGCGGGCGTAGTAACCCAGCCCGGCCCAGTGTCGGAGTACCTGGTCCAATTCGGCCCGGGCCAATGCCTCGACGGTGGGGAATGCCGCCGTAAAGCGCTGGAAGTAAGGCACCACGGTTCCCACCTGGGTCTGCTGGAGCATGATTTCCGATACCCAGACGCGGTACGGCGATCTGGGCCGTTGCCAGGGAAAGTCCTTGCGCCCGGACCGGTCGTACCACGCCAGGAGGATCGATTGAAAGGTTTCGGGCGAAATCAACGAAACAGCCCCTTGAGCATTTCGCCGGCGCCCTCTCCCAGCTTCTTTTCCAGTTCCTCGGTCACTTTTTTCTCGATTTTGCCTTTCTTCTCTTGGATCTTGGATCTGTATTTTTCCTGGGCCATTTGCACGACGTCCAAGCCGTATTTGGGTTCGGCGAGGGGGCCGCTGATCTTGATGATGATGGGCAGGCTCTTGGCGGTGGCGATTTCTTCGCCGGTCTCGCCTTCTTCGTGTTTGAGGCGATCGACTCGCACGGAATAATCCAATTGCTCCTGTACCAGGTCGACGGTGCCGCTGCCCTGGATTCGGAGCTTGCGGCTGTCGATCAGGAAACGGTCGGTATTCATGACCCCGTTTTGAACGGTGCCGCGAAAATCCAGGCCGACGAATTGGAGCTTTTCGATCTGGGTTTCGGCGGGCGCTTCCTTGCCCTTCCACCAGGCTTCGCCGTGTTTGATCAAGCGCAGGATCTGGACGTTGTTGAGACTGCCGTTTTCGGTCTGAAACGCCACTTTGCCGTCCAAGGTTTTTTGGATGTCCGAGACTTTACTGCCCCGGCCCGCGAGGTTCAGATCCAAAAAGGCAGTGCCGCTGAGCTGAGCCTTACCGGTCATATCCTGAAGCAAGGGCTCGATTTGGACGTTCTTCATCGAGGAACTCAGAGAGACTTGCGGGACTTGGGCACGCCCGTCGAAGCGAACCTGTCCTTGATAGTTTCCTTGGTAAAATTTGTCGATGGTCGGGGTCAAAGTCATTACCCGGTTCTTGCCCAGGGCGGTTAAGGTCACGCCCTGCATTTGCAATCCCTTGACCTTGAGCTGGCCGATTTGAATCCGTCCGTCCACATTCAAACCCGCAAGCGCGGCGAAGGGGAGCGGCTGTTCAGGGGTTTTCTCGGCCGGCGCCTCCTTTGTTGGCGCGGACGCCGACTCGGCGGGCAGATATCTATCCAGATCCAGGTTGTCGGCCGTCAGTTGCAGGTTGATTTTGGGCTGGGCGAACGAGGCGACGGCGAGTTCACCGTTAAGTTGAGTGTCGTCCAGATTTCCCCGGAGATCGGTCAGTGCCAGATGGTCCGTATCCGCCTTCAGATTGAAGTCGAGTCGTGTTTTGCCAGGTGCCTCGGCGTTGGCCGGTTGCGGCAGTGCCACGCCCAGCGCGGTCAAAACCTTGGGGAGCGCCGCCTCAAGCCGGAAGTTTCCCCGGAGCTTGGGAGCATCCAGGATTTGTTCGCCTTCCAGGGTCCCCGTCAATTCGGCATCGGCGGCTTGGAGTTGGATGTCGGTGGCGGTCAGTGTCTGGGCCGCCAGATCCAGCTTCAGCGAGCCGTCGAGCATCGCTTCCAGCCGGCCCGACGGGACGGGTTCGCCTTCGCTGTGGGATTGGAGGTGCAGGTCGTGGAGCTCGAATCGTTGCAGTTGCTCGTCGGCCAAGACGGTCGTTTTCAGAGAGACTGTTTCTTTCAGGGAGGGTTCGTCCAACTGCAGCACGAAGCCCAACCGGAAATCGGTGGGATC
The DNA here is from genome assembly GCF_000421465.1 of Methylohalobius crimeensis 10Ki. Lineage (NCBI taxonomy): Bacteria > Pseudomonadati > Pseudomonadota > Gammaproteobacteria > Methylococcales > Methylothermaceae > Methylohalobius > Methylohalobius crimeensis. The sequence continues at coordinate 8,761 of NZ_ATXB01000001.1, forward strand.
GCCGAAGCGAAACTGGTCCAGGCGCGCGTTCAGGTGTTGAACTTGGACCGTTCGACCGGCTTGCCTGTCTTGCCAGGTAACGGAGCTGTCGTCCAGGGTGACACCGCCGATCAGCAAGGGAGGAACGGGAGTGGGCGCCTTGGGTGCCGTTTCGGGTTCGATTTTTGCCGGTGCTCGGGCGGCGGTCAAGTCCTCCCAGTTGGTTCGTCCGTCGGCCTTTTTGGCCAAGTTCAGCTGCAGCTTTTCCAACACCAGGTGCTTGATTTCCACTTTTTTGCGCAACAGAGGCAACAGCTTGACCTTGATTTCCGCCTTCTGGACCTCGGCGAACGGTTCGGGACCGAAGCCGGCCGCGTTGCCCAGCGTGACTTCTCCGGTTTTAACGCCTATCCAGGGAAATACCGACAGGGACAAATCTCCTGGGATTTGAAGATTGCGTCCGGTGTTCTTTTCCACCGCAGCGGCGATTTGATCTTTGTATTGATTGGGATCGACCAGCACCACCACCGCGACCAGTCCCGCGGCGAGAAAGATAAGTATGGCCAGGATGGTTAAGAGAAGGTATTTCAAAGCGAAGCCTCCAAGTCAATTTTCAGACGCGCCATGGATGATAATCATTCTACTCTTACGCAAAACATCCTGCGCCGAAAAGGATAAATTTCAAATGAATGGAATAAAGTTTATGATGTGATCGGTGCTTGACATCCCATAACAACTCGAAGATTGAGAGAAGGAGGTGACACAATGTTAGGTGGACTAGGAGGGCTGATCGCGATTGCCGTCGCGATCTGGTTCTATCGTACCGCGGTTGACATCAACGACCCCAAGTCCCCTTTCGTGTGGGCATTCAACGGGGCTGCGGCTTATTACGTGGTTGTCTTGTTGTGGTGGTTTTTGGTGCTCAAGCCGGTGAGCGCCAGTTTTCATCATACCAACCAGTCCTTGATTTTAGCGGCCCATGTCGGCGGCTATGTGCTCGCATTGGCGCTGGTTTGGTTCATTAGAAATCGCTGGATCGCCAGCATGAAAAAATCTTCATAGCAATAAAAAAAGCTGTCAGGCGCATTGCCTGACAGCTTTGCCATCCCGAGTCGCCGAAATGGCGGCTTACAGTTCCTTCGAGTGGACTTCCAGGAAGTGGGCGACGCCCTTCGGATCGGGCTTCATGCCTTCTTGACCCGGTTTCCAATTGGCCGGACACACTTCCCCGTGCTTTTCAAAGAACTGGAGCGCATCCACCATCCGGATCAATTCGTCCATGTTGCGGCCCAGGGGTAGATCGTTGACCACCTGATGGCGGACGACCCCTTCCTTGTCGATCAGGAAGCTGCCGCGGAAGGCCACGGAAGCGCCTTCGGCTTCCACGTCGTAGGCGCGGACCACTTCATGGCCCACGTCCGCCGCCATAGTGTACTTGACCGGACCGATGCCGCCGTCTTCGACGGGGGTGTTGCGCCAAGCGTTGTGGGTGAACTGAGAATCGATCGATACGCTGATCACCTCAACGTTCCGCTTGGAAAATTCTTCCACCCGATGATCCAGAGCGATCAACTCGGTCGGGCAGACGAAGGTGAAATCGAGCGGGTAAAACACCAAAACGGCGTATTTGCCTTTAGTGGCTTCGGAGAAATTGAACTCATCGACAATTTGGCCGTCTCCCAACACGGCCGGCACGGTAAAGTCGGGTGCTTTTTTGCCTACTAATACGCTCATCGAGTCCCTCCTGATTCTAACCTGTGTTAGCGAACCCCCGTAGGGGAAGAAGTGTACGGGGAAATTCTACACTAAACCGCTCTGGAATACTTCACGTGCATTCCCCTGAATAGGCCGGTTGCTTTACAAGCGACGAAATGTTTTTGTAATATTTGCTATGTTTTGTAAGATTAGACTGACAAAGGGAGCATGAAAGTTGATTCACGCTCCTGATTAGAAAACAACTCAACTTTCAGGTTGGATGAGTTATGGCAGAACATAAGCACATTACTGAACCGGATCCGTTCGGCTACCAGGTACGAATCGTCCGCCGCAGCGTAGAGCATAGTCGTTACTTTTCCCATAAGCTTTGGGGGGGAAAGAAAAAATCCCTGCAGGCCGCTATCCGCTGGCGGGACCAGATGCTGGTCATTTTGAAAGGTAGCCGCACGCGCTTCATGAAGACGCCCTGTAACAAGCTGTCCACCGGCGTTACGGGGGTTTCGCGCACGATCAAATACGACAAGCGCAAGGACAAAAGCTATTTATGCTACACCGTTTTTTGGATCCGGGACGGCAAGCCTCGCAATAAAACATTTCAGGTCGGCAATATCAAAACCGTCACCGCCGACCAGGAGCTGCATGCTTTCCGGACCGCGGTAATGTTCCGGAAGGCTTACGAGTATGCGATCGATAACGATCTTCAATTCGACGAAAATTTATTCAAGAACTGGCGGAACATTCGGCTTTACGAGCCTCCTGTTTCGGAAGAAACGGCAAAGAATGATGATATTTCCTTGCCGGAGTTGAGAGTGGCACTTGCCTGAGGGCATGCGCTACGGCGCAGCCTCGGGCATTTTTGAGGATTCGCGCATAAAAAAACCCGGGCCCTCCGAAGGGGACCCGGGTTTTTCTTTTTAGCGAGTGGTTGCGAATGAAATTGAGCCGTGTGGTTTAATCCGCCCAGGTGGCGGCATCGCCGCCTTCATAGACGTCACCGACCAGATCGCGCCCAATCAGGTTGGCGAAGCTGGCGAACACTTGCAGCAGCAAGCCCAGAATCGACAGCGCCATCCAGCCGAAGAACACGAAGCCATAGTGCAGCGGCGCCACGAACAGCTCTTCCATGAACCAGAAGGTGTGACCCCATTCGTTCAGACCCACGTTGGGAAGAATCATGAACGGTCCCACCACGGTGATCATATAAGCCACCGAAAAACCCTTCTTCTGGTAGTTGAAGTAGGGCAGACGGGTGTGCGCATAGATCATCGCCGCAAACCCGGTGATGATGTAGATCGGGTAGCTCAGGTAGAATTCGATGATGTGGCTCGGGGTGAAGTCGGTGTCCCGAACGATGGTTTGGTGCCAGGTGCCGTCCTGCTCGGTGAAGTAGCTCGCACCCCAGTAAATGGCCCAGGCATAAGCCACCAGCCAGATCAGGTGGGTGAAGTTGCGACGCAGTTCTTCACGCGGCGCCAAGGCGTCCAGGTTGCGGTCCCGGCTCTTCCACAGATAACCCCACAGCACCGAGGCCGTGACCACTTCCAGTACGATTTCGGTGTACAGGAAGTTCATCCAGTATTTTTCGAATTCCGGAGCGAACGAGTCCAGACCGGCCGACCAGCCATAAACCCCTTCGTACCAACGTACCCACGCGTAGAAAACCGTGTAAATGCCCAGCGCGAACGCTAGCCATTTCTTGTCCAGAAGTGGGGTTTCACGTTCAGCAGCGCTTACTGCTTGAGTGGTTGCAGCCATTGCTTACCTCCTTCTTGTGAAGAAGTTAGTTTACGACAATACTTGCGACAAGCCGAAAAGTGAAAAAGTTCCCTTTAATTCAGATTATTTTTCTCGGTATTTTCTGGATGGCTTGACTCGGGGTGTTCCGCCGGTTCGCCGGCGATGTAGCGGTTTTCGGCGGCCCACTCCCCTAAATCGATCGATTTGCAGCGCGGGCTGCAAAACGGCCGGTTCGGGTTATCCCGGCGCCACTCCACGGCTCGGCCGCACTGGGGGCATTTGACTTGCATAGACTTAAAAGAGACAGCGGGTCAGTTGAAAAGGAATGTCGGCATTGGCTTGCTTGGCTTTTTCCAGAAACTCCGGTTCCATGAAGCGGATCGTGAAACGGTGCTTGCCGCCGCTGATTTCCGCGTAGTAGGGCAACTGGGAGTCCACCCCGATGCGAATCATTTGAAACGGCAGGGAACGGTCCAGGTTTTGTTGAAAGAATCCGGCCTGGGCGGATTCCTCGCTGGGCAAGTTGCTGTGTCGGATGGTGTTCAAGATAAAATCGACCCCTTTTTGCACCGGCAAAAAAGGTTCCGTCCAGAAGGAGATATCTTCCCGCCGATGGGAAGCCGGTTGCTGCAGCCAATAGTGATAACCGGGCAGATCGAAACAGCAGGTCCCGCCCGGGATCGAGCTCCTTTGGAGGATGCTTTTGAACAGGCCGCAATCGAGCAACTGCGTTCCCAGCTTGCCGTTGATCCCGCGGATCTGTTGGCTCAACGATTCGATTCTGTCTACGAACTGCTGTAATTTTTCCTGATCGGTGCTTTGGTTGCGGGCGAGGCGGGCCAGCACCTGGTGATGACGCTCGAGCTCTTTCAACAGCTCGGAACGCACGTCGCTGCGACTGAAAATCGTGACGATATCCAAAAGCCCGCCGACCGCCGCGCGGCTGTCCCATTCCGACGTTCCTTGGGCAAAATGCTCGATTTGGGAGAACAACTGCTCAAGGCGGATTAATGTCCGAATCCGTTCGTTTAAAGGGAATTCATAGATCACAAGGCCGTTCAAGATTACGGTCCACTCAATGCTGACAAAATATAGGTTCGACTATTGTAGTGAGTTTTGCTTGGGACTTCATCAAGACTCAGTCGGCTCAGAGATGAAAATGATCCCCTAAATAGACCTGGCGCACCTGCGGATGTTCGAGCAATTGATCGGGGTCGCCGGCGGCGATGAGTTCGCCTTGGCTGATAATATAGGCGCGCTCGCATACGCCCAGAGTTTCGCGCACATTATGGTCGGTGATCAAGACCCCGATGCCCCGCTCGCTCAGATGGTGGATGATTTTCTGGATGTCGAGAATGGAAATCGGATCCACGCCCGCGAAAGGTTCGTCCAAGAGGATGAAGCGCGGCTCCAAGGCCAGCGCCCTGGCGATCTCCAAGCGGCGGCGCTCTCCTCCCGAGAGACTGGCGGCGGGCTGTCCGCTCAAATCGGTGAGGCCGAATTCCTCCAGGAGTTCGGTGGCGATCAATTCCCGCTGGCCGGCGCTCAAGTCGGGCCGCAGTTGGAGAACCCCCAGCATGTTTTGAGCAACCGTCAGACGACGGAAGACGGACGCTTCCTGGGGGAGATAACCGAGTCCCAGCCGGGCGCGTCCGTGGATGGGGAGTGGGGTGATGTCGTGCCCGTCCAGGCCGATGCGTCCCTCATCCGGTTGCACGAGCCCGACGATCAGATAAAAACAAGTGGTTTTGCCGGCCCCGTTGGGACCGAGCAGTCCCACGATTTCCCCTTCCTTGACCGACAAGGAGACGCCGTTGACCACCGTGCGTTTCCGATAACGCTTGACCAGTCCTTCAGCTTCCAGGATCGCCATGAAGTTTATTGCTTGGTTTGGGAGGTGGATGAATCGGACGGTTCTTCGGTTTTGGGGTGCAGGATGATTTTCACCCGCTTGGTATCGGAGCTGGCCTCCCCCGCCTTGATTACATCGTTGATCTGGTCGTACTCGATCCGGTCGCTGGCATACTCGTTCTGACCCTGATGCACGATCGCGTTGTCGATCAGAATGATGAGATCCTGGTCCACATAATATTCGGCCTGCTTGGAGGTGCCGTGAATTTCTTCTTCGCCGGGCTTGGGGGTTTGTCGGAAGCGGACCGGATCGCCGTAGGCGATCACCTTTTCCACCCTGCCTCCGGGACTATAGGCGACCAGTTTGTCGGACTTCAGATGCAGGCTGCCCTGGATCAAAACCACATCGCCCGTATAGGTGCTTCGATCGGTTTTCTTGTCGTAAAAAGCGGTGTTGGCTTCGATATAGACCGGTTGCTCGGAATCGTCTTCCAGCGCCGTCGCCGGCCCGACCAGGCAGGCCGATAAAAAGCATAGCAAAGGTAAAGGTCTCAAAACTGGGTTCCGGTTCGAAAAACTGCGCTGCAAACTCATTTCAAATAACCGCCGATGATATCATCGAAACGCCCCCGAGCCTGCATGATCAAATCGCACACCTCGCGCGCCGCACCATGCCCTCCGGGGGTTTGGGTGATCCAATGGGCGTGCCGTTTGACCACGAAGTGGGCGTCGGCCACCGCAATTGCCAGATGGACCCGGCGCATCACCGGCAGATCCAATATGTCGTCGCCCACGTAGGCCATTCGTTCCACCCCGATGCCGGTCGCTTGGGTCAATGCTTCCAGGGCGGGCGGTTTGTCCTCGTAACCTTGATATACGTGCTGAATGCCCAGGCTGTCGCAGCGCTGCGCCACCGAGGGAGAATTGCGTCCCGAGATCACCGCCGTTTCCACCCCGCTTCTCCGGAGCAGTTTCAAGCCGTGGCCGTCGCGGGCGTGGAAGGCTTTGTATTCGCGCCCCTTTTGGTCGAAAAACAGGCGCCCGTCGGTTAGCACGCCATCCACGTCGAAAATCACCAATTCGATCGCCGCCGCTTGCTCGAGGAGTTGACGATGATCCATCAAAAGACCCCCGCGCGCAGCAAATCGTGCATATTGAGGGCGCCCATCAGCCGCTCCGACTCGTCGACCACCAGGAGGGCGTTGATTTTTTTCTCTTGCATCAATTTCACCGCTTCGGCGGCCAGGATATCGGTGGGCACGGTGGTGCAGCTGCGGGTCATGACTTCGCTTATAGGCGTGGTGCCCACGTCGTAACCCCCGCGCTCGAACAGGCGGCGCAGATCGCCGTCGGTAAATATCCCCAATATTCGGCGCCGAGTGTCGATTACCGCGGTCATGCCCAGCTGCTTGGCGGTCATCTCCAGCAGCGCCTCGCTCAAGGTGGCGGCTTCGTGCACGGCGGGGATGTCGGCGCCGGTATGCATGACGTCGTCGATTTTGAGCAGGAGCCGCCGCCCCAGGCTGCCCGCCGGATGGGAGCGGGCGAAATCCATCTGGGTGAATCCCCGCGCTTCCAGCAGGGCCACCGCCAGCGCGTCCCCCATGACCAATGCCGCCGTGGTGCTCGCCGTGGGAGCAAGCCCCAGGGGGCAGGCTTCCTGCCGGACGCTGACGTCGATATGCACGCTGGCTTGTTGGGCCAGGGTGGAGCGGGGACGTCCGGTCATGGCGATGAGAGGAACGCCCAGGCGTTTGATCAAGGGGATGATGGTGATCAGTTCGCTGGTTTCGCCGGAATTGGAGAGCGCCAGCACCACATCGTGCTCGGTAATCATGCCCAGATCCCCGTGGCTGGCTTCGCCCGGATGAACGAAAAAAGCCGGCGTGCCGGTGCTGGCGAGGGTGGAGGCGATCTTGCCGCAGATATGCCCGGATTTGCCCATGCCGGTGACGATCACCCGACCCCGGCATTGCAGCATCAATTGACAGGCCTGGCTGAAATTTTCATTGATGCGTTCCTCCAGGGCGGCCACCGCTCCGGTCTCCAAGCGGATGACCTCCAATCCCAATCGGCGCAGACGCGCTTGTTCCGTGGTTGTCATGATTTTTGATTCAATAGCTGCAAGATGGTGTTTAAATCTAGTGGAAAATAGAGTGAATATTGATAGGCGCAGAAGCCGGCCAATAACAATAGTCCGCCCAGCCGACCGATGCGGCCGGGGTTGCGCCAGCCCAATCCCAATAGGAACAAGGCGACGGTAAACCCCAGCATCCAGGGAAAATCCCTTTCCACGACTTCTTTTTCCAACCAGTGAGGGTGAACCAGGGTGGGAATGGAATAAACCGCCAGGATATTGAACATATTGGAACCGACGATGTTGCCGATCGCCAAATCGTCTTCCTTTCTCAGAATGCTGGCGAGGGAAGCGGCCAACTCCGGCAGACTGGTGCCCAAGGCGACGATGGTCAGGCCGATAATCAGGTCGGAGACGCCGAAATGATGGGCCAGTTCCACCGCCGCCCACACCACCGTCCTCGAACCGAGCAGTAGTCCCGCCAAGCCGAAGAAGATCCAGAACCAGGACTTGGGCAATGAGGTGATCGGCGGCAACTCGCTTTCCACTTCCTCCGCCAAAGGGTCGTCGGCTGAGGTTTGGCGCCCTTGCCAAACCAGCCAGAGCAGAAACATGATCAGTCCCGCCAGCAAAACCGAACCGTCCACATAGTCCAGGCGAAGATCCAGGCTCAATCCGTAGGCCAGCAGGCAGGTAGTCAGAAGCAGCGGGATTTCCCGCCGCAGCGCCCGCGAATGGACGGTCACCGGGACGAGCAAGGCGGAAACACCCATGATCAAGCCGATGTTGGCGATGTTGGAACCGAGGGCGTTTCCCACCGCCAAGCCCGTATTGCCGTGCCAGGCGGCGATGGAAGATACCAGCATTTCCGGGGCCGAGGTGCCGAAACCCACGATCGCCAGCCCCACCACCAGGGCGGATATGCCCAAGTGACGGGCGATGCTGGCCGCCCCCAGGACGAAACGATCGGCGCCGAAGACTAAAACCGCAAAACCGCCCACCAGGGCGGTCGCATCGATCCATAACCCAATCATATTAATCCAAAAATCTAAGAATGCCCCCACCAGCTGAGGAGGGTGAAGTTAAGCCAGCACTTCATTTTGCGATACCAACGCCGAAAAGGTGGATGGCGGCTGCGGAATCGTTCGAATTCGGCCTTGAAAAACGCATTGCTCAACTGCCCCGGTGTCGGTTCGAAGCCGTAGGTTTCCCGCCAATACCGCGCGGCTTCCTTCTGCAGCCGGTAATACAATAGATCGTAGGGCGTATTCCCGTCGTAACTGAGGCCGCTACGGTCTAATCGAACCCCACCGCGGTGCAAACGATGTTGAAACCAGAGGCGCAATTCATCCAGCGATCCGGGTTCCACCAAGGAGTTTCGCATCAGAATGCAGGCCGGGAGCATGTCAGAAGCCTGTCATTATACATGTTTTCCTTATTCCTCCTCGGTTGTGTTTTCCCGCGCACCGATTAAGATGGGCCCATCGAAAATAAGTTCAGGGCGAAGCGATGACCAATCCCTTACTCGAAACCCAAGAATTTCCCCGGTTCTCCGAAATCCAGCCGGAGCACGTGGAACCGGCCGTTACCCGGATCCTGGCGGAAAACCGCGAACGGGTGGCGCGTCTGCTGAGGGAGGATCGGCAATATACCTGGGAGAATTTGATTCGGCCGCTGGAGGATATGGACGACCGCTTGGACAAGGCCTGGTCGCCGGTGCGGCATATGAACTCGGTGGTTAATACCGAGCCTTTGCGCCAGGCATACAACGCCTGCCTGCCCAAGCTGAGCGAATACGCCACCGACCTGGGCCAAAACCAAGCCTTGTTCGAGGCTCACCGGGCCATCCTCGAAGGCGATGAATTCAAGCGTTTCGATGCCGCTCAGCAGAAGATTCTCCGCGATGCCCTGCGCGATTTCCAGTTGGCCGGGGTGGCCTTGCCGGCGGATAAAAAGGCCCGCTTCAAGGAGATCGAGCAACGCTTGTCCAAGCTCTCCAGCCAATTCGAGGAAAACGTGCTCGATGCCACCCATGCGTGGACCAAACATATCACCGAGGAATCCCGGCTGGCCGGTCTGCCCGACACCGCCAAGGCGCTGGCCCGCCAGGCGGCGGCTTCCCGGGATCTGGACGGTTGGCTGCTGACCCTGGAGTTTCCGTCCTACGTCGCGGTGATGACCTACGCCGAGGACCGGTCTTTGCGACGGGAAGTGTACGAGGCTTTCGTGACCCGGGCTTCCGATCAAGGTCCCAACGCTTGCCGCTGGGATAATTCCAAGGTTATGGAGGAGATTCTGAGCCTTCGCCACGAGAAGGCGCAACTGCTGGGCTATGCCAACTTCGCCGAATTGTCCCTCGCCACCAAGATGGCCGACACCCCCAAGCAGGTGCTGGCATTCCTGCTGGAGCTGGCGGAACGCTCCAAGCCGGTGGCGCAGCGGGATTTGGACGAGCTGCGCCGATTCGCCCGCGACCGCCACGAGGTCGAGGCGCTGGAAGCCTGGGACCTGATGTTCTATTCGGAAAAACTGCGTCAGCATAAATTCCAGCTCTCCCAGGAAGAGGTCAAGCAATACTTTCCGGCGACAAAGGTGGTGCCGGGGCTGTTCCGGGTGGTGGAAAAGCTGTACGGTTTCCAAATCCGGGAACTGGAAGGCGTGGATGCCTGGCACCCGGAGGTGCGCTGCTACGAGATCCGCGACCGGCAAAACGAGGTGCGGGGGCGCTTTTATTTGGATCTTTACGCCCGGCCCAAAAAACGCGGCGGAGCGTGGATGGACGAGTGTATCGCCCGGCGTCGCTTGGAGGGCCAGGTCCAAGTGCCCATGGCCTTCCTCACCTGCAATTTCTCCCCGCCGTCGGGCGACGATCCGGCGCTCTTGACCCATGACGAAGTGCTCACTTTGTTTCACGAATTCGGCCACGGTCTCCATCACATGCTGACCCGGGTGGATTATTCCGGGGCTTCGGGCATTCGCGGCGTGGAATGGGACGCGGTGGAGCTCCCCAGCCAGTTCATGGAAAACTTCTGTTGGCAAAAGGAAACCTTGGGTTTGATTTCCGGTCATTACCGCAGCGGCGAACCCCTGCCCGACGAGCTGTTCGACAAAATGCTCGCGGCCAAGCATTTCCAGTCGGGGATGATGATGGTCCGGCAGCTGGAGTTTTCTTTGTTCGATTTCCGCATCCACCTGGAATACGATCCGGATCAAGGCGGGCGGATCTACCCGATTCTGGACGAGGTCCGCGAGCAAGTGGCGGTGTTCAAGCCGCCCCGCTTCAATTGCTTCGCCCACGGCTTTTCCCATATCTTCGGCGGTGGTTATGCGGCGGGTTACTACAGCTACAAATGGGCCGAGGTCCTTTCGTCCGACGCTTTCTCCCGCTTCGAGGAGGAGGGGCTTTTCGATCCGGCGATCGGACGCGCGTTTCTCGAACACATCTTGGAGCGGGGAGGCAGCCGCCCGGCTCTGGAGTCTTTCGTCGCTTTCCGCGGCCGCGAGCCGAAAATCGACGCCCTCCTGCGCCACAGCGGAATCGTGACAGAAACATGAACCAGGCTGTGTTGACATGGATAAATTCCGCTAGAAATCAAGAGCCGGCGAGAACACTCCGGGACACGCTGTGAATACCTCCCTGTACGCTCGAATCGCAGCGTCCTGCTGCGAACGGTCCCGGAGCGTTCTCACCGGCTCCCGCTGAATGTCGACAGATCCAGAGAACGACAAAATGGATTCAACGTTCGTCGAACATTTGTCGTTGCATCGTTACGAGATTCCGTGAGCAATTCGCTGCATGGACAGGATAGGCAAGGGGTGGAAAACAGCGACCTCGAAAAGCTGAAAATCGACCGCAGCGCCCAAAGGACGGCCGGCCGATTTCGGCGGCGCATCCCGTGGCGCTTTGTTTTCTTCGCCTTGGCGGTCTTGCTCGGCGTCGCTGCGGCGATGCGATGGTTCTCCCGAGGGATCGAAGTGGACACCGCCACGGTCAAACGCGTCTATCCGTCTCAAGCCTATACCCTGCTCAGCGCCACCGGCTACGTGGTGCCCCAGACCAAGGCGGACGTGGCATCCAAGGCGACGGGACGGCTCGAAAGACTCGACGTGCAGGAAGGCAGTCACGTCAAACAAGGCCAAGTAATCGCGGAGCTGGAAGACGAGGACGTGGTCGCCGGCAGGAAACAGGCCGCCGCGAATATCCGTCTTGCCGAGGCGGAAGCGAGGGAAGCGCGGGCGGAGTTGGTCGAGTCGGATTTGCGTCTGCGCCGGGCCAAAGCCTTGATCGAGAAAAACTTCATTTCCCAGCAGGCGCTGGATGCCGAGATCGCCCGCAACGATCGGGCCCGGGCCGCCCTGAACAGCGCGCGCGCCCGAATCGCCGCGGCCCGGGCCGAATTTGAAGCGGCCCGGGTCGCCGAGGAGTATACTCGCATCCGGGCGCCTTTCGACGGCATTATTTTGACCAAAAATGCCGATATCGGCGATGTGGTCGCCCCCTTCTCTTCGTCGATCGACTCCAAAGCGGCGGTCGTGACCATGGCGGATATGGATACCCTGGAAGTGGAAGCGGATGTATCGGAATCCAATCTCCTCAAGGTCGAGGTCGGTCAGCCGTGCGAAATCGAACTCGATGCCCTGCCCGATCGCAAGCTCCGGGGTCGGGTCAACCGGATCGTGCCGACGATCGACCGAAGCAAGGCCACGGTTCTGGTCAAGGTGAGCTTCGTCGACAAAGACGAGCGCCTTCTGCCCGATATGAGCGCCAAGGTGGCGTTTCTATCCAAGCCGTTGTCCGCCGAGGAGCGCAAGCCCCGAAAAGCCGTTCCGTCCGCGGCGATCGTCAAAAATCCCGGCCCCTCGGTATTTGTGGTGGAACAAGCGCGGGTCAAGCGGGTTCCGGTGGAGACCGGTACAGTGTTCGAAGAGCTCATCGAAATCCGGCGAGGTCTCGAATCGGGCGACGAAGTGGTGGTCGATCCACCCCCGAACCTCAAGGACGGCGCCCGAATACGCGAGCGGTCGGATTGATGCCCCCCATTGTGGAGATTAAAAAATTGAGCAAGCACTACCGGCGCGGCAATCAGATCGTGCCGGTACTGGAAAACATCGATCTCTCCGTTGCCGAAGGCGAGTTTATCGCCCTCATGGGTCCTTCGGGATCGGGCAAGAGCACCCTGCTCAATTTGATCGCCGGCCTCGATTCCCCCAGCGGCGGTTTTCTCCAAGTGGCCGGCACCGATATCGCCCGCTTGACCGAATCGGAACTGGCCCACTGGCGCGCCGCCCATGTGGGAATCGTTTTCCAGTTCTACAACCTCATGCCGGTTCTGACCGCCTTCGAGAACGTCGAGTTGCCGCTGCTGTTGACCGGTCTGTCCCGGCGCGAGCGCCGCGAGCACGTGGAATTGGTGCTCAAGCTGGTGGGGCTTGAGGATCGCATGGATCACATCCCGGCCCAATTGTCCGGCGGGCAGCAGCAGCGCGTGGCCATCGCCCGCGCCGTGGTGACCGATCCGGCCATTATCGTCGCCGACGAACCCACCGGCGATCTCGACCGGGTCGCGGCCGAAGACATCATGGCCTTGCTCGCCCAGCTCAACGCCATGGTGGGGAAAACCGTCATCATGGTCACCCACGATCAGCGCGCGGCGGAAAAAGCGCACATCGTGCGGCATCTGGACAAGGGGGTTTTGAATGATAAGGCGGGTCTAAACGCCTAGAAACCGTTGATATTCTCGGAAGGGAGCCGGAGAGAGTGCTCCGAGACACGCTGTAAATACCTCCGTGTACGCTCGAATCGCAGCATCCATGCTGCGAACGATCCCGGAGCACTCTCTCCGGCTCCTAAAAAGCGTTGGGAATGACTTATCCACATGCCCATGGTTGAGGGAAAACGACGCGGGACAATGGGATTATTCATCAAGCTCGTTATCAAAAATACCTTGCGTCACGGTCTGCGCACCGCGTTGACCCTGGCCGGGATTCTCATCGCGGTCATGGCCTTTGTTCTGCTTCGCACCGTGGTGGACGCCTGGTATGCGGGCGCCAATGCCACCTCGGCCAAACGCCTGGTGACGCGCAACGCCATTTCGCTCGTGTTTCCCCTGCCCTTGAGTTATTTAAATAGAATTCGCCAGGTCGACGGCGTGGTGGCGGTGACCTATGCGAACTGGTTCGGCGGGATTTACATCGACGAAAAGAATTTTTTCCCCCAGTTCGCCATCGACGAATCCAAATATTTCGATATTTACCCCGAATACCTCCTCGATGAAACGGAGCGGTCGGCTTTTTTGCACGACCGCATGGGGGCCATCGCGGGGCGTAAGTTGGCGCGACAATACGATTGGGAAGTGGGGGATGTGATCCCCATCCGAGGCACCATCTATCCGGGAACCTGGAGCTTCGTGCTGCGTGGCATCTATCGGGGCGTTGATAAAACCACCGACGAGACCCAGTTTTTCTTCCACTGGGATAATCTCAACGAAACCCTCAAGCAGCGCGGTGCGCCGGGGATCGACAAAGTCGGCATCTATATCGTCGAGATTGAGGAGGCCGACCGGGCCGCCGAAATTTCCGCCGCCATCGACCGCCAATTTGAGAATTCCCTCGCCGAGACCCTCACGGAAACGGAAAAAGCGTTCCAGCTCGGGTTCGTGGCCATGTCCGAGGCGATTCTGACCGCCATCGAGGTGGTGTCCCTGCTCGTGATCGGCATCATGCTCGCGGTGATGGCCAACACCATGGCCATGACCGCACGCGAACGAAAGCGCGAATACGCCGTACTCAAGGCGCTGGGATTCGGCCCTTGGTTCATCGCCGCCCTCATCGGCTGCGAATCGCTAATCATCTCCTCGCTCGGTGGGGTTGCCGGCATCGCCGCATCCTATCCCTTGGCCGAGGCGTTCGCGCTGCAGATGGGGACCTTGTTTCCGGTGTTCGAGATCTCTTCAATGACTGTGCTGACGGCGCTGGCCACCGCAATCGGGGTCGGAATCGGGGCCGCCGTGTTTCCGGTCTGGCGCGCGGTCAAGGCGCCCGTCGGTCAGGGACTCGGCGCGGTCGGCTGATGAAGACGAACATTCCCTATCTCTATTCGGTGAAAAGCTTTTGGGCCAGAAAAGCGACCAACGGTCTGACCGCCGCGGGCATGGCGCTGGTGGTCTACGTTTTCGCCACGGTGTTGATGCTGACCGAAGGGCTCGAACGAACCCTGGTAGCGACGGGGAGCCCAAACAATGTGATGGTCACCCGGCGGGGCGCCGAAACCGAAATTCAAAGCGCCGTCACTCGGGAGCAGGCGAATATCATCGCCAGCTATTCCGAGATCGCCCGCGGGCTCGACGGCGAAGCGCTCGTTTCCAAGGAATCGGTGGTCCTCATCGCCTTGCCCAAACGCGACACCGGCAAACCGTCCAACGTGACGATCCGAGGATTGTCACCCACCGGATTCCGGTTGCGGCCCAGGGTCACCCTCGCTGAAGGGCGCTGGTTTCGCCCCGGTACCTCGGAAATCGTCACCGGCAATAAAATCGCTGGAGGTTTCAGGGGGGCGAGGTTGGGCGAACGTATTCGCTTCGGTCTGCGCGATTGGACTGTGGTTGGTGTCTTCGATGCGGGTAACACCGGCTTCGGCTCGGAAATCTGGGGCGATGCCCAGCAGCTCATGCAGGCCTTCCGGCGGACGGACTATTCTTCTCTCATCTTCAAGCTCGCCGATCCGTCCCGCTTCGAAGCGGTGAGGGAGCGGATCGACGCCGATCGGCGACTGCCGCTGGAAGTCGAGCGGGAAAGCGTCTTTTATGCCGAGCAATCGGAAATGATGGCGAATTTTCTCAACATCCTGGGACTGACCCTGAGCTTCATCTTTTCCATCGGCGCCGTGGTGGGCGCCGTCATCACCATGCACGCATCGGTGGCAAGCCGAACCCGGGAGATCGGAACGCTGCGGGCGTTGGGATTTTCCCGCGTCAGCATCCTCGCCGCCTTCCTGCTCGAATCGCTGCTCATCGGGACGGTGGGGGGCGTCGTCGGCATCGTTTGCGCTTCCATCATGCAGTTTTTGACGCTCTCCACCATGAACTGGCAGACCTTCGCCGAAATCGCCTTTTCCTTCACCCTGACCCGTCCCATCATCGTCAAAGCCCTGGGGTTCGCCCTTGGCATGGGGCTTGTCGGCGGTTTCCTGCCTTCGCTCCGGGCCGCGCGAATGGACATCGTCGATGCGCTCAGGGCGGAGTGAATCCACTTTATAGCGGCAGCCACCATGGAGAAGATGGTTAGATTGCCCATCTAACTCGAACAGCTCTTCATTTCGTTGGTAAAACCCGATGAGCAAAAACACGAAGGGCGGCGGAAATGATGCTGCGTATAGGCGTTTGTCATTTCTTGGATAAGCACTCCCGGATCTTGCGAGTAGACCAGGCGCGCCCCGCTATCCTTTTTGAAACTGGCGACGATCTCGGGGATTTGTTCGGTGATGCCGCCGGTTCCTTCCAGAATTCCGATGAGCTTGCCCTCGTCATAGGCGATGGCGAATTCGCCCAGGGTTCCGGAGCGTCCTCCCAGGATCACGACCATGTCGCTGGAACGGATATTGGTGACTTCCCTTCCCATCAGGCCGCTGCCGGTATAGATGATGACGTCGTAGACATCCGCCGGAGATCGGTATTTCAACAGATGCTCGTCCAGGCTGAGGGCGGGAGAGATGCCGATTGATGCTCCTCCCTGCTGATAAGCTCCACGGGCGCATTGGTAGGGCAGGCCCGGACAGGCGCCGGTGATTAATGCCAGTTGTGCTTGAGCAATGTATTGTCCCAAAGAGAAAGCCTTGGCTCCGACGGCTTCCGGAATTTGCTCCGCAGCCGATCCCATGACACCGACCGTCAGGCGCATGGCCGATACATCGGGGGCGTGCTTTTCCGGTTCCTGTAAAAAGCGTTCCTGGCACCCGGGAGAACAGAAGTAGTACAGCCTGCCCCGGTAAATCTCCGTGGCCTGCGCCTCCCGGGGGAAAATCTGCATCCGACAAACGGGATCCAAAACCATCTTCACACCTCCGGATTAAGCCTTTTCGGTTTCAGCAACACTCTCGTCGCCGTCCTCCTCACTCCCGGAAAAAACCTCGCAGAATCCCTGGGGCGGAACATCCAGGGCGGCGTTGAACTTGCTGGAAAGATTCTGGAAGGTGATCAGACCCGTCAGTTCGACGACGGCGTCTTCGTCAAACCAGGTCCTGAGCCTCTCCACCATCCGGTCATTCACCCCGAAGTCGGGGTAAGTCATCGCCTCGGTATATTCCAGGACTGCCTTTTCCCGCTCGTCGAACGAATCGCTCTCCCGCCAGTCGGCCACCGCCCGCACCTTCTCCTCGGAGCCGGTGCGTCGGGCGAGGAGCCAGGAATTGATATCGATGCAAAATCGGCAGTGATTGATCTGGGAAACCCGGACCGTCACCAGGCAGCGCAGGACGGAATCGATCGGCGAGCGCCTGCGGTCGAGAACGCCATAGAGCAAAGCAACCGCGGCGAACAGCTTGGGCACCCGCCCCCATAACAGGCCGGGCACGAGCACCTGGCCGTATTTGCGCTTCTGGTTCCAAAAGAACGGCCGCAGCCACCAGGGATAGCGGTTCAGGGATTTGGGCTGGATACGCATGGGGCATTACCTCAAATAAGCCTCGGACGCATAGCGGCGCATCATCCGATGACTGTTGAAATAAGCGGCATTTTTGCTGATTGCCTGCTTCATCACACCAATCCAGCCGGAAGGATTTTGGTAATACAAGGGAAGAACTGATTTTTCCAGTTTCTCGTAGAGGGCCGCCGCATCGTCGTGGCCGGCACCGCCATCGCCGATGGCCCAGCCGGTCACCCCTTCGATGCACCCTTCCACCCACCAGCCGTCCAAAACGCTCAAGCTCGGAACGCCGTTGAACGCGGCTTTCATGCCGCTGGTGCCGGAGGCCTCCCGGGGCGGCAACGGGGTGTTGAGCCAGAGATCGCAGCCGCCCGTGAGGGCCAGGGCGATCTCCAGATCGTAGTCGGGCAGGAACGCCATGGGTATGGTGCCGGAAAGCTCCCCGATGTGACGATGAAGCTGTTCGATCAGGCGCTTTCCGTCCGCATCCCGGGGATGGGCCTTGCCGGCCAGAACGATCTGTATCGGCATCGATCGGGCGATCGCCTTCAGCCGCTCCAGGTCGGTGAACAACAGATCGGGGCGTTTGTAGGCGGTCATGCGGCGGGCAAAACCGATGATGGGAGTATCCGGGGACAGTTCGATGCCGCACAACTCTGTGGCCTTGTCGATCAGGATCTGTTTAGCCTGTTGGTGGGCTTCCCGGATATCGGCATCGGCCAGACAGCATTCGGCCCGCATCAACAGTTCCGGCTGGTGGCACCAGCCGGGAAGGTGACGGTTGTAAAGCGTTTTGAAAGGCTGCGAGGTCCAGCGGAAAGGATGGACGCCGTTGGTGACGGCGTGAACGTGATAGCCGGGGAACATCTTCCGGGAAACCTCGGCGTGGCGTTTGGCCACCCCGTTGATGTATTCGCTCAGGTTCAGGGCCAGCCGGGTCATGTTGAGCCGGTCCTCCCCGCCGAAATGTTTGAGCGTTTGTCCATCGACGATTGCTCCCAGCAGGCGTTCGACGAGAGAGTAGTCGAATTTATCGTGACCCGCCTCCACCGGGGTATGGGTGGTGAAGATGCATAGATCCCGAACCCGCGGAATGTCATACTTCGGCTCACCGGGACGCACTTCCTCGGCGGAATAGGCGTAACGGCGCAGAAGGTCCACCGTCAGCAAGGCGGAGTGGCCTTCGTTCATATGGTACTGGCGGATCTCGAATCCCAATGCCTGAAGCATCCGCATGCCGCCGATCCCCAGCACGATCTCCTGCTTCAGCCGGTAGTCCTGATCGCCGCCGTACAAGTAATGGGTGATGGTGCGGTCCTCGGGGGTATTCTCATCCAGGTCGGTATCGAGCAGGATCACCGGCTGGCGGCCGTTCATATGCCCTTTCAGGACATACAGCCAGCCGCCCACCCACACCTGCCGGCCTTCGATGGTCACCGCCACCTTGGCCTCCAGGGGGCAGGTGAAATCGGCCGGATTCCACCCGTCGGGCTGTTCGGTCTGGCGGCCGTCGGCGTCGATTTCCTGGCGGAAAGACCCGCCCCGGCTGACCAGGGTCACCGCCACCATGGGGATTTCCAGATCCGCCGCCGAGTAAAGGGTATCGCCGGCGAGCACCCCCAGCCCGCCGGCGTAGGTAGGAATCTCGTTTTGCAGGGCGATTTCCATGGAGAAATAGGCGACGCGGGGTTGGTGGATGAATGCATCAAGCATGTCCGGCCTCCTCTGAGTTAATGATTACAATCTGACCCGCCTGAGCCTGAGCGCGTTGAGCACCACCGACA
Source organism: Methylohalobius crimeensis 10Ki (assembly GCF_000421465.1). Lineage (NCBI taxonomy): Bacteria > Pseudomonadati > Pseudomonadota > Gammaproteobacteria > Methylococcales > Methylothermaceae > Methylohalobius > Methylohalobius crimeensis. The sequence continues at coordinate 27,544 of NZ_ATXB01000001.1, forward strand.
CCGAGCTGAAGCTCATGGCCGCGGCGGCGATGATCGGCGAGAGCAGAATGCCGAAGAAGGGATATAGCACGCCGGCGGCCACCGGCACGCCCAGGGCGTTGTAGACGAAGGCGAAGAACAGGTTCTGGCGGATGTTGCTCATGACCGACTCCGAGAGGCGTCGGGCCTTGGCGATGGCGCGCAGATCCCCCTTCACCAAGGTAATATCGGCGCTTTCCATGGCAATGTCGGTGCCGGTCCCCATGGCGATGCCGGTGTTGGCCTGGGTCAGGGCGGGTGCGTCGTTGACCCCGTCCCCGGCCATGGCGACGATTCGCCCTTGGGTTTGAAATTTTTTCACCATTTCGGTCTTGTCCTCCGGCAGCACCTCCGCAAACACCTGCTCGATGCCCAGTTTGGCCGCCACCGCCTCGGCGGTAGCGCGACTGTCGCCGGTGGCCATCACCACTTCCATGCCTTCGTCGGAAAGGATCTTCAAGGCTTCCACGGTGGTTTCCTTGATCGGGTCGGCCACGCCGATGAGGCCTGCGGGATCGCCGTCGACGGCGACGAACATGACCGTTTGTCCTTCCCGGCGCAGCTCATCGGCGCGAGAGGCAAGGTCGTCCAGGGAGACGCCTGTTTCATCCATCAATTTTTGATTGCCCAGGACCACCTTATGTCCATCCACGCGGCCGGTTACCCCGCGCCCGGTGACCGATTGGAAATCGTCCGCCGACAGGAGTTTCACTCCCCGCTCTTCGGCGCCCCGGACGATGGCCGCCGCCAGGGGATGTTCGCTGGCGCGCTCCAGACTTGCCACCAGGGTCAGCAAACGCTTCTCGTCCATGCCGGCCGCTTCCACGGCGACCAGTTTGGGCCGGCCCTCGGTCAAGGTGCCGGTCTTGTCCACCACCACCGTATCCACGATTTCCATGGTTTCCAGCGCGCGGGCGTCCTTGACCAGGATACCGCCGTGGGCGCCCCGCCCCACGCCCACCATGATGGACATGGGAGTGGCCAGCCCGAGAGCGCAGGGACAGGCGATGATCAGCACCGCTACCGCATTGATGACGGCATGGGCCAGGCGCGGCTCGGGACCCCAAATATTCCAGGCGATGAAGGTTACGATTGCCACTCCGATCACGGCCGGCACGAACCAGGCCGCGACCACGTCGGCCAGCCGCTGGATCGGCGCCCGGCTGCGCTGGGCCTCCTCGACCTGGCGGACGATTTGGGCCAAAAGGGTGTCGGAACCGACTTTCTCGGCCCGGATCAAGAGACTTCCGGTGCCGTTGACGGTGGCGCCGGCCACTTTGTCTCCGGGACCTTTTTCCACCGGAATCGATTCTCCGGTGAGCATGGATTCGTCCACGCTGCTGTGGCCTTCGATTACCTTCCCGTCCACCGGGATCTTCTCGCCCGGCTTGACCCGGAGGCGGTCTTCCACCCGCACTTGTTCCAGCGGGATGTCCTCGGTCTCGCCGCTGTCCGATTTGACCCGGTGGGCGACCGGCGGGGCCAGCCCCAAAAGTTCCTTGATCGCGGTGCTGGTCCGGCTGCGGGCCTTGAGCTCCATCACCTGACCCAACAGCACCAGCACGGTGATGGCGACTGCCGCCTCGAAATAGACCGGCACCAGGCCTTCGGCGGTGCGCAGGGTGGCAGGGAAGAGATCGGGAAACAGGACCGCGACTGTGCTGTAGGTCCAGGCCACCCCGATCCCCAGCGCGATCAGGGTGAACATGTTGAGCCGCCAGTGCACCACCGAGTGCCAGCCGCGCACGAAAAACGGCCAGCCTGCCCACCAGACCACCGGCGTGGCCAGCATCAGTTCGATCCACTGCAGCCTCCGGGCGGTCAATGCGGGGGGTAAAATGTCGGCGATGAGGTCGTGGCCCATGGCCAGCACCACCACCGGCAAGCCCAGGACCAGGCCGATCCAGAAGCGGCGGTTCATCGCCGCCAGCTCCGGGTTTTCCTCCTCCTCGGCTGACCGAGCCTCCTCCGTTCGCGGTTCCAGGGCCATCCCGCATTTGGGGCAGCTGCCCGGTTCATTTCGAACGATTTCCGGGTGCATGGGGCAGGTATATTCGACTGCCTTGGCTTCATATTCCCGGACCGGTTCCAGCGGCCGGCCGCATTCGGGACAGTAACCGGGCCGGTCCGAGCTCACATCCGGGTGACTCGGGCAGCGGCACACGGTACGGCAAGTACACCCCGGCGGCATGGGCTCGGAGGGCGTTCGCGACCCCCCTCCCTGGCCCTCCCCCCGCTGGGGGGAGGGTTGGGTGGGGGAAGCCGGCCGGTGGAAGAAGTTATACAGCGGCACCCAAATGAGCGCGAAATACCATCCGTAGGCGTAGCTTTCCGCCAATCCGAGAAAGAAACTCGGCCAACTCAGCCAGGTAAAACCCGGCAGCAGCTTCTGCCAGCTCAAGTAAAGCTGATGTTCTGGAAACAGCAGGCAGCAGATCACACAGAGGGTGTAGGAAAGCGCCAGAAACAGACTGGTCGCATGTCCTGTGGCGGTCAGGGAAATTTCTCGTTTCATCGGGTTCTCCTTTGCCGGGATGTTCGTGGGACTCAAGGAGCGGTTTTTGGCGTGGGTTCTTGCCATTGGATCACCAGGCTGTACATTACCGGAAAGATCAGCAGGGTGGTGATCATCACCGTGGTCATTCCGCCGAGGACAGGCACGGCGATGGGGCGGGCCAGGTCGGAGCCGGTGCCGCTACTCAAGAAGATGGGCACCAGCCCTAGAATGGTGGTGATAGCAGTCATCACCACCGGACGTACCCGAAGCGCGGTGGCCTCTTCCACGGCGGTGCGGATTTCCCGGACGGTCAAGGGCGCGTTTTTCGCTTTGCGCCGCTCGTCCACTTCCACATCGATGTATTTGAGCAATACGGCGCCGGTTTCCGCGGCGGTGCCGGCCAGGGCGATGAAACCGGCCACCACCGCTACCGAGAGATTGAAGCCGTAAAGCCAGCCCAGCCAAATGCCGCCGATCAAACCGAAGGGGACGGTCAGCATGACCAACAAAGGTTCGGTGAAGTTGCGGAAAGTGAAATACAACAACAGGAAAATCAGACCCAGGGTAATCGGAATAACCAGTTGTAGGCGCTTGGCCGCTCGCGCCATGTATTCGAACTGGCCCGACCAGCTGAGGGTGTATCCCGGTGGAATCTTCACCTGCTGCGCCAACACTTGCTTGGCCCGGGCGACGAAACCGCCGATGTCCGAGGTGTTGATATCCACGTAGATCCAAGCGTTGGGACGGGCATCCTCGGTCTTGATCACCGGCGGTCCGCGCCGCAGTTTCAGCTCCGACACCTGGGACAGCGGGATCTGGGCGTCGGTGGGGGTATGGATCAACACCCGCTCGAGCATCTGCAGATTGTCGCGGTAGGCGCGCGGGTAGCGCAAGTTGACCGGATAACGTTCCAGTCCCTCTACGGTCCAGGTGATATTCATGCCGCCGATGGCGCTCTGGATCACGTCCTGCACGTCGCCGACGGTGAGACCGTAACGGGCCGCCTGGTGGCGGTCGATGGCGAAATCGACGTAATAGCCGCCCACCGCCCGGTCACCGAAGGCGGAGACGGTTTCGGGCAGGTCTTTCATGGTGCGCTCGATGGCTTTGGAGAGCCGTTGCAGCTCGCTCAAATCGGGCCCCGAAACCTTAATCCCCACCGGGGTCTTGATTCCGGTGGAGAGCATGTCGATGCGGGTCTTGATGGGCATGGTCCAGGCATTGGCGATGCCCGGGAAACGGATTGCTTGGTCCATTTCCTGCATGAGCTCTTGGGTGGTTTTGTCGGGATTGGGCCATTTCGACTTAGGCTTGAGGCGCACGGTGGTCTCGATCATTGACAAGGGCGCGGGATCGGTGGCGGTTTCGGCGCGCCCCACCTTGCCGAATACATGATGGACCTCGGGAAAGGTTTTCAGGATCTTGTCGGTCTGCTGCAGGATTTCCTTGGCTTTGGTGATGGAGACGCCGGGAAAAGTGGTGGGCATGTAGAGGATATCCCCCTCGTCCAAGGGCGGCATGAATTCGCTGCCCAGTTGGGAAAAAGGATACCAGGTCGAAGCCAGAATCAGCGCCATGACTCCCAAGCTCATCCAACGATGGCGCATGGCAATCTTCAAAATCGGAGCGTGCAGAGCGTGCAATAGGCGGATAGTCGGGTTTCTGTTTTCCGGAAGGATTTTTCCCCGGACGAAATAGCCGAGCAGCACCGGTACCAGGGTGACGGTCAGCACCGCCGCCACCAACATGGCGTAGGACTTGGTGAAGGCGAGCGGGGAAAACAGCCGCCCTTCCTGGGCCTGAAGGGCAAGGATGGGCAGAAACGCCACCATGATCACCAGGAGCGAAAAGAACAGCGCCGGCCCTACTTCCCGCGCCGCCTCGCCGATGACTTGCCAGTGTTCCGAGGGGGTCAGTTTTGACCCCTTGCTTTTTTCCGCCCGGGCCAGGTGTTTATGGGCGTTCTCCACCATGACGATCGCTCCGTCCACCATGTCGCCGATGGCCACCACGATGCCTCCCAGGGACATGATGTTGGCGCTGAGCCCTTGCCACTTCATGAGGAGTAAGGCGCCCAGCACCCCCAGGGGCAGGCTGATGACCGCCACCAATGTGGAGCGGACATGAAGAAGAAATAGGCCGATGATCAGGCTGACGATCAGAAGCTGCTGCGCCAAAGCTGTCTGGAGGGTGGCTACCGCGCGTTCGATCAGGTCGCCGCGGTCGTAGACCGGTACGATCTCCACCCCTTCCGGCAGCCCTTGTTTGAGTTCTTCCAGCTTTTCGCGCACCCTTTGGATGGTGGCGAGCGCGTTCTCACCGAAACGCATCACCACGACACCGCCGGCTACCTCGCCTTCCCCGTTCAATTCCGCCAGGCCGCGGCGCAGCTCGGGACCCAGATGGATGTTGGCCACGTCCCGGAGGAGGATCGGCGTGCCGTGGGCATCCACCCCCACTGGGACCGCTTTCAGATCATCCAGGGATTGGATATAACCCAGCCCGCGCACCATGTACTCGGTTTCAGCCATCTCGATGAGGCGCCCGCCCACGTCGTTGTTGGAGCGCTGGATCGCCCGCTTGACCTTGGCCAAAGGGAGGTTGTAGGCCAATAGCGCGGTGGGATCGACCTCCACCTGATACTGTTTGACGTAACCGCCGATCGAGGCCACTTCCGATACGCCGGACACCGTCTGGAGAGGATAACGCAAATACCAATCCTGGAGTGAGCGTAGTTGGGCCAGGTCATGCTTGCCGGATCGGTCCACCAGGGCATACTCGTAGACCCAGCCCACGCCGGTGGCGTCCGGGCCGAGGGTGGGAGTGACCCCTTCCGGCAACCGACCGGCCACGTAGTTGAGATACTCCAGCACCCGGCTGCGGGCCCAATACAGGTCGGTGTCGTCCTCGAAGATGATGTAGACGAAGGAAAATCCGAAGAAGGAATAGCCGCGCACCACCTTCGCTTTGGGCACCGCCAGCATTGCCGTGGTCAGGGGATAGGTGACCTGATCCTCCACCACCTGGGGGGCCTGGCCCGGATATTTGGTGAACACGATCACCTGAACGTCGGAAAGATCGGGAATGGCGTCCAGCGGAATGGTGCGCACCGCCCACGTTCCCCCCGCCAGCAGCAATACGGCGGCGATGAGGACCAGAAAGCGGTTCTTGAGGGAGGCGTCGATGATTTTTTCAATCATGGCCGTCTCCTTTAGGCTTGGTGAGTTTGCGCATGGCCTCGTTCAATTCGGACTCGGAATCGATCAAGAATTGACTGGAGACGACCACTTTCTCCCCCTCGGCCAAACCTTCCAGTACCTCTACCCGGCCGTTGGAGGGCACGCCCACGGTCACTTCCCGGGGCTCGAAGCGGCCCGGTCCGGCGACCACGAATACGTGGTTTTTGGTCCCGGTGCGAAGCACCGCTTCCGAAGGAATGGACAGGACGTCCGGCTTGGGCCGGGTATGGATGGTTGCGTTGGCGAACAAATCCGGCTTGAGGAGCAGATCGGGATTGGGAAACTTCAGCCGCACCTTGACCGTGCGGGTTTGAGGATCGGCATAGGGGTAGATATAAACCACCTTGCCCCGGAATACCCGGCCGGGCACCGCGGTCAGGCGGATTTCCGCCGGATCGCCGACCTTGACCCAGGGCAGTTCGTATTCGTAGATGTCGGCATAGACCCACACCTTGCTCAGATCCGCCACGTGATAGAGCTCCGTCTTGGGGGTGACGTATTGGCCTTCGCGCACCCCCACGTGAACCACGTAACCGCTTAAGGGGGTATGGATGTGAAGGCTCTTCATGATCTCGCCGGTCTGTTCCAGTTGGCGAATTTGATGCCGGGGCACATCCAATAGCTCCAGGCGCTCGCGCGAGGTTTTCACCATTTCCCGCGCTCCCCGGCGGATATCCTTGAAGGGGCTGTCCTCCAGCACTTTCAAGCTCTTGAGCGCCAACAGATATTCCTGTTCGCTGGCCACCAATTGCGGGGAATAAAGACTGAGAAGCCGGGTGCCATTGCGGACGAATTCCCCGGTTTCGCTGGCGTAGACTTTCTCGATCCAGCCCTCGGTTTTGGGGTGGAGGCGGGCCAGAAGATCCTCGTTGTAGGTGACTCGGCCCACCGTTCGGATGGGATGGGCAAAGTCGCGCCGAGTTACTTCGGCGGTGCGGACCCCGATGTTTTGCACCACCGTAGGATCGATCACCACCGTTCCCGGCGGGCCGGATGAAGCCGGTGTCTCTCCACAACCGGGCGGATAGACCGGTACGTAATCCATGCCCATCTCGTCCTTGGCCGGCGTTTTGGAGGTAATGTCGGGGTTCATGGGATGGCGATAGAACTTCGGTGCGCACTCGGCGCTTTTCTCGGAAACCGTCGTGGTCGGTTGTTCTCCATGCCTGACCGCCAGCCAATAACCGCCTCCCAGGCCAAGCCCCAAAGCGAGCAGGGCAATCAGGATCCATTTAATCGGCATGGTGCTTCTCTCCGTTTTTCTCCCCCCTCCCTGGCCCTCCCCCCGCTGGGGGGAGGGTTGGGTGGGGGGCAATTCCACCGACGGCGGCCCAAAGTGTCGCGCGTGCCTGGCGGGCGTCGGCCAGGGTCTTCCAGTATTGGATTTGGTAGTTGTAGAGGGTGATCTCCGCCGACACCAGATTGAGGAAATCCACCTTGCCTACCTGGTAACCGGCGAGCATTGAGGCCACCGTCTGGCGGGCCTGGGGAATGATGCCCTGATCGAACAAAATGACTTGTTCGCGGGCGCGGCGGTAATCGGCCAGGGCCGCCGAGATCTCGGCGCGCACTTGGTTCCAGACGTCCTGCCACTGGAACTGTTCGCGGATCAGCTCGCTTTGCCGCTGATCCACCGCTTTGGCTTGTTTGCGGGAAAAGTAGAGCGGGACGCTCATGCTCAACTTCAAACTCAAAAAATCGGGGCGGCTGGTGCCGTCTGGATTCTGGCCGCTGCGGAAGCCGTGGAAGGCGCCTACTTTGAAGTCGGGAAGCAATTCTTTTTCGGCCAGTTCAACCCGGGATCGCGCCGCTTCGATCTGGTTTTGAAAACGGGCCAGAAGCGGTCTGGATTGCTCTGCGAGGGTGAACAGCACTTTCTCCGAAGGCGCTTGGTCCAGGTGCGGTTCCACCTTGTCGGGCAGTTGCACGGCAGCATCGGCGGGTCGATCGAGAAGCGCGTTCAAGCGCGCCGTTTCCTGAGTTCTGAGGCCTTTCAATTGCAGCTGCCGATCCAACAGCCGCGACAGTTCCAGTTGCGCCAGCAGCACGTCCTGCTGAAGCCCTTGACCGACCTTGTATTTGGTTTGGGCGATCTCCACGAACTGGCGCAAAAGATCCTGGTTGGCGGTGATGATCTCCAGCGCCCGATCCAAATAGAACACCCGCCACCAGAGCTTCTCCACGTCGCGCAGGAGCCGGAGCCGCCTTTCTTCGACGGCATCACCCGCCGCTCTCGCTTCCCACTCGGCCGCCTCTTCCCTAAGCCTCAATTTGCCGGGAAAGGGAATCGCCTGACTGATTCCGAACTGCAATTGGGTCATGGGCTCCTGGGGGATATCGAAAGTATCCACGGGCAGATTCAACGCGTTGAAGCTGACTTCGGGGTCGGGCAAGCTCCCAACTTGCGAAGGCACCGCTTTGAGCGCTTGGTAGCGGGCGCGGATGGCGGCCAGGGAGGGGTTGGCGCGTTCCGCCCGCGCCAGCGCGGCCGCCACCGTGAGCGGCTCGGCCCGGCGCTCCTCGACGGCGACCGCGGTACCTCCAGCCAGCAGCGCCAGGCCGATCAATAAAAACCATTTGAGAAACATGGATATCCTCGCATAAGACACAACGATTCGGTTTTACAAGAAACAAACCGATTCTCCTGCCGGCTTCCGCCGGTCATGCCGTCAAGCGAGGATTCGGGGCGGTTTGTGCGGCGGAGGCAGAGTGATTTCGAGGGCGGGGTGATTTGCACCACGCATACGGCTGAACGTCAACGGTGGCGGCACCATCTCCCAAGCGGAAATTGGCACGGCAACCGAACAGCCGGCACTGCATGCCCCGTGGTGGGTTGCGCAGCCCGGCGAGCAATGGGGGCACGGCGGCATAGAGGCAAAGCGTGGAGAAGCGGAAACGATGACGATGCCGGGAGATGCCGTCCGAATGGACTGGATTGGTTGCGGCGAATGCCCTGCGGTCTCGTGGAGGAAGATTCGGGGGTTACGATTCTCCGGCACTAACGGGTCCTGCCCGCCGGCGAAAGCGACGTGCGGGTTTCCCAGCCAAATCATCAGAAGGGGCAAGCCGATTTTCAGTGCTGCCAAGCAGAGTCTCGCCACTGCATCCATCTCAGGATAACTAAGTTGATTAATTGTAGCCCTCTCCTATTCCCTAACGCAATTTGTTGCCCGGTCAGTTGGCCTGATGAGGTGATTAATGCATAAATAGACATTGAAATGCAATTAAGAACAGTTATCATTTGCATGCAATCTTGTGTTTTAAATAATAAGGACTTTTCCCATGTTAAATCGATCAGTACATTTTGTCTCCCTATGCGCTTGTTTGTTCATCCTGCCCGCGGTCGGACAGGCCCAGGTCCGAGAATATTACCTGGCGGCCGAAGAAGAAATCTGGGATTTCGCTCCCACCGGGCAAAATCTGGTGCATTGCTATCCGGAAGCCGAGCCGTGCGCAATCCCGAAACCCTGGACCGACAGCCACAGCTTTCCTGTTACCCGATTCATCCAATATACCGGCGCCGATTTCCAGACACCGGTTACTCAGCCGGAATGGTTAGGCATTTTGGGTCCCATTCTGCGTGCCGAGGTGGGGGATGTGATCCGGGTGCATTTCTGTAACCATTCCAACCGTCCGACCGGTCTACATCCCCATGGCCTGCGCTATACCAAGGACCAGGAAGGGGCCCACTATTCCGGCGTCAACTCCGGGCAGGGACCGGGCCTGGGGGCGGCCATCCCCCCGGGCGAATGCTTCGACTACGAGTGGCAGGCCGACGCGGAAAGCGGTCCTTCTCCCGGCGAATCGAGCTCCAAAGTCTGGTGGTATCACTCCCATATCCACGAACCCACCGATGTCAACGAAGGGCTCCTCGGGCCGATCATCGTGACCCGGGAAGGCTGGGCCCGGCCGGACGGAAGCCCTAAAGACGTGGATCGCGAGTTTGTGACCGCATTCTTTATTCATGACATGGCGGAAGGAGAAGAGCCGGGCCTGATGCACAGCATCAACGGCTATATTTTCGGAAATCTCAAAGGATTGATCGCCCAATACGGAGAAACCGTTCGCTGGCATGTTCTCGGCATGGGCAACGAAGTCGATCTCCATACGCCTCATTGGCACGGCAAGACCGTCAAAGTAGGACGATGGGGAGTGCGGCGGACGGACGTGATCTCGCTGCTTCCGGCCGAGATGATCAGCGTCGATATGACCGCGGACAATCCCGGCGAGTGGCTATATCACTGCCATGTTTCCGATCACATCGACGCCGGCATGGTGACGACTTATCAAATTTTGCCGCCGGGGGTGATGCTCGATCAATAAGCCGTTTTTATCTATAAAATCGACATGGAATGACGAAAAAAGCCTTGCCGGTTTCAGCCGGTAAGGCTTTCCCCTGTTTTGCTGCTTTCCTACTTTTTGCTGGTGAAGCAGGAGATGCTACTACCGGCCCCGTCAAGATCCAGAAGGTGCTGACCAATAACGGCAAGGAGTTCACCACTACCCTGGAACGCAATACCCAGCTTTACCTGCATCCTATCCCCCAGCGTACCCTCCAGCATCAAACCCCGATGCAGACCATGGCGCAGTGGTATAAGAAAACCCCCAAATTGTTTAAATCACCCGTTAATAATCTCGCGGGCCTTGACACACAACAAGTATCACTCTCCCGGTAGATTTTGGAGATGAATTTGCCATTTTGATAGTGGTAAAAACCCGACAAAATGTGGCTATACTGATAAACGAGTCTAGATCAACGCATGTATTACGGTTGGTTCGAGGATCATTTGAATAGTTCAATCCAAGGATGACATGAATCTGGTGCCATTTCCCATCATCAAATATATGCTTGCATGCTGTTTGCTCGCGGCGAGCGGCATTGCGCTTTCAGGTGTTGAAAACCGTGCCGCTGGCGAAGCCGCAGCCTTCGAAGTATTGCTTGAGGCCATTCATGCAAAATTTCAGAAGCTTCCCGCCCCAACCACCGATAGGGCCGACGGTCACGCGATTTTCACTCATCCCTGCTCGTTCCCGCTGCCCGCGCCGCAACGGTTCGAGGCTCGAGCGTTGCGCGCCGAGGCCGATGACCTGAGGAATGACCTAGGGTTGGAGTTGCGCGGCCGCATCGCTTCCGACACTGTAACCGACAACGAAAATCAGCAGGCCTCCAGGGGCTATTTGGAATTATCCTGGGATTTACTCGAGGAAGGTTTCTTAGAAAACCGTGCTCAGGCGCGTGCTTTGAAGGCCAGAGCACAATTACTGGAACTCAGGGACGAAACCAACCGAATCAGAAACACTCAGCGCTGTGTGCAGCAGCGATTGGGCAAAGTTTTCGCGGGCTATACCGCTCGTATCCTGGCCTTGAAATTGGCGTTGATGGAGGCGATTTACCAAATCGAAAAACGCGCCTATTTCAAGGGTTGGCGCCGTTATGACGAGTTGGTGGTCAGCGATTCTGAATTGAAGCTCGCCCGCCACGAACTCAGTTACCTCTACGGTTCGCCTTATTTCGATGACGCGATCGGCACAGTGATAAATCCTCCCGCTATCGATATCGACATGGAAAAATTGATCGCGAACATACGCGCGGACGATGTGTCAGTTCGGCAAGCGCAACTGGAAAAGGAAATCATACGGCAGCAACAATTGGCTCGGAAAGATAACCAGGTGCGTTTTTTTTTGCGCGACAGTGTCTTGTCTCAAAATTCACTGGACCCTACCAATATAGCGGTCGGGGTAAGATTTCAGATACCCCTAGCGCGGAAATCGGATGCCGCTCTGCGTGAGCGTTACCACGCCTTGGATGAACGGAAGAAATTACGGCTTTGGGAGAGAGTGGCGCGAGTGCGCGAGATCTACGACGACGTGCGTTTTCAACAGAAACAATTGATTAAGCAGCATGCCCGTTTTTTGCGCGCCGAAGAGCGCTTGCGCCAAACCTTGACCGAACTGAAACTGGGACGGCGAGACCTCTTGCCATTGGCCGCCACTCGTCTTCGAACCATCCTGGATGCCGGATACGAGTTGATTCAGGCCAAACAATCCTTATATCAGCGCGTCAATCAAGTATTTGCCGCTGCCGGTGTATCGGTGAAGCCCGAATTTATCCATCCTTTGGACACCCGTTTCGAGGACCACCGAGCCAGAACCGGCCATAGAAGCCTTTATGTCTGGTCGAAAGCGTTCAATACTCAATCCAATGAGCGTATTCTCTCTCTTGTACGCGCCCAGGGAATCGAGGAGGTTTTGCTTAGCGCGGGTAAATCGGTGAACAAGGACAAATTCGAAGCGTTTATCCGAGAGGCCCAGATCGCTGGTGTAACGGTTACATCAATTCTCGGAGCCAACGAATGGATTTTCCCCGAAAACCATCGACGAGCGGCGTTGGATGTCGCGATCAAAGCGGAACAGACCCGGCGCCTGCATCTGGATATCGAACCGCATACGATGCCCGGCTATCACGATGACGAAGCGCGCTATTTGCATCATTATCTGAGTTTGATGCGGACCCTACGTCAGATCATAGGCGAACGTTTTCTGAGCGTATCCGTGCCGGTGCATTGGCCCGAGTCGGTTTACCGTGAATTGGTGAAGTATGTGGATCAGGTTTACCTGATGGCATATGGCTCGGCCGATGCGGACACCATCGGACGGAGGCTCCAGAACGCGTTAAAGGCTATCCCCAAAGAAAAGCTGGTAATCGCCTTAAACCTGCCGGATTTTCAGGACGCCTGGATGCTGGAACAAACCATCATCCACCTGTATGGCGGTTTACAAGTGGATCGTTACGCCCTGCACAGCCTCAAGTATTTTCCCGCTTTATTTGCCGGGTCGGCGGACGAACCACGCCCGTCAGGGTGGCGTACAGGGAGGTACAATCGTCAGGAAAGACGATTTGCACAGCCGCAGGCTGCCCGTCAGGGTGGCGTACAGGGAGGTACGCCATGAAACTAAGAAACCGCAATCAAAATTTTTTGAACACCTTGCCGGAAGGTACCGCAAAAGTCAGTCGAACATCGAAAGTCCTGCATTGGGGGTATTTTCTCCTGCTGGCATTGCTACTGGTTTATCTTGGCCGTTATGTTTATCTGCGCCTCACTCAGATCGAAGGTTACGGGGAGGTGGTGATTGAGCGGAAACCTTTGGCTGCGGTGCGGGGTGGACGCATCGGAGCCTTGTCGGTGAAGGAAGGCGAGAAGATACATGCAGGGCAAATGTTGGTGAGAATCGACGCCCAGGAGACCTGTTTGCCCCCGGAAGAGACCAAGTTGTTGCAAGCCGAGTACGACATTCAACAAAAACGCGCCCACCTGGAAACGCTCCAGGCCAAATGGCGGGATCTCCATAGTGAAAGAATGCTACGCCGGGCCTTGGAACTGGACGACAGCCTCCGCCATGACGAGCGTGAACTACCCTATCAAATCGCCTTGCTGAAAAAAGAGCTCATCCTGCAAAAGGAACATCTCAACCGCCTGCGCATGGCCAGACAATCCATGCCGCCGGCTACCGAATGCTTGCCCCAGTGGATCGAGTCGCCTGTTTCCGGCCGGGTGAATCGGGTGTTGAAACATCCCTTCGAGGTGGTCAAGACGGCCGAAACCGTCCTGATGGTAGAGCCGGCGGAAGCCGATGTAATGATCGAAGGATATCTGAGCAAATACGATTTCAAGTCTTTGTTCGTGGGCAAGGAAATGACCGTGTTATTTCCGGATGAGAAAACTGGCAAGGGTCGTATCGTAGCCATTCATTCGGCGGCATATGCCTTTCCCGAACGAAAATGGCAGGAATACGAGCCCGCCGACAGCCCCCTGCGTGTCACTATTGCGCCGGAAGGCCCGGGGGAGGCGAAGAAATGGAGAGCTTATAACTTGTTGCGGGTTGAACTTCGGGGGGCTCAAATATGACAAACCGGCAGGACGGCCGATTTGGACACTCTTCACTCCGCCAGAAGGGTGCGAGCCCGGGAAGACGAAGTATCAGGCGAGCGTGCTGGCTGGGGACGACGGATGATCCGGCTTTGCCAGCCAATAAAGTATTTATCAGCGGGGATGCGGGACAGGCCGCTCGCCAGGAAAATGTGGCATTTTGGCTGGTGGACGCAACCTCGGATGAGGTCGAGGTTCGCGACGAGGTGGCTGATCTGCGTCGGCATGGGCAGCCGTCGGTTTATCTGAGGCCGATTGTTCTTATCGCTCGCCCCGGATTCAAGCGACGCCTAGGTCAAGACGAAACCGTGTCCGTTTCGGATCTGGACGAAGCCATGATCGATCGTTTGGTGGCTCGGTTCGAATCGGTCAACCAGTGGTTGGACCAAGTCGCACAGATTGGAGACGGTCCCGATACCAGCTTGATGTTCCGGGTGCTGCGCATGCTGGCCAGTCGCGGAGAGGAAGTCGATCCAGTGCGCGATGCGGGGGTATTGTCCGGCTTCAGCTATCCCTTGCTGGAAGCGCTGACCGACGGGGATTCGGACAGCCTCTTGCGCGTCTTGGAAATGCTGGAAACCCAACGGTTGATTGTTGGCCAATTCGCGACCAAAGCGTTTTTTTGCGTGCATTGTGGCTGCGCCTTCCTGAATTTCAAGGAAATCTGTCCGCAATGCCAGGCCGAGGATTTAGATCAGCATGAATTAATCCATCATTTTCGTTGCTCTTATGTGGGCGAGAGGGACGAATTCGGACAAGGCGAGGAAAAAATTTGTCCGAAATGCGAGCGCAAACTCAAGCATATCGGTGTCGATTACGACAAACCTTCCACCATCTATCGGTGCAACCGTTGCCGTCACAGATTTCAGGAACCATTAATCGTCACCGAGTGTTATCACTGCGGCCGCCGCACCGAACCGGAACATCAACTCCTGCGTGTAATCAAGTCGTACCGAGTGACTGCCATGGGCGATAACGCCGCGCTTTTCGGTCTGGATAACCTGTTTTCCAAAATGTTGGAGCCCAGCTTCCATCTGATGGGTCAGGCCGAATTCAGGCACTTTCTCCAAATCGAGAAGGAACGCATTCATCGCTACCAAATTTCGGTGAGCACGCTGGTATTCATTTATCTGGACGTGGAGGCGCTGTATCTGCAATTGGGGGCGAAGGCTCCGCGCTTGTTCGAGGAGTTGACCGGTTTGTTCAAGACCTTGCTGAGGAAATCCGATCTCATCACGAGCCATAATGAATCCTTGTTCGTGTTGCTGTTGGTGGAAACCTCGGAAGATGGAGCAAAAACCGCGCTGGCGCGCTTCACCGAGGCGGTCGATCGGATGATCCATCATAATCTGGGCCACCCCATGACGATCACCAGCCGAATCGAGCCGGTTCGGTATGAAACCGACCTGAAACGAAGCCTGGATCAATTCCTGGAGCGCTGATGTTTCTAGACCGGGCTTTCGCCTTCCTGTATGGCCTCGATCCTCACCGACTGATCGAATATTTCTGGCCCTTTCTATTGTTCGATTTCGTGCGTTATCTGGGGCTCGATCTTTTGATCGTGTTCGTGTATCTGCCCCGTCGCTGGTGGCAACGTACGCGGGGGCGCCGGCGGGCACTGGCCAAGTTATATCGGCTGTACCCTTTGGTTTCGATCATCGTGCCGGGAAAGAACGAAGGCGAACATATTCCGCGCCTTGCGGTTTCCTTGCACCAGCAAACCTATGGAAACTATGAATTGATCATCGTCGATGACGGCTCGGACGATCATACCGAAACCATCTGCCGCCGGTTGGAACGTGAAGGCGCGATCGACCGCTTCATCCGTAACGAGTTCCGAGGGGGCAAGGCTTCAGCCGCCAATACCGCGCTTGCCTATGCCAATGGCGACTACATTATTCATATCGATGCCGACTCCCATCTGGATGATCGGTCCATCGAAACCATCCTGCTGCCATTTTTCATGGATGCCCAAGTGGGAGCGGTCGGCGGCGATGTGCGCGTGGCTAATTCCAAAACCAGTCTCGCCACGCGGCTTCAGACCATTGAATATATGAAGTCCATCTCCACCGGTCGGACCATCGCCTCCCTGCTAGGATTGCTGCGCATTATCGCCGGCGCGCACGGGGCGTTCAGGAAGGATATCCTGAAAAGGTTGCATGGCTGGGATGTGGGGCCGGGTCTGGATGGCGATATCACCTTGAAAATCCGCAAACTGGGCTACAAGGTGGTACACGAACCCCAGGCGATTTGCTACACCAATGTGCCTTCCCGCTTCGCCAAGCTGGCCCGCCAACGGTTCCGCTGGGACCGGTCGCTGGTGCGTTTTCGTTTGCGCAAGCACCGGGATTTATTGTTTCCGGGCCTACGGTTTAATTTCTTCAATTTTCTGACCGTGGCCGACAATGTGTTTTTTAACCTGTTGCTGAATTTCAAATGGTGGGCCTATATCGCCCAGCTGCTTTTGATCTCACCGGTCGAGGACAAATTGGTATACATCGTATTCCTCAATTATGTTTTTTATTTGGGGATGAATATCGGGGAATACGCGATCGCCGCGCTCATTTACGGTGCCACCATGTCGGTCCGGGAATTGAAAGTCTTGCCATATCTGCCATTGATGCCGTTTTATACCGGTCTGTTTATGAGAACGGTCAGAAGCTATGCCTATCTGATGGAGCTGATCGTCAAGTCTTCGTATTATGATCGCTGGAATCCGTGGAAAGTATCCAGAATATCCAAGCAGGAAAGAATGTAAGCACTTCTTTTATATCGATTCTTCCCTTTCTGGAGTTTGAGAAAATGACTTCAGGCGGTTTCAATCCGATTGCGGCCTTTTTCCTTGGCTCGGTAGAGCGCTTCGTCGGCCAAGTGGAGCAGTTGTTCCAGATCACGAGCGGGGGGGCAGGCCCCCAAACCAATGCTGACTGTGACCGGGCGTTTCAGCGTTAACTCCGTCGGCTGGTGACTCAGGAGATGACGGCGTAGGCGTTCAGCCAATTTTCCGGTAGCGGCAAGGTCTGCGTTGGGAACGATGGCGAGAAATTCTTCTCCGCCCCAGCGGCATAATACATCGGAAGCACGCAACGCTTTTTGCATGGTCTGGGCGGCATGTTGGAGCACTTGGTCGCCGGCGGTATGGCCAAGCGAGTCGTTGATGCTCTTGAAGTGATCGAGATCCAGAATCATTATCCCCAAGGGTCGGGCGTAGCGGTGGGTGGCGGCCAATTCCTGCTGCAATCGCTGCTGAGCGTAGCGGCGGTTGGGCAGGCCGGTCAACAGATCGGTGTTGGCGAGTTGCTCCAATTTACGATTGGCCAAGGACAATTCCTTCGCTTTGTGTTCCAGTTCGGTGCGCTCCTTGGCAAGCTCGACCTGCAAAGCGGCGATTCGCTGGCTGGCGCGGATGCGTGCCAGGAGCACCTTGAGATTGATTGGTTTGGTCACGTAGTCGTCGATGCCGGCTTCGAAGGCTTCCACCAGATCGTCCTCGCTTTCATTGGCGGTGAGCATGATGAGATAGAGATGGGGTCCTAGCGAAGATCGACGTAAATTACGAGATAGGGTCAAGCCGTCCACAGGCTGCATGGTCCAGTCGGTCACCACCAATTGGGGCGGGTTTTCGAGAATCATTTTGAGGGCTTCCCGGCCGTCGCGGCAAGTACGTACCCGATGATCGGCTTTTTGGAGTTGCTTGGACAATTTGGCCAACAGGACTGGATCGTCATCCACCAGGACAATATCCAATCCTGGCATGGATTGGAGCAGGGGCGACCGGCCGGTCGCCCCTGCTTGCTCCTTGGGGGGGAATTCCGGCGGCAAGTCGGTGCGCACTTCGATCACTTTTCCCCACGCATGCCAGGCCGTTTCGACCTCTTCGAGAAAATCCGGGAGGCTATCTTGGTCCAATTCATGATTGCTGGCGTGCCATTCGAGTGCCGGCAAGTGTTCATCGCGTGCCTGGGCCAGGCACCAGGCGGTGATGGTCCGGGCGAAGGCGATTTGACGGGCGAGGATTTGGGTCCGAGTGTCGGATGCGGAGGCAGGTTCCTTAGAGTGAGCCAGGGCGTCGCGGAAGATTTCGGGTAGGCCCCAGTCCGCCAAAAGCAGCACGGTGAGTTTTTCCTGATCGATGGCGAAGTGCTTGCGTTCCAGATTCAGCAGGGGCGATCGGCCGGTCGCTCCTGCTATTTCGTCGCTTCCAGCCTTTTCCAGACACCGAGCGTATTCCTTCGGCCAGACGGTTGCCAGGGCAAGTCGCCCGATATCGGCCAAAAGACCCAAGGTAAAGGTTTCTTCCGGTGCGATGATTCGGTTGCGGTGAGACAAGAAACTCAATGCTACCGCCATCGCCAGGGAGCCAGCCCAGTAGCGCTCGTAATTGAAATTTCGGCATGCGCCGCCGCGGTATTTCCCCACCAGTGACAACCCTAATACAAGATTGCGCACGCCACCCATGCCGATTCGAATCACCGCGTCCTGGATCGCTACAATCGGCCGCCGGGGCGCGATCAAAGCAGAATTGGCGAATTTTAACAGGCGGCTGGTGAGTGCGGGATCGGCTTGGATGAGATGGGCTAGATCTTCCAAGGAGGCATTGTCCCGGCTGGTTAATTCCAGCATCTTCAAGGCGATCCCGGAAGGGGAAGGAAGACGGTCGGTTGCCTTCAATTCCTCGAAATTGAATTCATTCAGCATGGGTGAGACTTTGTTCAAGAAATTCGATTAAATGACACACGGCCGTGGTCAGTGCATGGGTTTGGTCACCGTTTACGTCGGCATCCCCACCGCGCGCGGCTTTTTCAAGGGAAGCGGCTTGCCGGCTAATCTCGGCTGCGTGAAAATGGCTCGCCATGCCTTTGAGGGCATGAGCGGCTTCAGCCAAGGTGTCGGCGTCTTTTTTGATTTGAGCCTCCTTCAGTGCCGTTAGGCGCGTGGGCGCGTCCTCCAGGAAGAGACTGATTAATTCTTCCAGTAATTCTTGATCGCCGTCCAGGGATTCGAGTACCGCTTCCAGATCGTAGATGGGCGCTTCGTTATTTTTGGTTAAATTGGGTTGGGGCGTTTCTTCCTGTGAAAGAAAGTGGGTTAAGGTTTTTTCCAGGGCTTGCTTGGTCACCGGCTTGCTGAGGTAATCGTCCATTCCGGCGTTTAGGCATTTTTCCCGTTCTCCCTCACCGGCGTGGGCAGTGAGTGCAACGACGGGCGTACGTGGTGCATTTTCTTCCTCCTCACGGATGCGCAAGGCCCGGGTCGCCTGATAACCATCCAAAACCGGCATTTGACAATCCATCAGTACTAAATCGAAGCGTTCTTGCGCCAGTTTTTCGAGGGCAGAGGTTCCGTTTTCAACCAAGGTGACCGTCAGTTCGAATTTATTGAGAAGCCGGGTGATGACTTTTTGGTTGACCGGGTTGTCTTCCGCCACCAAAATTTTCCGCCCTGGCCAGGTGGTGGTATCGGCGGTTTGCGCGCGGTTGCCGGTCAAGGAAGCGGAAGTGTTCTGGAGTACCTCGCTCAAGACGCGCTTGAGTTGATGAGAACGCACCGGCTTGAGGAGGCAGGCGGATATACCGAGTCGTTTGCGCCTTTCGGCGTCGAGCGTCGCGCCGGAGGATAACAGCAATCGGGGGATGGTCGCCAGATGAGGCATGGCTTGGATGGCTTCGGACAATTGATTGCCGTCCATTCCAGGCATGTGAAAATCCAGAATGATGGCATCGAACGCCGCATCCCGGGTAAGCAGGGAAAGGGCCGTATGACCCGACTCGGCTTCCACGACGGTCAGGCCCAGATGGGTTAAATGGGTGGAAAGGATACGGCGATTGGTGGCGTTATCATCCACAATCAGCACCCGTTTGCCATTCAAGTCCACGGGGATTGTGGAGGGCGACTTTTCGACGGAGGGTAAAGACAATTCGAACCAGAAGGTGCTGCCCTGCCCTGGCGTGCTTTCCATCCCGATCTTACCACCCATGCGCTCGATCAGTTGTTTGCCAATGGCCAGCCCAAGTCCGGTGCCGCCATAATGGCGGGTGGTGGATACATCGGCTTGCGTAAACGGCGTAAATAGATGGGTTTGTACTTGGGGGGCGATCCCTATGCCCGTATCACGGATCTCGAATCGAAGGTTTTCCTTGGTGTGATGCTCGCCTTCCCTGGTTCCGTCCCCCTTCGGGGCGCAGTCTGTGCGTCCCGATCGGCTTTCCTGCCGATTGGTCGGACGCAATTCGACGGTTACCTCGCCACAATCGGTAAATTTGATTGCATTTCCGACAAGATTAGTGAGAACTTGGCGGATCCGGGTCGGGTCGCCAAGGCGACCGGGACTCAGCTCGGGTGGGATCAGCAAATTCAGCTCGATTCCCTTGGCATGAGCATGTGGAGCAAGGACGGTACAAGTTTCCTCGATTAATTCGGTTAAATCGAAGGACGTCGCTTCGATATCCAGTTTTCCCGCTTCTAATTTGGAAAAATCGAGAATATCGTTCAGGATGTCCAGCAGGGCCTCGGCGGAGCCGGCGGCAGTTTCCAACAGATCGCGTTGTTCCTCGTTAAGGGAGGTATCCTTGAGGAGCTCCAGCATCCCCAGCACGCCGTTCATGGGGGTACGGATCTCATGGCTCATGTTGGCGAGAAACGCGGCTTTCGCCTGGGCTGTTTGAAGGGCCTCGTCGCGGGCCGTGGCCAAGGCCAGGCGGGTTTCTTCCTGAACCAAACTCAGTGCGACGAGTTCTCCCACCTGCAGCAGTAACGCCTGACGGGTGGGGTCCCAACTCGGGTAGGGATCGGTGTAGAGAAAAAGAACACCCATTATTTCCTCACCATGACGAAGGGGAATGATGTAGTGCCCGTGGGGTTGCATTCCTGAAAAAGAATGTTCGTGGCGAGGGTCGCAAAAGCAATCGTCTGAAACCAATACTTCCCCCGACACGGCCGCTCGACCGCACAAGCACGCTCCTAAGGGAATGCGTTGTTCCTTTTGCCGAAATTCGTCGGAGAATTGGCCGTGGAGCAAAAACAGCTCCAGACGGTCCTCATGTTTCTTAAACAAACCACCCTTACGTTGCAACGTCATTCCAGGGAGACCGAATAAGACTTCCATCACTTGGGTGAGCCGCTTTTCGAGGGAAGCGGAACCTGCTAGGATCTTGGCGATCTTGAAGCGTGCTTCGGTGTCGGCCTGCTCGCGCTGTAGGCGAGCCTCTCTCTCCACTTCCGCGCTGATGTCCCGCTGGATTTGAACATAGCCGACGAGACCGTCTTTTGCGGAGTGAATCGGAGAGACGGTCATCTCCGCCCAATACTCGGATAGGTCGGAAGGAGGCATTTGCCCCTCAATAGGAAGGGGGAAAGGCTGCTTGCTTTTACGCCGTTGCAGAACTCTGCCCGCCCAGGATTGACCCGCCTTTAAAGCGGAAGCCATTTCCGCCAAAGTGTTCGGGTCGGCCTTGGGGCTATCCAGGACCTGAGGAGTGCGGCCGATGAGTTCTTGCGCCTCGTAACCGCTACTTTGACACAGGGTGGGATTGACATAACAGATCCGTCCCTTGGCGTCGACGAGGAGGATCATTTCGGAGCTGGCGTCCAGTATTTGGTGAAGTTCTTGATTCTGGTGGGTTTGCATTTACCTACAAATTGTACGGTTATGACTTATGGAACAAGCATAGACCACTTCTCAGTAAAGGATTTAATATCCCTCAATCCATTTAAGGCTCGTCGTACCTTGTGACCAATGGATGCGTAATAGAAGCGCCATCAAAATCGCCATAACGCATTGATTTTAAAAATGCTTGGAGACTTGCCGATTATGTTCTTCTTTTTAAGAAGGTTTACAGCTTGCTGAATGAAATACTACGTTAGCGACGCAAAAATTATTGACTTGATTTCCGGGGGGCAGCTTCTACTCTTTCAATCGCATCTTTGACGACTTCCCTCGTCTTTGCCTTCATCTGCAAATATTCGTCCGTGGGAAGGTAGAATGCCATGTCCACACCGTGTCTGAAATATCGAGAGGGCAGTGCATTCAGCGCGATACATACTGCATCTGCCAGAAAATCCTGATCATCTAAACGAAAGCCTGCTTGCTCTCCAAGCTCCTCTAGTACCAGCTTTTCATAGAAGTTCGAGGTTCCATCAATGATCGACATGTGTTTCTTATTCTCCGGTACGATTACTCCATTTACATTTTAGTTAAGAATTTTAGGAGTGTTAGATAGTGTCGTCACGAGATTCCGGTCCGCAACACGAGACAGCGAATTTGGACGGCGGCCAGAAACGAAGCGGACCTTTTCGCATAGCGGGTAGCGATGCCTCTCCAACGCGTGAGATGCAAGAAGGCATTCTCGACCAAGTGCCGCAGCTTATACAGATGCTTGTCATACGCCCGTTGTTCCTTGCGATTTTTCCGCGGCGGAATCTGCGCCTCCATGCCTTGGCGACGTGCCTGCTCCACGATGGCATCCCTGTCATAGCCTTTATCGGCCAACAGGTGCTCGGCGCCGATTCCCTCGATCAGTCGGCCAGCAGACGTGCAATCCGCTTGGGTACCTGATGTAATAAGCGCTCTGACCGGCATACCATGCGCATCCACGGCCAAGTGTAGCTTCGTATTGAGCCCCCTTTTGTGCACCCCATCTCTTGGTTTCCGCCTTGGGCCTCCGCGGCATGGGGGTGAACTTTGATATGGCTGACATCGATCATCAGCCATTCGTAATCGGGCTCGTTGACCAACTTCTCCAACAACCCTTCCCAGATCCCGGCATCGCGCCAGCGACAAAAGCGCCGGTGGGTGTTTTTCCAATCGCCATAGTCCGGTGGCAGGTCACGCCACGGCGCGCCCGTGCGCAAAATCCAAAACACCGCATTGATAAACTGACGGTTATCCCGCGCCTGGCCTCCCCAAGCACCCTTACGACCTGGCAAATGCGGTTCAAGTAATTCCCATATCCGATCCGATATATCATGACGTCGATGGGCTGCTGAATTCATTTGCCCTCTCTCCCGGCAGCAATAATTTTGCTTATTGTCGCACAGGTTGGTTTCTCGTGACGACACTGTCTAGAGGAAAGATTGCGTGACAACCAATGGAAACGAAGTGCGTGTCAAGACCCGCGAGATTATTAACGGGTGATTTAAACAATTTGGGGTTTTTCTCATAATCGGTTAGTGGTCGATCTCCGAAAGTAGGCAGCATGTCGGCTTCGATATTCCGCCAAACGTTGTCCGCGTGTTTGGGTTTCCATTTGCCTCAGTTGATCTCCCACCATTCCCTTGCGATTACCCGAAAGGTGTTTGAAGCCTTGCCCTGGCTGGTGACTTTTTCCTTTCGCCGCTCGGCTACCGGGTCTTTTCCCTCCCGAATCCATGCCCTGGCCTGGTCGCGGATCATGCGCGCCTCGGCCAAGGAAATCTCGGGATAGGTGCCAACAGCGAGTAGCCTTTGCTTACCTGCAAAGCGATAGGCAAAGCGCCAATACCGCGCGCCATTGGGCCTTACTTCGATGAATAGGCCGCCACCATCGGCTTTTCGGTAGGTCTTATCCGAAGGCTTGAGATGCCGCAGTGCAATGGCCGTGAGCTTCATTGTTGGTACTCCGCTTTATTGGTTTCGGCTATACCAACAATTTTTGCAGACGACAACGGCTTTTTTCGGTACTTGGTGGAAAAGAAAAAGCCGCAACTCTTTGTTTTTTCTTGAGTTGCGGCTTTTATCGGAAGCAGTAGGAAGTGCTAATGGTGCCGGGAACAGGAGTCGAACCTGCGGCCTATCGATTACGAATCGATTGCTCTACCAACTGAGCTATCCCGGCTAACGGAATGGAGTGATTATACGGCTTTGCCGATTTGATTCAAGCTTCGCCTGATGCGGGCGGATCTTCATCCAGCCATTTTTGCAGGGCGGCAATGATGTTCTTGGCTTGTTCCCGGCTGGAGATGTTGAACTTCGACCGCTGCATATACTCTCCGTGGCGTTTTTGGTAGCGCCGGATGGTGTATTTTTCCGGGCTGTAGGTCTCTTTGCGCGGGTCCCACTCCTGGTAGCGGAAGAGAATGGTCGTCCACGCGCCTTTGGAGAGGATGACTTTGTCCAGTTCCTTGACGGTTTCGATATTGCCTTCCGTTTGATTGACGGTTAAGTCTTCGGGTTTGTCTGCCATTAGGGTGTATCACTCAGTAAATCGTCGAATTCTCTCAGCAATCGGATAAGGCGCGGACTCCCTTCGCCATGGGCCATGAACCACTCCTCCGCCATGGGGGCGACGCCGCATTGGGTCGGCAGCGGCCGGCGGGCTTCGATCAGCGCGGTTACGCGGACCAAAAAGACAAACTGGAGCCATTGCGGAAAAGCTAGAGTATCACAGCAAAAAGGAAGCCGGCTGGCAAGATCTTCCGGTGGCGGAGGCGTTTTTTCCCACAGGGAGATACGGCGCATTTCCGCCTCGATGTCCAGTAAAAGGTCGGCTGCCGTATGAAGTTTTTCCATGGTCTCAAGGGGAAATGAATCGGCCGAAGGCCCGACTGCCGTTGCCGGTGGAGATGGTCGCCAAGAGGCGAAGATCCCGAGCGTCGAGCACCGACACCGAATTGCTGAACCAATTGGCCACGTAGACCCGTCGTCCGTCGGGATGGGCGGCGATGCCTTCCGGATATTCCCCTACTTCCAGGGTTTCGATGACTTTCAGCTGCTCGGCGTCGATCACCGATACGGTGTCGTCGTATTGATTGGTGACGAGCACGCGTCGGCCCTTGTCCGCCAGGGCGATGGCGTAGGGACGGTCGCCTACGGGCACGGTTTGGATCGGTTCCAGGGTCTTGGCGTCCAGGACGGTGAGGTCGTTGCTGACCACATTGGCGGCGTACAAGCGGTTCCGATTTTCATCCAGCGCGATCCCGAAGGGATGTTCCCCCACCTTTTGCTCGGCCACCACTTTCAGTGTCTGGGCGTCGATCAGGGAAACCGAATCGCTGTCGCGGTTGGCTACGTAGACCCGGCGATCGTCTCCGCTGACCGCAAGGCCGGAAGGCGATTTTCCCACCGGAATCTTGGCGATGACCTTGCGCGCCGGAATATCCAAAACGGCGACGTAATGGGCGTACCAATCGGCCACGTAGCCGCGTTTGCCTTGGGAATCCAACGCCACGCCCACCGGTCCGTCGCCCACGGGAATGGAGCCGATGGCCTTGAGCTGTTCGCCGTCCAACAGGGTGACTTCCTTGCCCGCCGAATCGGCCACCAGAACAATGCGGCCGTTTCCGCTGACCGCCACGCCGGAGGGCTTGGAGCCCACCTTCAGGGTTTCGATCACCTGGTTTTCGGCGGTATCGATCACCGACACCGTATCGTCTCCCTGATTGGTGATGAAGGCGTAGGGTTTGGCCGCAATCGGGGTGAGCCAAAAAAAGAGGGCGGCTGACGCCGCCACTGTCGAAAGGGTCGATAGCAATGGAGATCTAGTCATGTAGCAAAGGGCTATTTTTCCAGCAATTGTTTCAATCCTTCCAGGCCGCTGCGATAGAAAGCGGACATCGTATTGATAGCGGCTTCTTCGTTCATCTCTTCAGGCGGATTGTTTCTCATATAGGCCCGGTAGAAAGCACCGCGCCAGACAACCTGACTTTTGTCGGCGCCTTTATTTTTGACGAACAGCATGTCGGAATAGTTCGCCACCGGAAACATCGGCACCTGAATTTCTTCGCCGGCATGGACGATGGTTTGGGCGGTGCTCACGTCGTCGAAATTAAACTTGTAGCCGATCAGCTTTTTCTTTTCATCGTATTTTTTTAGCTCTTGGTTGACCCAGCCTTCGTCGACCAAGGTGAGTTTGCGCTTGGCGTCCTCCTCCTGGCTCCCTTCGGCGTCGCATTCCGCTACCTGCGGATGCCAGTCCTTGATGCTGCAGGGTGCTTTGATGATTTCCCAGACTTTGTCCGCCGGTGCGTTGATGACGATAGTTTCCTGGGTTTTTTGCCGAACCGGGCCGTGGGCCGAAGCCGAGACGGCCCAAAACAAGGCCAGCAAGGGCATTAATGCCGTGAACTTCCGCATATATCCTCCAAATTGGATTGGCTTGAGCAAAATTAAAAATCATGACAGGCTTTTTCCGAGAAGGCAATGGGTCACGTCGGGAGTATTTCCCGTCCGTAGGCTTCCAACGCTTCCAGGATAGCCATGCGGTTCTGAACGGCTTCTGAACGTCGCAAACGTTGCAGAATCTCACGGTACTGATCCCGGACGATGCTGGCCCCGCTTTCGGGGGAGGTCAAGCGTTCCCGGCGAAACGCGTCCCACCGCCGTCGTTCCTCGAGGGTTAGGGTTTCCGGCCAGTTGCGCGCCCGATAGCGAAAGACCATCTCCGGCAGGCGGGGATCGTCGAAATCGCCGTTGAGCCCTTGCAAGCGATGGGGCGCTGTCCGGCGGATCCGTTCCAGGCGGGCGCGGTCGGCGTCGCCCAGAAAACCGCCGCGGTAGAGCATCCAATCGGGATCGGCCACCGGCTCCCGATCGGCAAAGTCGAAAATCTCGGGCAATAGGGTTTTGAGATAAGGTCGGTGGCGACGCAGGTGCTCCAGGTGGCGGCGACACCGTTCCGGGTCTATCCCCAAGCGCTCGGCGTCCCTTCCGCGCAGCGCCGAAACCGGCGCCAACACCGGGCAGCGATTCACTCGGACGGTTTTCAGGGGCAGGCGCTCCGAACCTTCGGGCAATTGATCGCCGGGAGTGAACAAGCGTTCCCGGAGGGTATCGGCGTCCAAGGTCAATAGCGGATCGGGGTCGACGCTCAGATCGTAGACGATGACGCCGTTGGGGTTGTTCGGGTCCGGCGCGATAGGCGCCACCATCGCCAGGCAGCCGCGTCGGGCCGGGTATTTTTCCGAGACGTGTAGCACCGGCCGCATTGCCTCGAGGTCCAGCAGGTTGCGGACCTCGGGCTTGAGTCGATGGTCGAAGCAATAGGCGTAGAGTTTGGGCTGGCGGGCTTTCAGCAGGCGGGCCAGTTCAATGGTGGCGCGCACGTCGGCCAGGGCGTCGTGCGCGCCCGAGTGCTCGATCCCGTTGGCCGCGGTCAAGCGATCCAACTTGAAGCAGGGTGCGCCGTCGTCGCGCTTGGGCCATGCGATGCCCCGGGGCCTGAGCGCATAAGCCAGTCGCATCGCATCGATCAGATCCCAGCGCGAATTGCCGTTTCGCCATTCGCGGGCGTAGGGGTCGAACAGATTTCGGTAGAGCGTGTGCCGGGTGATTTCGTCGTCGAAGCGGATGTTGTTGTAACCCGTCACGCAGGTATGGGGCTGCGCAAATTCGGCATGAATGCGGGCGATGAAATCGGCTTCGCGGAGTCCCTTTTCCCGGGCGAGTTGCGGGGTGATCCCGGTGATCAGGCAAGCTTCCGGCTGCGGGAGAAAGTCGTCGGCGGGTCGGCAATACAACACCAAGGGATCGCCGATGGGATTCAAATCCTCGTCGGTGCGCTGGCCGGCGAACTGAGCCGGTCGGTCGCGCGCCGGATCGGCGCCGAAAGTTTCATAATCGTACCAATATAAGCTCGGCATGATGAAGGAGAGAAAGATGATTTTCAGGTATAATAGTGCAATTTATTTTCGGTTACGGTAAAGACGCCATGCGCATTTTGGAAGAAGCCATTACTTTCGACGACGTTTTGTTGGTTCCGGCCCACTCTACCGTATTGCCGGGAGACGTGGATCTTTCCACCCGCCTGACCCGGGAAATCACCCTCAACACCCCGCTCGTCTCGGCGGCCATGGATACGGTGACCGAGGCGCGACTGGCGATCACCATGGCCCAGGAAGGCGGCATCGGCATCGTGCACAAAAACATGACCGCCGAGCAGCAAGCCGCCGAGGTGGCCAAGGTCAAGAAATTCGAAAGCGGCATCATCAAGGACCCCATCACCGTTTCTTCGGACACCACCATCCGCCAGGTGATCGACTTGATGCGGGCGAAGAATATTTCCGGCGTGCCGGTGGTGGATCGCTCCGGTCGGCCGGAAGGGATCGTGACCAATCGCGATCTGCGTTTCGAAACCCGCTACGATGAAGCGGTCGCCAAGGTCATGACGCCGCGGGATCGCTTGGTCACGGTTCCCGAGGGCGCTCCCAAGGAAGATATCATCCGCCTGCTCCACGAGCACCGGATCGAAAAGATTCTGGTGGTCGACGAAGAGCTCAAGCTTCAGGGCCTGGTGACCGTCAAGGATATTCAGAAGGCCAAGGATTATCCCCGCGCCTGCAAGGACGACCAGGAACGTTTGCGGGTCGGCGCCGCCGTCGGCGTCGGCGCGGGTACCGAGGAGCGCGTGGCGGCATTGGTCGCCGCCGGGGTGGACGTAATCGTGGTGGACACCGCCCACGGCCATTCCCAGGGGGTGATCGACCGGGTGCACTGGATCAAGCGCCATTACCCCGAAGTCCAGGTGATTGGCGGTAACATCGCCACCGGCGAGGCCGCCGTGGCCTTGCTGGAAGCTGGCGCCGACGCGGTCAAAGTGGGGATCGGACCCGGTTCCATCTGCACCACCCGGGTGGTCGCCGGGGTCGGCGTGCCGCAAATCAGCGCGGTGGCCAATGTGGCCCATGCCCTCAAGGACACCGGCCTGCCCTTGATCGCCGACGGCGGCGTCCGTTATTCGGGCGACGTGGCCAAGGCGCTGGCCGCGGGTGCCTATTCGGTCATGCTGGGCAGTCTGTTCGCCGGTACCGAGGAGGCGCCGGGGGAAGTGGAGCTGTATCAGGGGCGTTCCTACAAAACCTATCGGGGCATGGGGTCCCTGGGCGCCATGTCCCAGCAACAAGGTTCCAGCGACCGCTATTTCCAGGAAGACGCCGACTCCATCGAGAAACTGGTCCCCGAAGGCATCGAGGGTCGCGTGCCTTACAAGGGCAGCGTGATGGCCATCATCCACCAACTCGTCGGCGGTATCCGTGCCAGCATGGGTTACACCGGTTCCCGAACCATTGCCGAATGGCACGAAAAAGCCCAGTTCATGCGCGTGACCGGTGCCGGGACCCGGGAGAGCCACGTCCACGACGTGGCCATCGTCAAGGAAGCGCCGAATTATCGGATGGATTAGTTCTACCCACGTTAAGTAAGTTGTAAAGAAATTGGACATTCACGCGCATAAAATCTTAATCTTGGATTTCGGCTCCCAGTATACGCAACTGATCGCCCGCCGAATCCGAGAGCTCGGCGTCTACTGCGAGATCCATCCGTTCGACTGGGCGGAGGAATCCATCCGCCGTTTCAACCCGCGCGGCATCATCCTCTCCGGCGGCCCCCAGACCACCACCGAAGCATTTACTCCGCGCGCCCCCCAGGTGGTTTTCCAGCTGGGCGTGCCGGTGTTGGGGATCTGTTACGGCATGCAGACCATGGTCGCTCAATTGGGCGGTCGGGTGGAATCGGCCCTCAAACGTGAATTCGGCTATGCCCAGGTGCGGGTGAAAGGCCATTCGCCTCTGTTGGAAGGCATCGAGGATCACACCAATCCGGAAGGCGAAGCGCTGCTGGATGTCTGGATGAGTCACGGCGACCGGGTGATCGAGCTGCCTCCCGGCTTCAAGGTCATCGCCTTCACCGATGATGCGCCCATCGCCGGGATGGCGCTCGAAGGCGGGGATTTTTACGGTCTCCAGTTCCATCCCGAAGTGACCCATACCCATCAGGGAAACCGCATTCTGGTCCGCTTCGTTCACGATATTTGCGGATGCGGAGCGGCTTGGACGCCGGCCAATATCGCCGACGAGAGCATCGACGCCATCCGCCGCCAGATCGGTGAGGAAAAGGTGCTCTTGGCCCTCTCCGGCGGCGTGGATTCGTCGGTGGTCGCCGCCCTGCTCCACAAGGCGATCGGCGATCAGCTGACCTGCGTATTCGTGGATACCGGGTTGCTGCGCCTCCACGAAGGGGATCAGGTGATGCTCAACCTGGCCAAGCACATGGGGGTGAAAGTGCTCCGGGTCAACGCCGCCGAGCGCTATTTCGAGGCCCTGAAGGGAGTTTCCGATCCGGAGGAAAAGCGCCGGGTCATCGGCCGCCTGTTCATCGAGATCTTCGAGGAAGAGGCGGCCAAGATCCGGGACGTGCAATGGTTGGCCCAGGGGACCATTTATCCCGATGTGATCGAGTCGGCGGGAGCGAAAACCGGAAAGGCCTCCTTGATCAAATCCCACCACAATGTGGGCGGCCTTCCGGACACCATGAATCTGAAGCTGATCGAGCCGCTGCGCGAATTGTTCAAGGACGAGGTACGCAAAATCGGCTTGGAGTTGGGGCTGCCTTACGACATGGTCTACCGCCACCCCTTCCCGGGGCCGGGCTTGGGGGTGCGGATTCTGGGCGAAGTGGTGCCCGAGTACGCGGCGATTTTGCGCCAGGCCGACGATATCTTCATCTCCGAGCTGCGCAAGCACGATCTTTACGACCAGGTGAGCCAGGCGTTCGCGGTTTTCCTACCGGTCAAATCGGTGGGCGTGATGGGCGATCAGCGCAGCTACGACTACGTCGTCGCCCTGCGGGCGGTGGAAACCACCGATTTCATGACCGCCCGTTGGGCGCGGCTTCCCTACGCGTTTCTGGAGGTCGTCTCGCGCCGGATCATCAACGAAGTCAGGGGCGTCTCCCGGGTGGTCTACGATGTCTCCGGCAAACCGCCGGCGACGATCGAGTGGGAGTGAGATAGCAAATTCGCCATTGGCCGGGGCGGAGGGTAGCCTCTCGTTGCTAATAGTTGCACTCACAAAAGACAATCGTTATCATTTGCGTCCGTTTTTATGCTATTTAAATTACTTAAAAGGGGGCGCAATGAAATCGGCCAAATGGTCACTCATCTTATCGTTGGGCGTATTGCCCTTGGGCGCCGCGGCGGAAGAGTCGACCGCGGATGAATCCACCGAAGCCTCCGTGCTCGAGACCGTCCAGGTGATCGGGGATGCCGCCAATGTCGCGACCATTCCCGGATCCGCCACGCTCATCGGAACCGAGGACATCCGAACCCAGAGCTATAGCGACATCAATCGGATCTTGCGCCGCGTACCGGGGGTGTATGTGCGCGAGGAAGACGGCTATGGCTTGTTCCCCAATATCAGTCTGCGGGGGGTGGATACCAGTCGCAGCGCCAAGGTGACCCTGATGGAGGACGGGGTGTTGACGGCGCCGGCGCCTTATTCGGCGCCCGCCGCGTATTTCACTCCGTCGGCGGGCCGCATGAGTGGCATCGAAGTGCTCAAAGGCTCCAGCCAGATTCAATACGGTCCTCACATCACCGGCGGTGTGGTCAACTATCTTTCGACCCCGATTCCGGAAACCGGCAAGGCTTATTTGAAAGCCCTCTACGGTAGTTACAACGAGATCCGAACCCATGGGTTTGTGGGCAAGACCGTCGACACCGATCTGGGACGTTTCGGTTATGTGCTGGAAGGGTTTTTCCGCGAGACGGACGGTTTCAAGCGCATCGACAAAGCGCCCGATTTCAACGATCGGGATCAGACCGGGTTTACCCAAATCGAACCCATGATTAAGGTCATGTGGGAGCCGAAGACCGACATTTATCAGCGCTTGGAAGCGAAATTCGGTTATTCGAACTTGCAGGCGGATGAAACCTATCTTGGATTGAGCGAGACGGACTTCGAAAAGGATCCTTTCAGGCGCTATTCGTCTTCCCGTTTCGACAACATCAGCACCAACCAATATCGGACCTATCTGCGCTATTTCGTCTCTCCCACCGATAATCTCGATCTGATCACCACCGGCTATTACAGCCAGTTCCATCGCAACTGGTTTAAACTGAACGATTTGCGCAACATCCCGGGGGTGGGCAATATGGATTTGTCTTCAGCCCTGGGAGGCGCCGAGAACGGTCAAGGCCTGGCCTGCCTGAAAGGTCAGCTGGAATGCACCTTGCGCGTGCGCAACAACGATCGCAGTTACTATCTTTGGGGAATCGAGCAGAAAGCCGTCTATCGCATGACTCTGGGCGATACTTATCATCAGCTTTCCGGCGGCTTCCGCTATCACGAGGATCAAGTCCAAAGAAACCAATTGGATGAGTTGTTCAGCCAAAATACGGACGGGGTGATTTTCGATCGGGCCAAAGACGGTCCCCGGGGGAAAGCGGGGGAACGCACCCAGCACACCAAGGCGTATGCCTTCTTCTTGCAGGATCGCATCGAATGGGGCAAATGGGGATTCACACCCGGCATCCGCTATGAACATGTGGTTCAGGACCTGAAGGATAACAACTCTCCCCAGGACAACGGCTCCAACACCCTTGACCTGTTCGCCGGCGGAGGCGGAGTGGACTACACCTTCAACAACGAATGGATGGCGTTCGCCAGCGCCCATCGCGGGTTCTCGCCGCCCAGTCCCCGCAGCGCCGTCAGGGACGGTTTGGACGAGGAAACCAGCACCGCGTGGGAGTTGGGGGTGCGATACAATAAAGGGCCGTTCTCGGCCGAAGTGGTGGGATTCTACACCCAGTTCGAGGATCTGATCGTGATCAACAACATTGGCGGCACCGGTACCGGCGATACCGAAAATTTCGGCGAGGTTGACAGCCGCGGGGTGGAAATGGCCTTGAATTTCGATGCCGGATCCGCTTTCGATTGGGGCTTCAGCAATCCTTATTTCGTCTCTTTCACTTATACCAACGCAATTCAGAACAATGACGCCCAATCCACGGACCCCGAATCGATTTTCAGCTTCGGGAAGCAAGGCAACAAGGTTCCCTATATCCCCGAATATGCCGTCAGTTTCGGCACCGGCCTGCACTTCAATCGCTGGGGCATCGATTTGACCGGCAATTACGTGGGGGAAACCTTTACCAGCGCCAACAATACCACCCAGCAGATCAATGGCGCCGGGGAGCCCGATGCGCGTTTCGGCAAGACGGACGACTATTTGATTTTCGATGTGGCGGCGTATTATCAAGTCAGCGACAAAATTCGCGTACTGGGCGGGGTGCAGAATTTCACCAATCGTGAATACCTGGTCTCTCGGCAACCCCACGGCCCGCGTCCGGGAATGCCGTTGTTCGCCTACGGCGGTTTCGAAATGGAGTTCGGTATTTGATCGGTGATCTTGTCGTTGACGATATCACCGGGATGGACCGCGCCCTGGCCTTGGCCGAAGCGGCCGAACGCCAGGGCGAGGTGCCGGTGGGGGCGGTGCTGGTGCGGCAGGGACAAATCGTCGCCGAGGGATACAACCGCCCCATCCAGTCCTGCGACCCCACCGCCCACGCCGAGATCGAGGCCCTGCGCGCCGCCGGTCGGCTCCTGCACAATTACCGCTTTCCCGAAACCACCCTCTATGTCACTCTCGAGCCCTGCGTCATGTGCATGGGGGCGATCGTCCACGCCCGCGTCAAGCGCCTGGTCTACGGCGCGTCCGATCCCAAGCGCGGGTCGGCGGGAAGTATCTTGGCGCTGCATCGGGCGGAATTCCTCAACCATCGCGTGGATGTTTCGGGCGGGGTGTTGGCAGAGGAGTGCGGCCGTTTGCTAAAAGCGTTTTTCGAGCGTCGTCGTTAAAAAGGCACCGGGATGAGGGTCGGTGAGACGACCTGGGCGGTTTTTGGGTCGACTTCTTCCAAGCGAGGTTCCGGTGCGGGCGATTCGTGGCCGAAGCCTTCCTTGTCGCTCAACCATCGCAGCAGATCGTAGTAATTTCGGATTCGCGCCACATAACGCACCGGCTCATGGCCTCGCGCATAGCCGTGTTCGACTCGTCGGTACCAGGATTCTTCGGTCAACAAGGGCAGGTATTTTTTCACATCCATCCAGCGGTCGGGATTTTTGCCGGCTGATTGGGTCAAGATGCGCGCGTCTTCCAAATGGCCGAAGCCGATATTGTAGGCGGCGAGGGCCAGCCAGGTGCGATCCGGTTCCGAAATGCGCCGCGGAATCTTGTCCTTGACTTTGACCAGGTAACGGGTGCCGCCCAAAATGCTTTGCCGCGGGTTGTTGCGGTCGTCGACCCGGACCCGTCGGGCGGTCCGGCGAGTCAGCATCATCAAACCCCGCACCCCGGTCGGAGATCGGGCGTTCACTTTCCAGTGAGACTCTTGGTAGGCGAGGGCGGCCAGCAATCGCCAATCCCATCCGTGGCGGCGGGCGGCTTCTTCAAACGCTTCGCGATAGCGCGGTAGACGCGTCTTGTAGGCTTTCCGGAAAGCGCAAACCGCGGCGTAATTGAGGGCACCGACATGACCGTAATAGCGTTCTAGCAGCTGCGCCAGGGTGCCGTCCTGCCGGGTCGTCTGGAAAAAGGCATTGGCGGCTTGCAACAAAGTGCCGTCATGGCGTTTGGAAAAAGCCCAACCCAAAGCGCGCGACTCACCCAGATTGAAAGCCGCATGCAGGCGCGGATAGAACCGGCGCAAGGTGTCGAACAGATGGGAATCCAAGACGGTGTAGTCGATCAAGCCGATGTTCAACCAGTGCAGCAAGGCCTCGGTGTCGGTCGTGGGGTTGGCGTTCCAGCTCACTTCGGGGTGGCGGTGTCGCAGATTTTCCAGGGTGCGGACGTAACTGGAGCCGATCGTGACCTCCAGCAATCCCGAGGATAGATCGTCGATCGAACGAGGGCGGCGTTGCCTGCCGTGGTAAACGAGTTGCTCGGTCACCGTCTGGTAAGGGTTGGAGAAGCGCAAATACTGGCGTCGCGCGTCGGTGATGCTCAGGCTGGCGGCGGCCAGATCCGCCTCTCCGGCCAAGATCCGGGACAGGAGATCGGGTAAGGACCTGGCGACGATGAACTCTGCTTCAACGCCGAGCCGGTCGGCAAAACGCGTGACCAAGGAATATTCCATTCCCGCGTGGCCTTTGGCCGCGGGGTAATAGGTCGTGGCGCCGGCAAGGGTGAGCACGCGCAACTTGCCGGCCCGCTTGACTTGCGACAGGTGGGGAAGGGGTTGGGTTCGATCCCGCAGTAGCACGATTCCCGCCATCATTAGAGCAATGAGGATGATGGCGCCGGCGCCGGCCATGACGCCGCGGTAGAGGAAAAGCCAGCCGTCGCCCTTCATTCGCCGCCGGTAGCCGTGGCGCGGCGCAAGCGGCGGATAACCGGCGCTGTCCGGGGGCGCACGCCGCGCCAAACCAGGAATGCTTCCGCGGCCTGTTCCACCAGCATTCCCAAGCCGTCCACGCTGAGACGGGCGCCATGATCGTGTCCCCAGCGCACGAACGCGGTCGGCTTGTCCGCGTACATCAGATCGTAGCAATCGCCGTCGGGGGCCAGCAGGTCGTCGGGCAAAGGCGGCAGCTCGCCCTGCAATCCCGCCGCGGTGGCGTTCAGAACCAAATCGAATCGAAGTCCTTGCAGTCCGGGGAATCCCACCGCGCTGACCGGACCCAAGGCGGCGAAGCGGGCGGCCAAGCTTTGTGCTCGGGAGACGGTGCGGTTGGCGATGACCAGGCACGCCGGTTTCCGTTCCAGGAGCGGCCGGAGAATACCCCGGACCGCCCCTCCCGCCCCCAAGACCAAAAGCCGGCGGCCGCTTAGGTCGATGGCCAGATTCTCGGTCAAATCGCGCAGCAGGCCGATGCCGTCGGTATTGTCTCCGCATAATTTGTCGTCGCGCCAGACCAGGGTATTGACCGCTTCGCTTTGCCGGGCCCGGGAAGTCAACTCATCCGCCGCCTGGAAAGCCAATTCCTTGAGCGGTACGGTGCAGTTCAATCCCTTGCCGCCGCCGGCGTGGAAGGTTCGGAGCGCCACTTCGAAGCATTCCGGCGGAACGTCTTGGGCGGTGTAGGCGATGTTTTCCCCGGTTTGTTGGACGAACAGGGTGTGGATCAGCGGCGATTTACTGTGGCCGATGGGGTGTCCGAAAACGGCGTAACGGTCAGGAAGCATGGTGGATGTCTTGAGCAGACTGCTGGCGAATCGTACGCTTGCGCTTGCCCCAGTAGAGGGAAAAAAGGATGAATATGACCGCGATCAGGATCGCCAAGGGCAGGAATTGCTCCACATAAGCGATGAGCATGGCGGTGGTGCCCAAGAAAACCCCGATCAGGCTGAAGCGCCAGCCGATCCGAATTCCGTTGAGATAGGTGCCCAATGCGATCACCAGGAGAATATCCAGAACCGCGGTGACATCATCGACGATTTCCTTATGCCGAAGCACAAACACAGCGATCACGGCCAACAAAACCCCGCCCCAATGCAAGGTCTCGAAACACAACAGCGTTTTGATCGAAACATCGCTCTCCCCCGCCCGGCGGGCTTGGGCACGGCTAGAGAGGACGGCGCCCAACCAAAAAATCGGAATCATGACGAGCCAGAAAAAATAGCCGCCTTGGGAGGAGTAGGCGCTGATTACGATTCCGGCAAGAGATAACAGGAGCAGAACGATCAAGACCGATTCATCCAGCCAGACGGTCATTTTCCTCAAGGGAGGTTCCTGCGGCTCCTTGCTTTGAGAAGGTTCCAACGATTCATTCGATTTTTCGTCTTCCATCGATCACTCCCAAATTTCGGATGCCAGGGGGTCGTCCTGCAGCCAGCCGGCCACGGCCTTGGCATGATAGGTCAAAACCGCATCCGCGCCGGCGCGCTTGAACGCCAGAAGGGATTCCAGGACGGTTTTCTTTTCATCCAGCCAGCCGTTCTGGGCGGCGGCTTTGAGCATGGCGTATTCGCCGCTGACCTGATAGGCGAAGGTGGGAACGCCGAACCGGTCCTTGATTCGCCGGATCACATCCAGAGACGGCATTCCCGGCTTGATCATCACCATGTCGGCCCCCTCTTCCAGATCCATGGCCACTTCCCGCAAGGCTTCGTCGCTGTTGGCCGGGTCCATCTGGTAACTGAATTTGTTGCCGCGCCCGAGATTGGCCGCCGATCCGACGGCATCGCGGAAGGGGCCGTAGAAATGGGACGCGTATTTGGCGGCGTAAGAGAGGATGCGGGTGTGGATGAAGCCGTTTTCCTCGAGCGCCGTTCGGATGGCGCCGATGCGCCCGTCCATCATATCGGAAGGAGCGACGATGTCGGCCCCGGCTTGGGCGTGGGAAAGGGCTTGTTTGACCAGCGCGGCGACGGTTTCGTCGTTGAGGACGTAGCCGCTCGAATCGATCAGGCCGTCCTGGCCGTGGGCGGTGTAGGGATCCAGGGCCACATCGGTCATCACGCCCAATCCGGGGACTCGTTCCTTCAGCAGACTGACGCTGCGTTGCGCCAGTCCGTCCGGATTCCAGGCTTCCTCGGCGGCGTCGCTTTTTTTGTCGGGCGGGACCACCGGAAACAAGGCCAGCGCGGGGACGCCCAGCGCCTCCAATTCGCGGGCCTCCGCCAGGAGAATATCCAGGCTGAGACGCTCGATGCCGGGCATCGAAGGAACCGGCTCGCGAACCCCCTCGCCCTCGCAAACGAATACCGGCCAGATCAAATCGTCGACGGTCACCGCATGTTCGCGCATCAAGCGCCGGCTGAAAGGATCGCGCCGCATGCGCCGGGCGCGAAGACGGGGAAAAATTACGCTATGCTTGAGAATGTCCATAGATGCTTTGGTTCTAGTTTATCCTGGCCACTAAAGGTATGATAAACAAAAAAAGAATCTTGGAATACTATATTAGGAGCAGTTAGATGCATAGGTTGAAAATTGGGCCATGGGCAGGATACGGATGGCTGTTTTGGGGATGGCTTTTGCTCGCCCCATGGGTTCATGCGGATGCCTTGGTGCCTCCTCAACAGTTGATCAAAAAAACTTCCGACCAGATCCAAACGGAACTGCGCCAGATCGACTATAAAGTGGATTTTGCCAATGCGGTCGATATCGTGGACAGATACATTGAACCCCACGTGGATTTCAACCGCTTTGCCGCCCTTGTCCTGGGTCGGCATTGGCGTACCGCGACCCCCGAACAGCGCGCGCGTTTCAAAAAAGAATTCAAAACCATGTTGATCCGTACCTATGCCACCGCCTACGGCGAATACGCGGAATGGGAAATTCAATTCATGCCGATCCGGGGTTGGGAGTCCGATACCAGCAAACTCATGGTCCGAACCAAGTTCGTTCAGCCCGGCAGCCAGCCCGTGCCGGTGGATTTTCGCATGATTCGGAAAGGCGGCGAATGGAAAGTCTACGACGTGGTCATCGAAGGGGTGGACCTGATTAAGAATTATCGCACCACCTTCGATCAGGAAATCCAAACGGGCTCGCTGGATGCGCTCATCGATCGCCTGGCGGAGCGCAACCGTAAAGCCTTCAAGGATGGCGGCAAGGCTTCATCAGCCCTGCCCCAGCCAATCCCGGGGGCGTAGATATTCTTCCAAATTCGCCTCCGGCGTGCCCGCTTCCGGGCGCCAGTCGTAACCCCACTTGGCCAGGGGCGGCAGCGACATCAGAATGGATTCGGTGCGGCCGCCCGATTGGAGACCGAACAGCGTGCCCCGGTCGTAGACCAGGTTGAACTCCACGTAACGCCCGCGGCGGTAAGCCTGAAAGTCCCGCTCCCTGTCACCGAAAGGCAGATCCTTGCGCTTTTCCACGATCGGCAAGTAGGCGGGGATATACTGATCGCCCACCGAGCGAAGAAACTCGAAACAACGCTCGAACCCCCACTCGTTCAGATCGTCGAAGAATAATCCGCCGACCCCCCGGGTTTCCTGTCGATGCCGAAGATAGAAATACTCGTCGCACCACTGCTTGAACCGAAGGTACACATCTTCCCCGAACGGGGCGCAAGCCGCGCGGGCGGTTTCGTGCCAATGCACCGCGTCCGCCTTGTAGGGATAGTAGGGGGTCAGGTCGAAGCCGCCACCGAACCACCATACCGGCGGCTCGCCCGCTTTTTCCGCGAGCAAGAAACGCACGTTGGCATGGGAGGTGGGGACATAAGGATTGCGCGGATGGATCACCAGCGACACGCCGACGGCTTGAAAACTCCGTCCGGCCAGTTCCGGCCGTTGGGCGGTGGCGGCTGCGGGTAATTGTTGGCCGTGAACGTGAGAAAAATTCACCCCCCCCTTCTCGAAGACCTCGCCTTCGGCGATCACCCGGGTGCGGCCGCCTCCCCGGCCGTGTTCGTATTCCCACGGATCCTCCCGAAATCGGGTGTCGGGCTCGACGCTTTCCAGTGCTTGGCAAATCCGGTCCTGCAGATCGAGAAGATAGTTCTTTACCGCTGCCAGATCGATGGTACTCATGGTTCCACTTCCTCGGTGGGGTTGATGCTGAAGCCCGAATAATAGCATAGTTCATAGGGAAATTAGCGTGATGAAAGACCGTTCGAACCCGCCGCGGCACGGCTCCCCGGCCAAGTCTTCCGAAGCGCGGGACCGTTTGTTCGCCGCCCCTTTGTCCAAGATCGAGGCGTTTCGTTTCGACGCCCAAGTGGCGGCGGTCTTCGACGACATGATCGACCGCTCGGTGCCGGGTTATCGCACCATCGTCGCCGCCATTGGATTGTTGGCGGGAGAAATCGCCCAGCCCGACGGTTATTGCTATGATCTGGGTTGTTCTTTGGGAGCGGCCAGTTTTGCCATGGCCCATGAAATCACCGCGCCGGGCTGTCGAATCATCGCCGTGGACAATGCTTGGCCGATGCTGGTCCGGCTGCGGGAGCGGCTGCGAATACTCGCCGGTCCGACTCCGGTGCAACCGGTCTGTGCCGACTTGCGCCATGTCCCGATCCGCAACGCTTCGCTGGTGGTGTTGAATTTTACCCTCCAGTTCATCCCCCCGACCGAGCGCTTGGAATTGCTGCAGGCCGTCCATGAGGGGCTCCGCCCCGGCGGCGGCTTGATTTTATCGGAGAAAATCGCTCTGGAAGATCCGCGTCAGCAGGCCATATTCACCGATCTCCATCATGCTTTTAAGCGTGCCCAGGGTTACAGCGAGTTGGAAATCAGCCAGAAGCGGGCCGCTCTGGAGAATGTGCTGATACCGGAGACCTTGGCCACTCATCGCGGCCGCCTGAAAGCGTCGGGTTTTTCCTCCAGCGAAGTCTGGTTCCAGTATTTCAATTTTGTCTCTCTGGTGGCTTTCAAGTGACGGCACGGAGATGCGGCAGTGCGTTGCCGGTCATTTTTTCGGGCAAGCTTGCCAATCGACGGGCTGCGGTACGTTTGATCAAGGATAGGGGGGACTCATAAATTAACCCAGTGGCCTAATTGTTGACAGTGGCGGGATCGAAGAAGACATACAAATCCTTGACCGGCGCCTTTGGCGGCGTGGTGCTCGTCGGTTTTAGCATCCTGATCGTTTTGCACCTCATCAGCGATCGCCGGATCGTTCTCGGCGATGCGGAAGAGGAGGCCAAGATGGCGGCCCAATATGTGGCCCACGACATCGAGCGGCGACTTCACGGCATCGAACAGATGTTTTTCGGCATCGACGATTTGCTGGATATCCTTCCTCATGCGGCGCCTTTCGACCCCACCGTCAGAGCCGTCCTCCAATCCCGCCGGCAGCGGGATGCCGGCTTCATGGACTTGCTGGTGGTCGATCCCCGGGGAGCGATCGTGCATTGGACCGGTCCGGGCAACCCCCCTTCCGTTCTGGACCGCTCGTACGTGACCGCCCATCTGGATAATCGCGCCGGCGATTGGTTTATCGGCCCGCCCCAGCTTTCCAAGGTGCATGATGGGGAGTGGTTTTTCGCGGTCAGCCGCGCGTTCCGTCATCCCGACGGGTCTCTCAAGCGTATTTTGGTGGCCATACTCGACCTCGGTTATCTGCAGGTGAATTATTCCCTCGATTCCGAGAAGAGCCGGGTGGGGTTGGCCTCGAAGCAAGGCGAGCGTTATCTCCCCGTTGGTCGGGTAAATGCGTCCCCGATCCAGGCTTGTGGCCTTCAGGGTTTTCGGGGTGAGTCGGCGCTGACCCCTTGGTATCGCGAAGCCGTCTGGATAGGCGGCGTGTGGCTCGCCGCCACATTATGCTTGCTTTGGATGCTTCGATGCCTGTCCCGGCAGCAGGAGCGCCTGAACCATTTGGCCACTACCGATTCCCTCAGCGGCCTCAACAATCGCGGCCACTTCATGACCTGGGCGGAGGAGTCGCTGCAGCAGGCGCG
Source organism: Methylohalobius crimeensis 10Ki (assembly GCF_000421465.1). Classification (NCBI taxonomy): domain Bacteria; kingdom Pseudomonadati; phylum Pseudomonadota; class Gammaproteobacteria; order Methylococcales; family Methylothermaceae; genus Methylohalobius; species Methylohalobius crimeensis. The sequence continues at coordinate 68,268 of NZ_ATXB01000001.1, forward strand.
GCGTTACGATCAACCGTTTACCGTCCTTGTTCTGGATATCGACAATTTCAAGCGGGTCAACGACGATCACGGGCACGCTTGCGGCGATGCGGCGATCCGGGCCGTCGCCGACATCTTGCGGCAAATTTGCCGCAAGACCGATCTTCTCGGTCGCCTGGGCGGGGAGGAATTCGGGGTGGTATTGACGCAAACCGCCTTGCCGGGCGCACGCGCCACCGCCCGGAAAGTGCTCAAGGAGGTGGCGGCAAAACCCATCGGGGAGTGCGGGACCATTTCCATTACCGCCAGCATCGGCGTCAGCAGCCGGCTGCCCGGCGATGCCTCCTTGGAGTGCTTGCTTTGGCGGGCCGATCAAGCCCTTTACAACGCCAAGCGGCGGGGTAAGAATCGGGTGGAGATCCTAACCGAAACGCTTCCGAATACATGACCATCCTTAACGATTACTATCGATCCTTATTGCACGCACCGCCCGACGCCTTGAAAAGCTTGGCCGAAGTATTGCCGGATCGCTTGGCGCGGGCCTTCGACCCTGCCAGGCACGGAGATCTACCGGCCTGGGAAAAATTGTTGGCCGAACTGCCGCGGCCGAAGGCTGGCGAAATCCGCTTGAACCGTCCGACGATCCGCATCGGCCAGCCGGAAGACTGCGCCGACCGAACCCGCGCCGAACTGGAGGCCACTCTTCGGGCCTTGCATCCGTGGCGCAAGGGGCCGTTCGATTTGTTCGGAATCTACCTCGATACCGAATGGCGTTCGGATTTCAAGTGGACGCGGCTGATCCATGAAATCCAGCCGTTGACCGATCGCCTGGTCTTGGACGTGGGCGCCGGCAACGGCTATCATTGCTGGCGGATGCGGGGCGCGGGCGCGGGCCGCGTGATCGGCATCGATCCCACCTTGCGCTACGTATTCCAATTTCTGGCGATCAAGCGCTTGGCGGGGGAATTCCCGGTGGATTTGTTGCCGCTGGCGTTGGAAGCGTTGCCTCCCCGCCTGCAAGCGTTCGATACGGTGTTCTCCATGGGGGTGCTGTATCATCGCCGTTCGCCTTTCGACCATCTGTTCGCCCTGAAGGATTGTTTACGGCGGGGGGGCGAACTGGTGCTCGAGACCTTGGTGATCGAAGGCGAGGAAGGCGAGGTGCTGGTGCCGGCGGGGCGTTACGCCAAGATGCGCAACGTCTGGTTCATCCCCACTCCCCCCACCATGGAGGGTTGGCTCAAGCGGGCGGGTTTCGGGCGCATCCGCTGCATCGACGTCAGCCCCACCACCTTCGACGAGCAACGATCGACCGATTGGATGCGGTTCGAGTCCCTGCCCGACTTTCTCGACCGAAACGATCCCGCCTTGACCCTGGAAGGCTATCCCGCGCCGCGACGGGCGCTTTTTTTGGCGGAGAAACCATGAACGACAACGTTTCCGTGCTTCCGAGGCGTCACCGGATTATCACCGACGAACGATTGGATCAATGCGCTTCCCAAGGATTGACCGCAAGCAAGCCCGGGAAATTAAAATCCCGCAGATTGCGGGTCACCAACCGCAGTTCGTGATGTAATGCAGTGGCGGCCAGCAAACCGTCGATCGCCGGTAGCGTTCGACCGGCTTGGGCCATAAGGGTTCCCCAACGCTCGGCAACGGCGTGATCTACCGCGAGCAAGCGGCTCTCGAACCAGGCCGGGATTTCTTGTTCGAGCCAGAGCCGGAGGCGTTCTTTCTTCGCTTCCCGGGGCAGTTGCTCCACGCCTTTGCGTATTTCTCCCAGCGTGAGAACGCTCAGATGCAAGGCGGCATCCGGAACTTGTTCGAACCACGCCAGCACGGAAGGATCGGGTCGCGGTTTAACGACTTCACAGATGACGTTGGTATCCAAAAGATAGCTCATAATTCCACTTCCCGTGCCGGGCTAGAATCTCTTTCGATCTCCAAGGCGGTATCTCTGAGGGGAGATTGACGCATGAATTGGAGAAAGGCGGGTTTTTTAGCGGTCAATTTTTCGTAATCTTCCCGGGATAGAATCACCGCGGCCGCTTTCCCCCGGATGGTAATTTCTTGAGGACCCTCGGAATCGGCATTTTTGATCAGCGAACTCAAACGCGCCTTGGCGGTTTGCAGTTGCCATTTGTGACGAATTTCCATCTAATTCACCTAGTCAGTCTAGTCTGTTTTGTCAAGTGTAATATCGTCCTCCTTTCTCTGTCCACCGCGCTTTGCCCACCAGTCCGCCACCACCGCGCACTCCAGCCCGAAGGGCAAATAACCCGCGTAGCCCAAAATGGGCATTTCGAACAGCTTGAAACGCCCCACGTAAGGCACGCTGTAAACCCATTTGGGATCGCTCCAGTAATTCCACAGTTCCCAGAAAAAACCGCAAATCAGTGCCGCCAGCATGGGCAGGACAATCACGTCCCATCTTCCCTGGCGCAACGGCTGAAAATAACTTCGATTGTTCAATAGCACCTGAATCGCCACCAGCAAGATCAATGGCGCCATCCACAGAAGTGGGAAAAACCACTGCGGCCATCGCCCCACCCCGATCAAGCCGAGGCAAGCCACGATCAGCCCGGCCCAGGCCCAGCGCCGAGGATGGCGCAGGCGTAAGGGAGGTAGCTTCTCGCCAGGTCCCCGAAAGGTGCGAAGCAGTGCCAAAGTGCTGATCACCGCCGGCAGCACGGTGGAGAACGGCAGCGTGGCGCGGAAAAAATAAGCCCAAGGGGTGAGATCTTCGCTTCCCAAATAGTGCCAATTTTGCACGAAGCGGTTGAGATATTCGAAATACCACCAAAACAGCGCGCTCAGGGGAAACAGGCCGAGCAAAAAAAGCGGGCGCCGGCTGAGCAGGCTCCAGTCCGAACGCCATTGGCACAAAGCGTTGACCACGCCGATGTAGCCGAGCCATAGGAGGGTAAAGGTATCGTTCCGCCAGGCCCCCAGCCACTCGGGTCGAGTCCAGGCCAGATACCAGGCGGTGATCAGCCAGGCCGACGCCGCCCAGCCCCACGGCGGGAAAGGTGAGCGCTTCAGCCGAACCTTACGGCACCGCCGCCATAGCCACCCGACCGCGCCGTAAAGCGGGATTTCCAGAAATACATACAGCCAAAACATCGGCCAGGAGAAAGCCGGAGCGATAGTCGCCATCGGCTGAGGCGGAAACCGCAGATACTCGGCCGCCGGTTTCCCCGCCCACCCGACGCCCAGCAGCGGGAAAGCCAGCAACAAGGCGGTCAACAATAACAGGGTAAGGAATTTTGACATTTTTACATCGGGTTTAGGATTTTTGACTCCGTTCACGGTTGAGATGCCTCCTTGAGATTACCTTTTAAATACCGATCCAGAAAAGCGTTTTTGCCCGGCACATCTGGCGGAAAAATTCGACTAGGCTTTAAGGCGAACACTAACGGTCCGACTCAAAGAGCGCTCAAAGAATCCGATGGCAAAACTCAGTGGTTTTACCCTCATCGAACTGATGGTCACGGTGGCCATGGCGGCCATCGTCTTGACCGTCGGGGTGCCCGGATTCCAGACGCTGGTTAAAAACAACCGCATGACCACCGCCACCAACTCGTTGGTGGGCGCGATCAACCTGGCCCGGAGCGAGGCGATCAAGCGAGGTGTCCGGGTCACCGTCTGCAAAAGCGCCGATGGCGCCGCCTGTGCCACTACGGGCAATTGGGACCAGGGTTGGATGGTGTTTACCGATCCCGACAGCAATGCCAGCTACGACAGCGGCACCGAAACGCTGCTTCGAGTCCGGGAGGCCGTCGCGGGAAATCTTTCCCTGACCGGCAACACCAATGTAGCCAATTATATTTCCTACGTGGCCAATGGCCGCAGTCTTTTGACGGGCGGCGGTTTTCAGAGCGGCACCATCACGGTTTGCGACGACCGCGGGGGAAACGTGGGTAAAAATATCGTGCTTTCGGATACCGGGCGCATCCGGACGGAAACAGGGGTCAGTTGTCCATGAGGCGGGAAGCGGGCTTCACTCTCATCGAAATTCTGATTGCGGTGCTGGTCTTGGCCATCGGCCTTTTGGGCCTGGCCGGCCTTCAGACCACCGGTCTTCACAGCAACCACAGCGCCAATCTGCGCACTCAGGCCACCCTTCTGGCCTACGACATGATCGATCGGATACGCGCCAATCACGACGGCTATGAAGGCACGTTTTACAACAATCCCACCCCGACGGATCGCAGTTGCGTTTGGGACGGCAGTGCGCCGTCCGCGTGCACGCCGCAGCAAATGGCCGAACACGATATTTGGGAATGGAAGGACGCCATGGCGCAAGCGCTGCCGCAAGCCACGGGCGTGGTTTGCCTGGACAGCAGTCCCGACGACGGCGGCGATGCCAACAGCAACGGTACGGTGGAAGCCAGCGAATACGCCTGCGACAACAGCGGCAATCGCTACGCCGTCAAGCTTTGGTGGGTGGACGAATACGACGATTCCGGCAACCCGGTGATTAAACGCTTCGTGACGGTGTTTCAACCATGACAAGGAGCAAGCAAAGCGGCATTTCCCTGGTGGAGATCATGGTTTCGCTGGTAAGCGGACTGATTCTCACCGCCGGCGTGATTCAGATCTACGTAGCCAACAAGCAAACCTACCGAGTCAACGACGCTTCCGCACGGATTCAGGAAAACGTGCGCTTTGCCATGGAGCTTTTGGCGCGCGATCTGCGTATGGCGGGATATGACGGCTGTGCGGGTTCGGCCCGGATTCTGGTCAATACGCTCAACGACACATCCTCGTTTCTATACAACTACGGCAATGCGATTTACGGCTTCGAGGCCACCAGCGATTCCGCCTGGACGCCTACGGTGGACGCCAGCATCACCAGTCCCTTGGGAGGGCGCGACATCGTGACCATTCGGGGTACGTTCGAGAGTGGCGTACCCATCACCGGGCAGCCCAGTAATTCCAATGACTGCAACAATTCGAGTTCCTATACGGCGGATCTTAAAATTGCAGACACGTCTGGATTAGACGATGGGGATATCGTAATTGCCGGCGATTGTTCCAAGGCCTCTATTTTTCAAATTACCAATATCAATATAAATGACAACGTAGTACATAATACCGGGGCGGGTACTCCCGGCAACGCCACCAAGAACTTGGGCGCTTGTTACGCCGGCAAGGGCAGTCTGACCAAGATCACCACCCGTACTTTTTACATTCGGAATAACGCCGCCGGCGTTCCGGCTTTGTACCGCAAAGATGGTTCCGCTGACGCCGAGGAACTGGTGGCGGGAATCGAGGACATGCAGATTTTGTACGGGGTCGATTCCAACGGCGACGAATCGGCCAACCAATTCCTCCGCGCCAACGACGTGACGGATTGGAATAGAGTGACCAGCGCTCGAATCAGCTTATTGCTTCGATCCTCAGAAGACAATATTACCACCGATTCCCAGTCCTATAAATACAACGATTCCACCACGACGCCCGCCGACCGGCGGCTGCGCCGAGTATTCACCACGACCATTAGCTTGCGTAACCGTTTGCCATGAAAAACACGCGGAAGATTGACCGGCGTTTTTCCTCGAATCAACGCGGCGCCGCCCTGGTGATCAGCCTGTTGATGCTCTTGGTGATGACCGTCATCGGCGTCGCCGCCATGCAGACCAATCTGCTGGAAGAAAAAATGGCGGGCAATTTCCGGGATGTGAATCTGGCCTTCCAGGCGGCGGAAGCGGCGCTCAGGGATGCGGAGACCGATATCACCGCGCCCTCTCGGGTATCCGGTCTCACCCATTTTACCTCCACTTGCACCAACGGGCTGTGCGATGCCACCGGCGGCTTTCCGGAAGAACAGGATAATGATCCCCCGCTCGATCCCGTCTGGAAGGCTGCCGCCACGGAACCCAACGGCGTCACCTTGGGCACTTACACCAGTGCCGCCGCGCTCCCGCAGGTGGCCTGTCAGCCTCGGTATTGGATAGAAGGCCACCAAGCCCGGCCGGCGGGCAGCCCCTCCTGGAAAGTTCAGTACCGGATTACGGCGGTGGCCTGTGGTGGAAACGCCAATACCCGGGTTGTGCTGCAATCGGTTTATGCGCCTTAATTACGGAGACGGGTCATGAAAGGTAAAAATTGGTATCGAAGCCTACTTGGGCTCGGCGCTGTCGCAATCGGTGTGCCTGGACAGGCCACGCCGCTGGATTTGTCTCAAGCGCCCCTCTTCACCACCGCCTCCGCCAAAGCCAATGTGCTGGTCATCTTGGACAACTCCAATAGTATGGACGAGGCGACCAACGGTTCCGCGGTAGGAAGCGACAGTCCCCAAAGCAAGTCCGAAATCGCTCGCAAGGTGGTGCGCAGAAAGGACACTTCCCGATCAGTGAATCCGGACGATCCTTCGGACCCCGAGGGGCTGATCGACCGCTATCTGGGAAAAATCAATCTGGGACTGATGGCCTATCAACAGTCGTCAATAAGTGCCAGGCATTTACACAACGCGCCTTATGATGCCAGTTTCGATTCGGCCAATTACGATCCCGCCTACACTGGCCCGAGGGATTCTGCAACTAAAAAATTCCGCACGCCCAATGTTTCCAATCCCGGCCATTACGTCTATTACAATATCGCCTTGCCTTTCTACGCCAATTCCGATCTAGGCAGCGCTTATTGCTATTCCGGCACCGCCGATTTCGATAACGGCAGCGAATCGCATCCTTCGGGACCTTGGGACACCTACGATTGCTACCGTGACAAGACGAACGAAAACGACGATACCACAGGGCTTTCCAATTACTTTAATTCCTTTACCTTTCAACCCACCGATAGCGATCTAGCGCAAAACATCCTCGATTTTGGAACTTTTTTGACCTGGGATCATGTCGGGCCGACCTGGTTCGCCAATTCCTCGCCCGGACGGGGTTATCTTCATGTCCCAATCGACGACCTGGACGCCACGCAAGCAGGCAAGCTGGACGATAAGCTCGCCCCTTCCCAGTTTTCCACCAACGCGCCCACCGATCCCAGCTTTCCGCTGCAAAACGCGGGGCTGACTCCCATCGAAGGCACCTTGCTGACAGCGAAGGATTATTTCGACGGCAATCTGTCCCAGTCTGATGAAGGCGGTCCCCAGTCTGCCCCGCCCAATTCCTGCGACAAGAATTTCGTGGCCTTGTTGACCGACGGTCTCCCCTCGACGGACAAAGACGGCAACGCGGTCAACGATCCGGCGGTGGCCATTTCAGACGCGGCCAGCGCGGCCTCTTCTCTTTTGTCGAGCGATGTTGAAACCTATGTGATCGGGTTCGCCCTGCCTTTCGGCACCGATCCTTCGACTCTTGATACGATCGCTTCGGCGGGTGGCACCAGCGCGGCTTTCCTGGCCGATGATCCGACCGCCCTGCATACCGCCTTCGATGCCATTTTCACGGATATCCTGGACAAGGTGGGATCGGCGGCCTCGGCGGCAACGAATTCCACCTCGCTGATTTCAGGCAGTATCGTTTACCAGGCCCGGTTCAACAGCGCCGATTGGAGCGGGCAATTGCTTTCACTCGACATCGACCTTCTTGGAAACATCAGCAATACGTCCAACTGGGATGCGGGCGATGTGATCAACACACAATCGGCTTCCAGTCGGCAAATTATTACCTTCAGCCGTGACAGCAGCGACGGCATGCCCTTTCAATGGTCGGACATTTCCGCTTTGACGGATACGACCCAGGCGGATTTTCTGAATCAGGACGCCTTCGGAAACCCCGACAGTTTGGGCAGCGATCGGGTCGATTTTTTGCGCGGCGTCGATGTCTCCGGATTCCGAAGCCGAAGCAGCAACCTAGGCGACATTGTCCACTCGACGCCTTTCTTCGTGGGAGCGCCGAAAGCCGGATTCGTGGATTCCAGTTATGCTTCCTTCGCCTCTACTCATGCTTCACGCGATTCCATTATTTACGTGGGTGCCAACGACGGCATGTTGCACGGCTTCGATGCGGCCACCGGCGAGGAGAAAATCGCCTATGTGCCCGGTCCCGTTTACGAGCATTTGAGCGATCTGACCCATCCCAATTACGGGAATTCGTCGCTCTCCCCTTCCGTGCCCCACCGCTATTACGTGGACGGTTCGCCCATGGTGGCCGACGCCAAGATTTCCGGCAATTGGAAAACAGTGCTGGCAGGGGGACTCAACGGCGGAGGTCAGGGGTATTACGCCCTGGACGTCACCGACCCTTCAACTTTCACCGAAAGCAATGCGGCCAGCCTGGTATTGTGGGAATTCACCGACGAGGATGATCCCGACCTTGGTTATACCTATAATCAGCCCACCTTGAGTTTCCTCACCCGCCAATCCGCCCAGATTACCAAAATGAACAACGGCAAGTGGGCGCTGATTGTCGGGAACGGCTACAACAATAGCGTATCCGACGGTCATGCCTCGACCAACGGCCACGCCGTTCTATTCATCCTGTTCCTGGAAGGCGGAATGGACGGCGATTGGACCGATACCGGCGATTACATCAAGATCGACACCGGCGAGGGATCGACGGCCACGCCCAACGGGTTGGCCACCCCCATGCCGGTCGATGTGGACGGGGACGGCGACGTCGACATCGTTTATGCCGGCGATCTCGAGGGCAATCTGTGGAAGTTCAGTTTAACCGATGAAGATGAGGCGACTGTGGACGATCCAACCAACTGGACCGTGGATCTTTTATTTACCGCCGAGGACGGCAGCAATAATCCTCAACCCATCACCACCGCTCCCATGGTGGTTCCCCATCCCCAAGGGGGTTACATGGTAGGTTTCGGCACCGGGAAATACTTGGAGCACGCCGATCTGTCCACGACTGATACCCACACCTTGTACGGCATTTGGGACAGCGAACCGATGGCAGGTGTGGATACCGTCGGCGGGCGCAACAAATTGGTGGAACAAACAGTGTTGGGCGAAGTGACCGTATCCGGCGAATCCTATCGGGTGACATCCGACAATACCGTGAGCTACGAACGGGCTTCGAACGGGTCGGCGAGCAATACGAGCGACCGGGGCTGGTATATGGACCTGCCCACTACCGGCGAGCGGGTGGCCTTCAACCCCATCGCGCGTGATCGGCGCTTCGTCTACGTCACTCTCATTCCGGATTCTTCTGATCCTTGCGCGGCGGGCGGCAGCGGCTGGATCATGGAGCTGGATTATCTGGACGGCTCCAGATTGTCGGTACCGCCTTTCGATATCACCGGGGATAAGAAAATCACCGATGCCGACAAAGTCGACTTCGATACCGACGACGACGGTTCAAATGAAACCGTGCCGCCCAGCGGCAAGAAACCGGACATCGGGATACCCACGACCCCCACCGTGGTGGACAAGGACCGCGAAAGCGAGGTGAAAGTGATCAGCGGCAGCAGCGGGTCGGTGGATACCTTGATGGAGGGAAAATCGGTCAAAACCGGCCGGCTCTCGTGGCGGCAAATCATCGGGGATTGAGACTTTATCAGGAGCATGACGATGCGTACATTGAATATTCTGCTGCTTTTGTTAGGGCTGCTATGCTCTTTGTCGGCCCCTGCCATGACAACCGTATTTTCGGGATCACCGCCCGCCGAGTCCAGTACCGGGAAGGCTTCCCAAACGAGTGGGCGGTCCGATGAGGAGGCTCCAAAACAAGCTAAGACAGATGAAAACCCCCAGTCAGAGCGAGACACCGATGCAAACAAATCATCCGGTGAATAAACAGGGCTTCACCCTCATCGAACTGATGATTGCCACGGCGATCGTCGCCATCCTGGCGGCGATCGCCTACCCCAGCTACGTGGAGCATGTGCGCAAGAGCCGGCGCTCGGACGCCCAGGCGGCGCTCATGGAAACCGCTCAGCTGCTCGAGCGTTGCTATACCGAGTACAACGCCTACAGCGATACCGACTGCGCGGCGGTGACCAGCGGCCCCGCGCTGGCCAACACCAACTCTTCGGGCGGTTATTACACCCTTTCCGCGCTCACCCTGACGACCACCGTCTTCACTCTCCAGGCCGCTCCCCAGGATGCCCAAGCCGACGATAAATGCGGCAAGCTCACCTACACCCACATCGGCGTGAAAGACGTCGTCGATGCCGACACCGGCGTGACCGCGGACGATTGTTGGTGATTCTTCTTACATAGCAAGTAGCCCGCATGGCGTTTCGCGGAATGGGAGCATCCGTGCTTCGATCACCCCGGATTCCGCTGCGCTTCATCCGGGCTACGCCGGCTACGAAGCCCACCGAAAAGGCACCTATTTCTCGACCCGGACGTGGCGCGGGTATTCAAGGATTCTGCCTCAGTCACCCAAGCGCTGTGGTTGCTGCTTAATCTCGCGAAGAGCAAGTGCTTTCCGAGTAAGCGAACCAACAAGGCGCTCAACGCGATAAAGGGCAGGTGGGATGCCGCCGAGCAATAAGCAAGTAGCGGGCTTCTTGCTATCGCTTGATCGGCCGGTATGCTATATCCTCGAAATTCATCCAGAAGGTCAATGTCATCATGTATGATAGGGTCATGATGGTCGTCACTTGATCGAGTCCATGCGTTTGACCCAAAGGCAGATTCAAATCATCGTTCAGAGCGTGCGCCGCCATTTGGGCGCGACCGCGCGCATGTGGCTGTTCGGTTCGCGGCTGGACGACCAAAAGCGGGGAGGGGACGTGGACATTTATGTGGAAGCCCCTCCCCATCCGCTTATGCAAGAACTGCGCTTAAAGCTGGAACTCGAGGCAAGCTTAGACATGCCCGTCGACCTGACCGTCCGCGAGCCGGGCGCTCAGGCTCCCATCGCGCGGATTGCGAAGACGGGGGGAGTGGTATTGTGAACGAACATCTCGAGCTATTCCCTTGAGCAAATCGTACCTCTCATGCCGATCCGGAATTGGGACAAGCTCACCCCAAGGCAGCACGAAAGCCTGGCAGCTTTTCGCGTACGCTTCAGCGAATTTCAGGAACATCTCAGCAAGCTCCTGCGCGCCATTGCCATTGAAGAAGAACAAAAGGTCGATCCCTATACCGCGGTACTGCTGTACATGGAAAAGTTGCGCATCATCGAGTCCGCCGAACGGTGGAAGGAGATACGCGAGCTACGCAACGCCGTCAACCACGAATACGAAGAAAATCCCGCAAGACTCGCCGAATTTTTCTTAGAATTGACCCGCGCGGTGCCGGAATTATTCGCTTGGCACGATGCTGTCATCCAGTTCTGCCACGAGAATTACTTCGTGAAACCACTCCCGTCGCCTTAGCTTAGAGTCTGTTTCAAAACTCGTGTGAGGGTCGGAGTAATCGCGAATGCCATTATCCCCCTTGTATGTTTTGTCTTGCTGGAGAGGCGTGTCGCAAAAGCTCCTCTCCCGCTGGCGGGAGAGGGGCGGGGTGAGGGTGGTCAAATAAAAAAGTCTTTCATTTCAATTAGATCCACCCTCATCCTAACCTTCTCCCGCCAGCGGGAGAAGGGACACTTCTTGAGTCATTCTCGGACGGAGAGGAAATTAAGGGGGGACGTCATGCCTCATAGGCTTGCTTGTACGGTATATCGAGTTTTGAAACAGACTGTTAGGAAAGCCAGTCATTCGTGCGCCGGTCGTCCCGGATTCCGGTGCGCTTCATCCGGGCTACGCCGGCTAACATGTTTCACATTCCAGCCGGCTTCGCGAAGCACCGCTGCCGCGGATCGTGGAACCCCTTGATCCAGAAGGATCCGATTCATGCCGCTTCCAAGGGCAAAACCTCATCGGCCAGGTTGAGCGCCGCAAACTCCAGCGCCTGACGAATGTCCTCATCCTCCAGTTCAGGATATTCCACTCTGAGTTCCTCACGATTCGGATACAGGGCAACCGCCTCGACGACGCGCCGCACCGTAAATCGCATACCCCGTATGCAAGGCTGCCCATTCATGATTTCGGGGTTTACCGTGATTCGATCCAGTTTCATTAGTGATCTCTCTTGTGATCGGCAAGCAGCTATTTGACACCCTGCCCTTATATCAGGGTTCCGATGGTCCGAGCAAATCCGCAAACAGCTCCCAGCCCGTAGATTGGGGTGACGAAGGAACCCCAACGTAACCCCCGCCGCCATTAAATGTTGGGGGTCGTGCCTCACTCCAACCTTACGGGCTTCATAGACCCGATCCTTCGTGATTGACTGCCTGGAACAGGCGCTGCTTCCAACCCGTCTGACTGGCAGCGAGCAGATTGCGCGTGCCCGGCAATTGCGAAGCGGCTTGAAACCAGGCGACTTCAAGGCGGATGAGATTTCCCGGGCGATTGACCAGGGACGTCCATGATTGTGGTGGATACCAACGTCATTGCCTATTTCTACCTGCCGACCGAGTACACGCCCCTGGCCGAAAAACTGTTGATGCAATAACCTGTTTGGGCGGCCCCAGCGCTTTGGCGAAGCGAATTTCGAAATGTGCTGGCTCTGTACTTGCGCAAGTAGCATTTCCTGATGCCGGCGCGCCGGCGCCATGGCGTAGGCCACCCCGTCGATCAGTTCGTAGCGGGTCTCCTCCGGCCATTGCAGGTAAGCCTTGTAAGTGTGGCGTTCAGTCATACGTCTTTTGAGTTGGATTTTATCGAACCCCGTCATTGGGTGCATCGTCCGTTGCCGGATGCGCTATCAATCCTGAATTATCCCAACATCAATAAAACCGAGCCGCCGATCAGAAGCTGCGGCACGAACACGCCCAAGACGTATTGGCCCATCGCGCGGCCGCCGATTACCGCCGCCAGCACTCCTTTCACCAGAGTATTGACCACTGCCGCGAGCAAAATCCCCAGGGCGGCGGTCTTGAGCATGCCAGGGCCGGAGGCCATTTGCGCCAGGGTCAAGGTGATGGCGTCCACGTCGGAAATCCCCGAGGCGGCCGCGGTCAGATAGATCCCCACGCTTCCCAGCCAAGCTTTAAGGACCTTCGTCAACCAGAGAATCAAGGCCAACAAAGCCCCGAATCGCAAAGCGGTGCCGAATTCGAATGGATTGGACAGATTCAGGACCGGGCCGGCGCCCTGGGCCGCTTCGCCGCGTACCAGCCACCAGGCTGCGACATAACCCACGCCGGCGGTGACGAGCAACGGCCAGAGCAGTAGTTTCGCCAAGGGGGAGTAAAGAAATCCCGTAATCACCAGCACCCGGGGAAACATGGTGGTGGAGGCGATAATCACGCCGGCGGCGAGAAGCTTATGCCCTTCCCGGTTCTTTTTGGCCAGGCGGGATAAATTCAGGGCGACCGCGGTGGAGGAGGCGAGCCCGCCGAACAGGCCGGTCAACAGGATGCCGCGGCGGGGACCGATGATGCGGACGGCGAAGTAGCCCACGAAGGAAATTGCCGAGATCAGCACCACCATCCACCAGATTTTATAGGGGTTGAAGGCGTCCCAGGGGTCGTAGGTATGGTCGGGCAGAATCGGCAGGATCACCACCGAAATCAGAAGTAGTTTGAAGACGGCGTACATCTCCTCGGGGGCCAGTCGGTATACCCAGCCGTGAAGGACTGGCTTGAGTCCCAGAAGAATCGCCATGATGACCGCGGCGGTGGCGGCCAGTTGCACGTAGGGGGTCATGGCCAGGGCTCCCAGGACGAAGGTCACGAAGGCCGCCACCCCGGTGGTGATGCTGTAATTGCCAGTTTTTTGCGCTTCCACGAAGGCGGCCGACGATAGGATCAACGCCAGCCCGCCGAACCCCAAGACCACCGTCCAGGTATCCAGCGCTTGAGCCAGAAGAAAGCTCAAGGCCCCCAGCAGACTGATTAGGCTGAAGGTCCGGATGCCGGCGATGCGGCCGCCGGTTTCCACTTCCCGCTTCGACCAGCCCCGCTCCAGGCCGATCAAGAGCCCCAGCGCCAGGGCGATGGCCAGGTTGCGGAACAACAGAGGATAGATTTCTAAAGACAGGTCGGACGATTCCATCGTTGCAGCATAGCGCCAGCGGTCGCCGCGGGCAAACAATTGCCTGTATCCGAAAGAGAGACGGCCGCGGCATCCGTCCCCCGCCAAGCGGGTGATACAATGAAAATAAACCTTGGGGGACGCCATGACCAAAACCCTTGCGCCGCTCTCGCCCGATCGCTTGTATGTTACCTGCGATCCCGCCGACTTCCCTTTCAAAACCACGGCGGAACTGCCCGACGTGCCGCTGGTGTTCGATCAACAGCGGGCGATGGAGGCTTTGCGGCTGGGAATCGGTATGAGCGATTCCGGCTTCAACGTCTTCGTTCTGGGGCCCACCGGCATCGGGAAGCTGACCGCCGTACAGGACGTGGTCAGTGCCCATGCCCGCGATAGACCGGTGCCCGCCGATTGGTGCTACATGCATAATTTCCAGGATCCGGTCAAGCCCAAGGCGCTGAAATTGCCTGCCGGGCGCGGCCTCAAGCTGAGCCGCGACATGGATCACTTGATCGAGGAGTTGCGTACCGCGATTCCGGCCGCCTTCGAGGGGGAAGGGTATCGCACCCGGGTGGAGGAGCTGGAACAGGAGGCCAAGCACCGTGAGGCCGAAGCCATTGAATCGCTCCGCCAAAAGGCCCGCGAACGGGATGTGGCGCTTTTGGAGACCCCTACCGGCTTCGCCTTCGCGCCGCTCACCCACGATAAACAGGTGATGAGCCCGGAGGTGTTCCATCAACTGCCCCCCGAGACGCAAAAACGCATCGAAGAGACGGTGGAAGACCTCCAGCAGCGATTGCAAAAGCTGCTGCGTCAATTTCCCCGCTGGCGCAAGGAGGCGCGGGAGAAGCTACGCCGGCTCAACCGGGAAATCGCCCAATATGCCATCGGCCCCTTGATCGAGGAAGTGAAGCAGCATCACGCGGATCTGGAGGCCGTGCCGGCTCATTTGGAAGCGATCGAGCAGGATATCGTCGACCATGTGGACGATTTTCTCTCCCAGCCGGCGTCTCCCATCCCCCTCCCCTTCATGGCATCCAAGGCGGAGGAGCGGATCAAGCATTATCGGATCAATCTGCTGGTGGACCACAGCGATCACGACGGCGCGCCGGTGGTTCACGAGGAACTGCCCAACCACGCCAACTTGATCGGTCGCGTCGATTACCACGCCTTTATGGGCACCTTGATGACCGACTTCGGCATGATCAAGCCGGGCGCCCTGCATAAGGCCAACGGCGGTTATCTGATTCTCGACGCGCGCAAGGTACTGCTGCAACCGCACGCTTGGGATACCCTGAAACGCACTCTGCAGGCCGGGGAAATCAAGATCGAGTCCCTGGAAAAAACCCTCAGCTTGATGAGCACCGTGACCCTGGAGCCCGAGCCCATCCCTCTCGACGTGCGCGTGGTTCTGACCGGCGACCGGCTGCTGTATTACCTGCTCAACGCCCTCGATCCGGAATTTCAGGACCTGTTCAAGATTCCCGCCGACTTCGAGGAGGACCTGCCCCGCGGCCCCGAGACCCATCAGCTTTACGCGCGGGTCCTGGCCACCTTGGCGCGCAAGGAAAATCTCCTGCCGCTGGACCGCGACGCGGTGATCCGGTTGGTGGAACAGGGCGCGCGCGAGCTGGAGGACGCCTTCAAGGTTACTACCCATCTCAGGACCTTCACCGATCTGATCCGGGAAGCCGATTACCGCGCCCGGAAGGCCAGCCGCGAGGTGGTGACCCGCGCCGATATTCAAGCCGTCATCGACGCTCGCATCTACCGTGGCGACCGATTGTACAGCCGAGCCAAGGAAATGATCGAGCGCGGCGTTCTGCTGATCGACACCCAGGGCCGGCGGGTGGGGCAGCTCAACGGCCTGGCGGTGACTTCCCCGGGGGATTTCAGCTTCGGCCGGCCGACGCGGATCACCGCCACCACCCGTCTGGGCGACGGCAAGGTGATCGATATCGAGCGGGAGGCCGAGCTTGGCGGATCGATCCACTCCAAGGGGATGATGATTCTGTCCAATTTCCTGGCCTCCCGTTACGCCCGGGTTCAGCCGTTGTCCATGGCCGCCAGCGTGGTGTTCGAGCAATCCTACGGTCCGGTGGAAGGCGACAGCGCTTCCCTGGCGGAATTGTGCGCTCTGCTCTCTTCTCTGGCGGATCTGCCTCTGGGTCAGCATCTGGCGGTCACCGGATCGGTTAACCAATTGGGACAGGTTCAGCCGATCGGCGGCGTCAACGAGAAGATCGAAGGGTTTTTCGATGTTTGCCAGCGAAAGGGACTGACCGGCGACCAAGGGGTGATCGTTCCCGTCGCCAACGTTCAGAACCTGATGCTGCACCGGGACGTGGTGGCCGCCGCCGAGGAGGACAAGTTTCACGTCTACGCCGTGGAAACCGTGGACGAGGCGCTGGAATTGCTGCTCGACACGCCCGCCGGCGAACGCGGCGAGGATGGAGACTTCCCCGCCGATACTATCAACGGGCGAGTGGAGCGGCAACTGCGCCATTTTGCCGAATTGAGACGCCGTTTCGGCGGCCGCGACCAGGAGGACAAGGCGTCATGAGCGCTCCTCCCGGCGTGCTGGTGGCCCTCGATTCCCTGTTTCTCCGCCGTCCGGCCTTGGAGTTGGGCGCCCGGATGGCCCTGCAGGAAGGCCGGCGGTTGACCATTCTGGTAGTGGAAAATCCGGAACTGCGCCAGGCCGCCGAACTCCCTTTCATGCGGGAAATCGACGGACTTTCCGGCGCCCTGCAGCCGTTTCAGCCGGACCGCCTGGAAGCGTTTCTCCAGCAGCGGGTCACCCAAATCCGGCGCTGGCTGGTGGAGATCGAAACCCGGCTGTCCTTGCCCGGCGGGTTGGAAATCCGCCGCGGCCGCTATCTGGAGACGGCACTGGCCGCGGTGGGGCAGAACGATCTGCTGATCTGTGGCGCGTATCGCGAATGGCTGTCGGTCCGCCGCTCGCCCGTTTGGGTATGGTACGACGGCTCGCCCGCGGCCGAGCGGGCCCTGGCGACGGGGCGCGAACTGGCCCGGAGAGAGCGTTGCCGTCTTTGCCTGGGGGGGAAGGGCGGTGCGCAAATTGCCGCTCCAGCCGAAGGCGAGTGGGTGACCGCCGATCCCGAATGCTTCCTGGATCTGCTCCAGCGCCAGGGGTGCACGGCGGTGGTCTGTTCCCGCACCGATCCCTTGTCCCAAATATTGCCGGAACGGGCGCGTTGCCCGGTGATTTTGGTTTAGGCAAAGAACCTAGGTGAGTGGGACTTTGCATCCGTCTTCGGAGCATTCTTCCCCTTGCGCGCGCGGCAAGAGTTCTCCGATTCTAAGCCCCATCTCCAGGTCGGTGGGGCGGCCGAAGAGGTTGGCCACCACCTCCCCTTCCGGATCGATCAGAATCCAGGTGGGCGTTCCCCGGCAGCCGTAGGCGCGCATCGTTCGGGGTATCGAGCCCTCGGGGTCGGGCCGGTCGATGGCGATGGGCAGGGTGTAGCGAAATTCGGAGACGAAGACGCGGAGCGCTTCGGGAGTCATGACATCGTGATGCTCGAACACCGAGTGGATCGCGGCCACCTGAATCCTTGGATCCTCCTTGAATGCTTCATGGAGCTTCTGCGCTTGGGGCATGCCGTGAACCACGCACCCCGGGCAAAGCATTTGGAAGAAGTGGAGCGCCACCACCTTTCCCCGGAGAAACGAGAGTTCATGAGGACCGCCGTTGAGCCAAGTGTCGATTTGGAATTCGGATGCTTGCATTTGGGGTAGCCGGAAATAAAGTTTTTAGTCAACACTATTGAACACCAGATCCGGGAAGTTCGGCAAGCGCTGTCAAAGAGGCCGACGTTGGGAGCGGTGCTTGTGATCGCCGAATCCTACGGCTTCTCGGCGGCGCGGCGCAAGGTACGGGCCAGGCGCTGTAAGCTGTCCTGAATCTGAGGATCGGGGCTGGCGTCCGCCGCGCGTTCCAGTTGCGACACGGCGTCGGGTCCGGGTTTCGTCACCGGACGGGGCGCTTTTTCCTGTCCCTCGGAGGCCAGCAAAACGCGAACCTGAATCCGGGTGACCGGCACCAGTTCATTCACCCCCGGCAGCAATTGTACTTGGTAAAAGCGCAACCGGGACGCCCAAGCCGCGTTTTCCGCATACAGCATCAATTGCCCGTCGGCGCGCAATACGCATGCCGGGCAGTGGTTGCCGATGGAATCGGGCAGGGAGCGCCGGATCTTCTCGAGCAAACGTTCGTGCAATCGCGCCCGCGCCAAAAGCGCGGCCAGATTGCGGTCCCGTTTCACGGTTTCGGATACCGGCTTGGGGGAGTTAGGGATGGTCACGTCTCCAGCAAAACTTTCTAATGGGGTGGATGCTTAGCAGAGCTTGTTTACAAATCCGAAAAGGCGGGTATCGGGCGAATGGCCGATACCCCATCACCATTTGTAAACAAGCGCTCATGAACATTGGGTGGTTGCTCGCGTCAAAAAAGCATTGACAAGGGGCGGTTTTGGAATCGTACCGCCAGGATTCAAAAAAATCCGTTGCGGCGTTTTCGAACCCACCGCCTCCTGCGGTAAAATGGATCGAATTTGAGATATCTTCTTCCCCGCTCGGGTATGGGGTCATCAATTTTGAAATTGGAACGTTAATGATAGGCAAGCTGGTTAAAAAAGTCATCGGTTCCCGGAACGAACGCATCATCAACCAAAAACGGTGGTTGATGGCAAAGATCAATGCCCTGGAACCCCAATTCGAGGCATTGAGCGATGCGCAATTGAGCGCCAAGACCGATGAATTCAGAGAGCGTTTGGAGAACGGCGAAACCCTGGGCGATCTCCTCCCCGAGGCGTTCGCGGCTGTCCGCGAGGCCGGCAAAAGGGTGCTCCACATGCGTCATTTCGACGTCCAGCTGATCGGCGGGATGGTGCTCCACGACGGCAAGATCGCCGAAATGCGCACCGGCGAGGGCAAGACCTTGGTGGCCACCCTGGCGGTCTATCTCAACGCCCTGTCGGGCAAGGGCGTGCACGTGGTGACGGTCAACGATTATCTGGCCCGCCGCGACGCCCAGTGGATGGGCAAGATCTACGGCTTTTTGGGGATGACCGTGGGCGTCATCACCAGCGGCATGAACCAGTCGGACCGCCGAGAGGCCTACGCCGCGGACATCACCTACGGCACCAACAACGAATTCGGCTTCGATTATCTGCGCGACAACATGGCCTTCAGCAAGGAGGAACAGGTTCAGCGCGGTCACCACTACGCCATCGTCGACGAGGTGGACTCCATTCTCATCGACGAGGCGCGCACGCCGCTGATCATTTCCGGCCCCACCGAGGAGCGCACCGATCTCTACCTTCGCATGAACGAGCTGGTGCCCCATTTGCAGAAGCAGGACCAGCCGGACGAAAAGGAGACCGGTCCCTCGGAACCCCTTGCCGACTCGCTCAAACCGGGCGACTACACGGTGGACGAGAAAACCAAGCAGGTTTTCCTGACCGAGCAGGGACACGAAAAGGTGGAGCAATTGCTGGCCGAAGCCGGCTTGATCGAGGCCGGGGAAAGCCTCTACGACGCCGCCAATATCCGCCTGCTCCACTACCTGACCGCCGCCTTGCGCGCCCATTCCCTCTATCACCGGGACGTGGAATACATCGTGCGCGACAACGAAGTGATCATCGTGGACGAATTCACCGGTCGGGTGATGCCCGGGCGGCGTTGGTCGGATGGTTTGCACCAGGCCATCGAGGCCAAGGAAGGGGTGCCCATCCAGCAGGAAAACCAGACCCTGGCCTCGATTACCTTCCAGAACTATTTCCGTCTCTACGAAAAACTGGCCGGGATGACCGGTACCGCCGACACCGAGGCCTACGAATTTCATCAGATCTATAGCCTGGAGGTGGTGGCCATCCCCACCCACCGGCCGATGATTCGCGACGATCTCAGCGATCTGGTCTACCTGACCGCGCGCGACAAGTTCGATGCCATCGTCAAGGACATCGACGATTGCGTCCGCCGGGGGCAGCCGGTGTTGGTGGGGACCACCTCGATCGAAAACTCCGAGTATCTGTCGCAGCAGCTCAAGCGTAAAAAAATCCCCCATCAGGTGCTCAACGCCAAGCAGCACGAGCGGGAGGCCCACGTGATCGCCCAGGCGGGACGGCCGGGCACGGTGACCATCGCCACCAACATGGCGGGCCGAGGCACCGACATCGTCCTCGGCGGCGGCTTGGATGCGGAGCTGGAGGCCTTGGGCGAAGACGCCCCCGAGGAAGCCAAGGATCAGGTGAAGCGGGATTGGCATCAGCGCCACCGGCAGGTAATCGAGGCCGGCGGGCTGCATGTGATCGGCTCCGAGCGCCACGAATCGCGCCGGGTCGACAATCAGCTCCGCGGCCGTTCGGGGCGTCAGGGCGACCCCGGTTCGACCCGCTTCTATCTGTCTCTCCAGGATAGCCTGCTCCGAATTTTCGCGTCCGACCGGGTCGCGGCCCTGATGCAGAAATTGGGCATGGAGGAAGGCGAAGCCATCGAGCATCCCTGGGTGACGCGGGCCATCGAAAACGCCCAGCGCAAAGTGGAAGGGCACAACTTCGACATCCGCAAACAACTGCTGGAGTTCGACAACGTCGCCAACGATCAGCGCAAGGTCGTTTACGAATTGCGCAACGAGCTGCTCGAGACCGAGGACATCACCGAAGTGCTCGACGCCATCCGCTGGGACGTGTTGACCGAGGTGGTGGACAAGCACCTGCCTCCCAATACGTTCGAAGAACAGTGGGAAATCGAAGGTCTCGAACACACCTTGGAGGCCGAATTCGGTCTCTACTTCCCGGTGCGAAAGCGCCTCGAATCGGATTTGAATCTGCAGCACGAGGATCTCAAGAGAGAAATCATCGACGCGGCCGAAAAGACCTATCGCGACAAGGAACAGGAGATCGGCACGGAAGTGCTGCGTCAGTTCGAAAAATCGGTGATGCTGCAAATCCTGGACAACGCCTGGAAGGAACATCTGGCGGCGATGGATCATTTGCGCCAGGGCATCCATTTGCGCGGTTACGCCCAGCGCGATCCGAAACAGGAATACAAGCGCGAGGCGTTCTACATGTTCGGCTCGATGCTCGACAATATCAAGCACGAGGTTATCAGCGTCTTGTCTCGGGTGCAGATCCGCGGCGCCGAGGATGTGGCGGCGATCGACGAGCAGCGCCGCGCCAGCGAGCCCCACGATGTCCAATACGAGCACGCCGAAAGCAGCGCCATGAGCGAGGACGAGGCCCTGGCGCTGGTCGAGGAAGAAGGCGATGTGGCCGTGGAGCAAAAGCCGTTCGTGCGTCAGGCGCGCAAGGTGGGTCGCAACGAACCGTGCCCCTGCGGCAGCGGCAAGAAGTACAAGCACTGTCACGGCAAGTTGAGCTGATGGCGGTCGGCCCTGCTTGTTTTCCGGAAGCCATGGCGGTGGCGGGAATGCGCCTGGGAACCGCCCGTGCCGGCCTCCGCCCCGCCGCCGGGGACGATCTGGCGCTGATCGAGTTGTGTCCGGAAGCCCGGATAGCGGCGGTCTTCACCCGCAACGCCTTCTGCGCCGCACCGGTGAGGGTCGCCCGCGAGCATTTGATCGAGAATCCCCGTTGGCTGCTCATCAACGCCGGCAACGCCAATGCGGGCACCGGCGATCGGGGCATGGCCGATGCACGCGCTTCCTGCGCCGCCCTCGCCCGTTTGACCGGCGGTCGAACGGATCAAGTGCTGCCTTTTTCCACCGGCGTCATCGGCGAGCCCTTGCCGGTGGACAAACTCACCGCCGCCCTGCCTGAAGCGCTGCAAAATCTGCATGAGGCGGGTTGGGCGTCGGCTGCCCGCGCCATCATGACCACCGACACCCGGCCCAAGGGTGCGACGGTTCGCGTTCCTGTCGGCGGCACCGAGATAACGCTTTCCGGGATCGCCAAGGGTTCCGGCATGATCGCGCCCAATATGGCCACCATGCTGGCCTTCGTCGGCACCGATGCGGCCATCGAACCGAGCGCGCTACGATTCGCCTTGGCCCAAGTGGTGGGCCCCACCTTCAATGCCGTCTCGGTGGACGGCGATACTTCCACCAACGACGCCTGCGTGTTGATGGCCACCGGCCGCGCGGAAAACCCTGTCCTGGACCGGGACCACCCGGACTTTCCCGCTTTTCTCGACGGCTTGGAGCGGGTCTGCGCCGAACTGGCCGAAGCCATCGTGCGCGACGGCGAAGGGGCCACCAAGCTGATTCGCATCGAGGTCTTGGAGGCGGCGACCGTGGACGAGGCCCGCCGGGTCGGATTTACGGTGGCCCATTCCCCCCTGGTGAAGACCGCCTTTTTCGCCTCCGATCCCAACTGGGGCCGGATTCTGGCGGCGGTGGGGCGCGCCGGTTGCGAAGGATTGGCGATCGATCAGGTTAAAATCTGGTTGGACGAAGTCTGCATCGTTGCCGACGGAAGGCGTGCCTCCACCTATACCGAGGCGCAGGGGCAAACGGTCATGGCGCGCGAGGAGATCGCCGTGCGCATCCAATTGGGCCGGGGAACCGCTTCCGCCCTAGTGTTGACCTGCGATCTGTCCCACGAGTACGTCCGCATCAATGCGGAATACCGCACCTGATTCATTGCATATCGCCGTGGGCGTCATTCGCGACGCCGAGGGTGGCGTTCTGCTTTCCCGCCGTCGTGAAGACGCCCATCAGGGCGGTTTGTGGGAGTTTCCGGGAGGCAAGTGCGAACCGGGCGAGCCGGTTGCCGAAGCCTTGGCGAGAGAACTGGGCGAAGAATTGGGTATCCGAGTGACCGCTGCCCGGCCTTTGATCCAAATCCGGCATGCCTATCCGGATCGACGGGTGGTTTTGCACGTGTTCGAGGTGACCCGTTTTGAAGGCGAACCGATTGGACGTGAGAACCAGACCCTGGTGTGGGCGGCACCGATAGCGCTGGATCGCTATGCGTTTCCGGCCGCCAACGGACCGATTTTGACCGCCCTCCGCTTGCCGCCTTTTTATCCCGTCCTCGAAAGCACCGCGACGGACGCTCGGACCGGCGATGACCAATCGACCTACCGGCGGCGCTTTCACGCCTTGCTCGATCGGGGCGAGCGCTTGATTTACTGGCGCGCTCGAAATCTTTCTCCGGCGGTCTATCGGCGCTTGGCGAAGGAGTTCAGCCAGGCCATGGGGGCGAAGGGTGGCTGTCTCATGATCCGCGCCGATTCCGAGGAATTCGCTGAATCAGCCGAGCTATGCCCCCGTGCCGGACTCCATTTGAGCGGCCGTCAACTGCATACCCTGTCGACCCGGCCCGCCGGCTGGCGCTGGGTGGGAGCCGCCTGTCACAGCCTCGCCGATTTGCGGCAGGCCCAAGCCTTGGGGTTGGATTTCGCCGTCTTGTCTCCCATTTCGATCACCGCCACCCACCCGAGAGCCACCCCCTTGGGATGGGAAGCCGCCCGGCGCTGGCTCGGCCAGATCAATCTGCCGGTCTATTTGATGGGCGGCCTTGAGCGCTCGGATCTCGACCGGGCCCGCCTTTGCGGCGCCCGGGGCGTCGCCGGCATCCGCCTGTTTCTCGACTGAACGGATTTCTACTACTATTAGAGGAGCGCGGAATGATAATAGGCATGAAATGGGGTTACTCAGGTATTTTTTTCGCTCACAGGCGGACCGGTCGCGTAAACGGCAGGAGGTAGCGGCAAAGCCAGCCTTCGAGCGCGCTTCCTCAATCGACTCCGATTCCGCGCCGATGCTTCCCGAGCAGTTGAGGAAGCTCATTCCATGCAATCATCTCAATGGGTCCGAACTTAGCTTGTTGCTGCCCGCTTGTCGCAGCCATCGCTATCCGCCGGGTACGCTGTTATTTCAGCAAGGTCCGAGCGACGGCACCGCTTTTTACTTGTTGGACGGAGAAGTAATGCTGGTGCGTGGTGAGCAGATCCGGGCGGTTTCTTCCGGATCGAAGATGGCCCAATATCCGCTGGCCTGCGGGAGTCATTACGAAACCACGGCCACCGCCAAAACCGACGTGACTCTGCTGTCCCTGCCGGAATCGGCCATGCTTACCGCCTTGGAGAATAAGCGCGCCAAGTCCATCGATGCCGCCGGTTTAAGCGTCGATTTCGCGCAATTGCCGGACATTTTACGCCAGAGCGAGGTGTTTTATACCTTCTGGCGCACTTATCGGGAAAACTCCTTGACCCTGCCGACGCTGCCGCAGGCGGCCATCCGCCTGCGCGCGGCGATGCAAAAAGAGATCGGCGCGGATGAAGGCGCCCGGATCATTCAAACCGATCCCATCGTCACCGCCCGCTTGATTGAAATCGCCAATAGTCCGCTTTACTCGGGCGTAACCCCCGTAGCCACCTGTCAGCAGGCGATTGCGCGTATCGGTCTCAATGCCGCCCGACAGTTGGTTACCGCATTGACCGTGGGGCGCTTGTTCCAGTGTCGGCAAAAGAAGGTCCAGCGCCAAATTCAAAGCATCTGGCGGAACAGTGTGCGGGTTTCATGCTTGAGCTATGTATTGGGGCGCCATATTGGCGGCGTGGACCCGGAGCAGGCTTTGCTCGCCGGTTTGATGTCCCATGTGGGTGCGTTGCCGTTCTTGTACTTTGCCGCGGATTTCCCCGCCGATTCGCTTTCGGAAAACATGTTGCAGGCCGGGGTACGGGCGGTTCGGGGAGGCTTGGGGATTCAGATGCTGAAAGCTTGGGGGTTCCCCGAAGAGATGTGCGGTATTCCCGCTTTTTGCGACGATTGGTTTTATCATGCCCCCGGGCCGACCCGCTTGACCGATATCGTGATTCTGGCCCACTGGCATGCCCGTCTGGGGCGGAGAAAAACCGGGGAGCTGCCTCCCATCGAGGTCTTGCCGGCTTTTCAGAAACTGGATATGCGGCAAATTTCTCCGGAATTCTCACTGAATCTATTGCATAATGCTCAACAGCAAATCGAGCAAGTCCGAATGTTCTTCGATTACTGAAGTTTTATGTTGGAACGACTATTAGGAAAACGGGGCGGTTCGAGCACCGGCCAGGGCCGCAAACCGTCGGGAAAATTTCCGCCGCGTCCGATTACGGTTACCGAACTTCAGCAGTTGATTCCTTTGCGCAGTCTGAGCGAGGAGGAGTTGAACGCGTTCGCCTTGACCCAGCGGACCGAGACCTATGCGCCCGGATCGGTCCTGTTCGAGCGCGGCGAAACCGAGGCGCATGTCTTCTATCTTCTGAGAGGGACGGTGACGATGAGGCTCAATGATGAGCAAAGTTACGAGGTCGCCGCCGGCACCGCCAAAGCCAGGTTCCCCCTTTCTTCCGGGGAGGCCCACAATACCACCGCGATCGCCCGGACCGACGTGGAGGTGATTCGGGTCTTGGCCAAGGTCATGCGGAAAAATTTGAAGGATCAGATGGAAGATGACCGGTTGCTGGATCCAAACCGTTGGCGGGCGCCCAAGCAACTCCGTAATAGCCAGTTGTTCCAGGCATTTTGCCAAAATTTCCTCAACGAGGAATTGACGCTGCCTACCTTGCCCGATATCGCCCTGGCGCTACGCCGGGCCATCGAAAAGGAGGATATCGGCGTGGCCGAGGCGGCCAAAATCGTCCAGGCCGACGCTTCCATCGCCGCCAATTTGATGCATATTGCCAACAGTCCCTTGTATCTCGCCGCGAACCCGGCCCGCACATGCCTGGAAGCGATCAACCGCCTCGGTCTCAGGGCGACGTGCAATCTTACCCTTTCCCTGTGCATGCGCAATGTCTTTAAATCCAAAGATGCGTTTTTATGTCAAAAAATGCGCGATTCTTGGCAGGAAGGGCTCCATGTTGCCGCCTTGGCTTACGTCCTGGCCAAGGATAATCACTGGCACGATCCCGAGGAAGCTTTCCTGGCGGGACTGATCTGCAATATCGGCATCATTCCTTTTTTGACCTTCGCCGACGGCTTTCCCCAGTCCTATTATCAAAAGGAGGAAGTCGACGCCGCCCTTCCGGTCATTCGCGGCCCTATCGGATACTATATCCTGCAAAAATGGGGTTTTCCGGATGAGTTGGTGGAGATTCCGAGAAGAGCCGATGTCTGGCATTACGATGACGATCCCGAATTGTCCCTGGGGGATATCGTGATGTTGTCCAGGCTGCACCGCTACATGGAAACCTCCCGCATGAACGAAGTTCCGCCGATCAACTCCATTCCCGCTTGCAACAAGCTGCGCAACGGCAGCTTGTCGCCTGAATATTCCCTACAAGTGCTTTGCGACGCCCGCACCCAGGTACAAGAAATTCTGAGAATTCTGCGCTAAAGGGCGGTCCGGGGAACGGGATGGGTGGTATGGGGATAGGCGGCGACGATCTTGCTCACGTAACGACGGGTTTCCCGATAGGGCGGGATTCCCCGGTAACGCTTAACGGCGTTTTCCCCGGCGTTATAGGCCGCCAGCGCCAAGCGTACGTTTCCGTCGAAACGGCGTAGCAACCAGCGCAGGTAAAGCACCCCCCCGATCATGTTTTCCACCGGATGCAGGCGGTTGACGTGGAACCGCCGGGCAGTGGCGGGCATGAGTTGCATCAAGCCATAGGCCATCGAAGGCGACATGGCGGAAGGATTGAAATTCGATTCGGCTTTGATCACCGCCAAGACCAGGCGAGGGTCCACGCCCAATTCATTCCCCAACAGCTTGGCCCAGGTGGCCACTCTTTCTTTGCTCATGCGTTTGGGGTCGCGGGTGACCGGACAATCGGCATCGCGGCGGGGCGATACGTCGCGGAAACGCTTGGCCATCCGCCAGGAATAAGGGTCTCCT
Organism: Methylohalobius crimeensis 10Ki; assembly: GCF_000421465.1. Classification (NCBI taxonomy): domain Bacteria; kingdom Pseudomonadati; phylum Pseudomonadota; class Gammaproteobacteria; order Methylococcales; family Methylothermaceae; genus Methylohalobius; species Methylohalobius crimeensis. The sequence goes on from NZ_ATXB01000001.1 coordinate 94,937, forward strand.
TGAAGGGCGGCGCGTCGGAACCAGCCCATGGCGACTTCCAGGTTGCGCGGCATCCCGCGGCCGTTGAAGTACATCCAACCCAGGTGATGCATGGCGATGGGGTCGTTCAAAGCCGCCGCCAGGCAGTACAGGCGAAACGCGTCCGCATATTCCTTTTCGTGTTCATGCTGGAGAGCGGCCTGACGCAATTTGGGCGCGGACAGGGAATATTGCTTGGCTTCTGCGGCCGCGAGACATATGAAAAGCACTAATCCAGTGATCCATTTTATCCGCACCATGACTGCATCCTCTTGGTTCGGTTTGCTTTGAATACATCCAACGCAATTTTCGAACCAACCCTTGATTTTCCTGGCTTTGGCGAATATTACGCCAGAAAATGTAAAAAAATCTGACAGTTGTTATGGCGGAGATTAAACAGCCTCTTATAGGCGGGCAAAAGGGGACGGTTCTGCATTGGATTGGCCACTGGAATGGCGGTCAGGCAAGCAGGTTTTGCAGAAGTTCGCCCAACGTTTCCTGTTGCCTGTCCAAACGCAGGCGGTCGGCAATCAAAATGCTTTTGAGTTGACCTAAGGCTTGCTCGAAATGGTCGTTCACGACCAAGTAATCGTATTCGGCGTAGTGGGATATTTCGGCGCGGGCGTCGCGCATGCGCCGGGCGATGATGTCTGGTCTGTCCTGGCCGCGTCCGCGCAGCCGTTCTTCCAAAATGTCCCGGGCCGGGGGGAGAATAAAGACGGAACGGCTGTCGGGCAGCTTTTCCCGCACCTGGCGCGCGCCCTGCCAGTCGATTTCCAATATGACGTCCAGGCTCCGCGCCAGATTTTCCTGAACCTGAGCGCGAGCGGTGCCGTAATAATTATCGAAGACCCGTGCGTATTCCAGGAAGGCGTCCTCGGCGAGCATGGTTTCAAATTGCTCCCGGGTGACGAAGCAATAATCCTTGCCGTCCACCTCACCGGGTCGCATGGACCGGGTGGTGTACGAGACGGAAATCACCACATTCTCCAATTCTTCCCGCAATTGTTTCAACAAGCTGGTCTTACCGGCGCCCGACGGGGCGGAAACGATGAAAAGCGTGCCTTTAGCCATGGTTATTCGGTTTGTTGGATTGGGTTATCGAGTGAAAAAAATTTTATTAAAGCAATTTCCTCGGTCAGCGGTCCATGCCGTTCGATAAAGTGACACGATTTTACCCCGTGGGATGTTGGACGGTGGGAGCGAGATGACGCTGACGGTTGCTACAAAATAACGTTGGATTTGCCCTGACTCGTTGGCAAAGATGCCCCGGCTTGATGGGTTAGGTCGTGTCCACCCATACCGCCTCTTGCTCCAGCGCCATCCCAAGGGATTGCATCGTCCGGATCAGTTCAAGCACTTCCGGTTCCAGCACAAGCTCGGTCAGGCGGCGTTGCGCTGCCTGAAATTCTCTTGCCGTACCTTGCCACAGCTCCGCGTTGCCGTAACGGCGCAAACGGGATTCCCACGCGGGCATGAGCCAGAGCTGAACGGCGTCGCCCAGCCGTTCCTTGATGCGCGCATAGTTGAGCAGGCCCACCCCATCGTAGTCGGGAAAGAACCGGACTCTGGCGGCACGGGGCCGTGCCGCCAGCCATTCGATCAATCCCTTGCGCAGTTGACCGCCATAGTAAGCCACACTGGCGTGCATTCGATCGGGCAGCCAGTCGAGCCGGTCGAACAGCGCCTGATTTTCGACTAGCCAGAGCGTTCCGGCCGTATGCCAGCCACTGTCTTTTCGCATGTCGTTGTCGATGGCCAGAACGGCAGCGCCTTGCCGGACGGTGGCCAGGTCCAGGTCTAGTCGATGACCGGCGCCATCGCGCCATTGAACCGGGCCGGCCGCTTTCAGCAGCAGGTAGTGAAGGTCGTGACTGTGGAGGGATCTCTTGCTGAAGCGAGCGCGGGCGATGTTGCCGGCGCGCTTGGGTAGATCGGCATCCAACTCGTCCGCGTCGATGGGGGTCAGGTCGCGCCAATGGCGCTCGACCACGGCCGGTTGCACGATGCGGTAGAATACGCCGCGGCCGCGGGGCTGGATCTGCACGCTGCCGGTCTGACGGGCGAACGCATCCAGCGCCTTGCGTTGGGCGCTGCTGAGTTGCGAGCCGGCCAGCCGATCGTCTTGGGCCCGACACAGCTTGCCCAGCGCGGCCCGCAGAGCGCGGCTCATGGATTTGCCTCGCTCAATGACTCGAGTACCTGCCAGCTCTGACGGCTGATATGGTTTTTGCCGTTGTGATGCTGGATCGGCACGCAATAGCGAACGGTGGTGAGGGGCGCCGGCGAGGCGAAGATCAGGGCGAAACCGAATTCGTGGGCGGTTTCGATCAGATGGGTCTGGTTGCGGGCGTCTAGCGCCAGGGCTTCGTCCAGATAGCAGACGGCGCGAACCTGATGCCGCTGATCCTGCATCAGGTGGAGCATCGCCAATCCGGTCACCAGTTTGGCCATCAGCACCGTGCCGTTGGAGGCGGCGCTGTCGATGTCCTGAAAAGCGTCCGCCGGCTGGTCGAGCTTGCCCACCACGAATTCCAGCCGGAATAGGTCGGCGACCTTCAATCCCTGGCGCGCATTCCCCTCGTCGATCAGGATCTGCTTGGCCCGATCCAGCTGCTTGTCGTCGAGGACGCTGGCCTGGTTGAACAGCTCGAAGCTTTCGCCGGTCTCCACTTGTGCGGCGGTGTCGATCAGGGTGTTGATGGCCGTCACCAGGTGGGTTTCGTCTTGCGGTTCGATTTTGAAGGTTTTCAGATCCGACAGCTGGCGGTGGCCGATCAGACGGTTGAATTCGCGCATTTTACTTTTGAACGAGAGCAGGCCGTCGCGCAGCTCCCGGAGGCTGGCGGTCACGTTGACCACGGCGCTGCGCGCCTTCTTCTCCAGCGCCTCTCTCTCCCGGGGCAGTTGCCGGCTGAAGTCGATGATGGCTTTCAGCTCCCGGTCGGGGCTGTCGCTGTATTGGTACTTGGTCAGGCCGCCGGAATGCAGCTCGCGCAGGTCCGTCCGCAGGGAGTGATCCAGGTCCTGCAGACGGCGGCAGTCGCGCTGGTAGGTTTGCAGCTTGTCGGCCAGCCGATCCAGCGCCCAGCCGGTTTCTTCCAGCCAGGGGTGATGGTCCAATCGATCCAGATAACCGAAGATCTCGCTGCTGTCGCCGCGCTGAGTTCGGGCGCGTTCGATGGTCTGGTGCTGATTTCGCAGATTCGCCTGATCCTGCCTGACCCGATCCAGGCGGTCTTGAAGCTGTTTGGCCGTTTCCTCCGATTGTTTCAGTGCCTGCTCGACTTCATCGAGTTGTTGTTGCAGCTGTGTTTGCCGGTTCCGCCGCTCGGGCGCTTCGTCGAGCAGCTGTTGCAGCCGGTCATAGTCGGCCAGATCCTGTTCCCGCTGACGTTTTTCCTGTTCCAGTTGGTGCTTCTTGTGCTGCGCATCCGCCAACCGCTCGGCGGCCTGCAACTGTTCCGCCAACGCCTGCAACTGTTGCCGCGTATCGGTCAGTTGTTCGTCCAATTCCGCTTCGGTCAGCTGTCGGTGCTGCGGACTCAATGAGGCCAATGTCAGGGACAGGCCGGGCAGTTGCAGCCGGTTCCGATCCGACTGCGCCAGCATCTGCCGCAGCGGCTCGATGTCCAGGGAGAAGGTCTCCGGCGCCAGCGTCATCACCGGCGGGCTCAATACCCGGTTCAACCGGTCGAGTTGATCCGCCGACAAAGATTCGCCGAGACGGCGATAGAGGTTGTCATTCAGGTGCTCGCGCTGTTGTTCCAGCTGCGCCAGCTCGCGTTGCCGGGTTTGTTGATCGCGGCGAATGGCCGACACCGGCCGCCCGCTGATCTGGCCCAGGAGTGTGGTCTGCCGATCCAGCTGTCGCTCGCACTCCGCCAGCCGATTCTCCAGCTCCTCGCGTTCGTGGACCAAGGCAAACCGGCGGGACAGCGCTTCCATTTTCTCATCTTCTTCCCCCAGGGTTTTGCGTTGCTGGGTCAGCTCGAACCGCTCGGTCGTCAATTCCCGGTCGCGCGCGGTCTGCCGGCGCTGCGCTTCTCGCAGCTCCCTTTCCTGATCGGCCAGGGATTGCTGCCGGCTGTCATAGTGGCTTTGCCAGGCGGCCAGACCCTGATCGACCCGCGGCCGCCAGTCGATCAGTTTGCCGCGCAGTTTCAAGCGTTCCTCGTAGTCCCGCGCCATTGCCTCGATGCGTTCGAGCTGATCGACCGCCGCCCGATACTGGTCGCGCTCGGCGTTGACCTCGGCAAACGCCTTGTCCCATTCTTGTTTGAAATCGATATTGGCGTCCGGCAGGTCGCGCTTGAAGATCTGCAGCAGATAGGCCTTCACATCGGTCGAGCTGAGCTTGTCGAGCCGCAGGGTGCGGGTCAGCACCTGCTGGAAGGCCTGCGCGTCCGAGGCGTGTTCCAGCTTGAACACGGTAAAGTCCGGCTCGTTGCCGCTGCGGGTTCTGCGGCCGCCGTAGATCAGGTCGCGGAATTCCGTCGGATTGTATTTGAACACCAGCCGCTCCCGCCGGGCGAGATGGTTGACCAGCTGCGGTTGAGGTGCCAAGGAGCCGTCCTTTTGCCGATAATCCTCCACCACCAGCGGGCCCTTGTAGGCGAAGTATTCATATTCATGACTGACGCCTTTGCCGACGCAGCCCAGCACCGCCGTGCCGATCTGGGGCAGGCTCACCTCCAGCAGGATATAGGCGCTGTTGCCGGGAAAGTAGAAGCGGCGGGTCTTGTCGAAATCGTGGGCGCCGAAATCCATGCGCCGCCGGTCGATGATCAGCAGAAACTGAAGCGCGTTGATCAGGCTGGTCTTGCCCGTGTTGTTGGGCGCGATCAGGGAAACCGAGTCATCCAAGGGCAATTCGGCCCGCTGATAGCCGGCGCTGCCGAGCAGCACCAGGCGCTGAAAGCCATGTTGAATCATCGCATATCCTCGCTTGCGGTCGGCTCGTCCCGATCAAGCTCATCCTCGGCTGCCGCCGGTTCATCCGACGCCTCGCGGCTCTCGGCGGCCAGCGCCTCGAAATGATCGAGGTAGCGGCACACCGCCGGCAACAGCTGCCAATGGCCGCCGGCTTCCCGCGCAAACCCGAAGCGCGCGGCGGTCTCCAGCAGGCTCGCCAAGCCCTCGGTATCCAGCCCCTCGGCGGTCAGCAGCTCCTGATGTTGTTCATGCACGGTGTTCAGCAGCGACCGATCGATCGCCCAGTCGCCGAAGCGCAGCAAGGGCTTGCCGGCATCCGCCTGGGTATCGAAGATCACCATGAAGAGCAGCGCCAGCTGGCGGGAGGTCTTGTTGACGTTACCGCTGGCTTCCTCGGTATGAAACCAGGCAAATCCGCGTCCATCCAGTCGCAGATCGTAACCGAGCGCGCCGAAGAGCGCGCGGTAAGCCGCCTCTTCGCGTTCCAGCTCGGCCCACAGCATGGGATCGGAGAGCCGGTTGATGTGTTTGCCGTTGCCCAATTCCCTGAACAGCGTCGCCAGGTGAGTGAGCCGGTCCAGCGCCAGCGGGGTATCCGTCATGAAGCGGCATCCTCGGGTAACGGTTGCAACTGATGGGGATGATAGTGTACCCGCAGTGCCTTCAGATCGGTGGTGGTGGTCTGCGGTTGCAATTGTGCTTGCCACCGTGGCTCGCGCACCAGATCGTGATAGAGGCGCAGCACGACGGCATCGGGCAGGGTCGGATACCGCTGCTGCAGCCAGGTCATCAGATTGTGCACCGGCAGTGCGGCCTGAAGCGCTTCGCGCAGTTCGGTCTCATCGATCCAGGCGCTCAAATCGGCCGGATCGGCCGGTAATTCCTCCGGGAAGGCCTCTGGTCGAGGCGTATAATCCCGGGCTTCGGCCATCAGGGTGCGGATCTCGTCCCCCAAATGAATGCGGCTGCGGCGCTCCCGTTGCCACAATGGCAGCTTGCTTTGCGCGCCGTGGCGTCGCAATCCGCGGGCCAGCCCCTGTTTGCGCACCCGACCCAGCAGATGGCTGATGGATGCCGACAGCTGATTATGTTGCCGTGCCTCTTCCCGCAACGGCAACAGCGTATCGGCGCATTGCTGGGCGACGACCCGCCCCAGGCGGCGCAGCTCCTTGGCCTGATAGGCCACCTGCCGCAGTTGCAGGCGGTGGGTGTAGAGCGCTCCGCGAACCGACAGGACTTCCGTGGCCGCATCCAGCGCCTGCTCGGCCGCGACCAGATAGGGATAGAAGGTGCCGTCGGAGCCGCTGTCCATCATCTCGTTCATCGGTTCGACATACTGATCGTAGGCTTCCAGCACGGCTTGATAGCGCCGGTCGATGGGCATGGCGGCGTCGCCGGCCTTGGCGTTTTCCGCCAGTTCCAGGATGGCATGGCGGTCCTGATCCAGCTGCTGACCGATCTGGCGGAACAGTTCGGAAAGGCGCCCCGCTCCGCGGCGCATCAGATCGGAATCGTTCCGATGCAATCCTTCGCGGAGCTGCTCTGTCGCCTGCCGAATCGCCTCGACCCGGGCCTTGAGCACCGACGACAGCCCCAGCTCGTGCTCGCGGGTCAGTCCGCGGACAAATTCCAGCACCAGGGGGTTAAGCTGCAGGTGGGAGGTGCGACTCAGAAGCTGCAGCAAATCCGCGTTGCAGAGGGAGCGCAGGGCGGCGGCGTGGTCTTCCGGCCCGGCCCGGGGCTGATGCTTGGCGATCACCGCCAGCACCTGGCGCTCTTCGAAGGCGGGCATATCCCGCGATGCACGCGCCAGGTCTTCGATGATCTCCCAATGTCTATGCAGTTGGGCGACGAGGCTTTTCGGGGTGGCCATAAAATGCTTTAACTTCTCTGACGAGGTTTTCCTTTTACAGGTTATTTTGCCATATCATCGGGACTGTCCCTCTGCTGAGGCGGGATTAGTAGGGAAGCCGTAGGAATCGTTATCCCCCCGCTGGCGGGGAGGGAGGAGCGAGGGTGTGGTCAAAGAAAGATTTGATTCCCCCTCATCCTAGCCTTCTCCCCCAAGGGGAGAAGGGACTATGCCGATGGTGAACAGTTGTTTCCGTCCTGGTGTGAGCGGGAATCGGAAGCCTCCTCTTGCGATTGCCGTGCTGCCTAAGCCTGCTTGATAAACGTTACCTCGAAGGCCTTGCCGGAGCGAAACTGCTGCAGCCGATTGGCAAAAGCAAAGGCCTCGTCGTTCATCTCGTAGTGTTGGAATATATCCAGGCCTTTGTCCAGCGATATCCTCCAGCCGTGGTCCGTTACGATATGACGGGCGTGAATGGTGCCGGTTTCGTCAAACTCCCAAGTGAAGTCGACATGAATCGTGCCGGGTTCGCTGAACTACCAGTAGCTTTTTGCGCTGGCTTACCAAAGCATCAATGGCTTCCCATTGGCCACTACGGAAGCTTGCGGTTGCGTTTCCCACCGCAGTACGCAGCAACGCTTCAGCATCGGTTCTGTTCATAGGTCATTCTTATTACCATTGGATAGCCGCATCGCTTAAATGCCAGCAGACGGACGCCATGCGGCCCGGCCTAAACATTGTGCCGACAGCACACGGAAATACGTGCGCCACTCATTGCGCAGCCGGGACAGGATAATCAGGCTGTCGATGGGCATGGCGGTGCCAGTCTGTTCCTCGCGCTCGACGATCATGCGCAGGAATTCGGCGTCCGCGTCCGCCGCGCTCATGCGCACGGATACCTTGTGAGCGGACGACCTGGAATAGTCCGGGGCGGTACGTCCGTAGCGGAGCATGCCCTCGAAGATTCGGTCGATGCCCCGGCCCGTGCGTTCGGCCAAGCTGGATTGCCGCTGAACAAAGTCCGGTCCTTGATCACGGCAAGCAGGCGCTTCTGCCTGTGACCGGGTTTTGCTGTACTTTTTCGTCGATGCGCTCCTGCAGGATGTCCAGTTGGCCTTTGAGCTGCTGAATGCGATCACAGTCAAATTCAGTAAAATTCTTTCTTTAAAGTGCTATAAGAACGCGACAAAACGCCATAGAACATCATTCTATATTCTGCACCTGCTCGCGCATTTGCTCGATCAAGACCTTGATTTCGATCGCGTACTGGGTCAATGCGGTGGAAGCCGACTTGGCGGCCAGGGTATTGGCCTCGCGGTTCATTTCCTGACATAGAAAGTCCAGGTGCCGGCCGATGGGGTGATCCTGAGTCAGGAGGCGGTCCGCTTCCTCCAGATGGGTGTCGAGCCGGTCCAGTTCTTCGGTCACATCCCATTTCTGAGCCAGGTAGACCAGCTCCTGTTCGAGCCGGTCGAAATCCGGGGTCTGCCCCAGTTCCCGGATTTTCCCCAGCAGTTTTTCCCGCAACTGGGGAAGCGCCTGCGGCAGGGCCTGACGGGCTTGGGTCACTTGCCGGTGTATTTCTTCGCAGCGCTGGCGGAGAAATTGCGCCAGTTGGACGCCTTCCCTTTGGCGCATCGTCAACAGTTTTTCCAAGGCCGCCTCGAGGCTTTCCAGGGCGGCGGCCTCTACCGTTTCCCGATCCATGCCCGCTTCCTGCAAGACGCCGGGCCAGCGTGCCACTTCCAGGGGAGATACCGGTGCCGAAGCTCCCAGCAAGGGTTCGATTTCCGAAAGCGCCCGGACCACCGCTTCGGCGACCGGCCGGTTGAGTTCGAAGGCGAACGAAGCATCCGTGGACGGTCCCAACTTCAAGGCGCATTCCACTTTACCCCGGTTGAGACGGCCGCCGATCCGTTTCCGGATCTCGGGCTCTAAGAAGCGCAGATTGTCCGGCAGGCGGAGGATCAAATCCAAATAGCGGGAGTTGAGCGAGCGGATCTCCCAGCGAACAGTGTAGTGTGGTGTCCGGCCTTCGTGCTCGGAGAAGGCGGTCATGCTGTAGACCATGAGGCGAAACCGACTATGATTAAACTTGCAGCATAGTAAGCGCAAACCCGTGAGGATGAAACCCCGATGTTGAAGGCCCCCTCGTCCACCGATGCCCAGGACCAAGCATTCGTCCATCTGCCCTTGGGGACGGTGATCGATCATTATGTCATCGAACGGCCGTTGGCCGACGGCGGCTTCAGTGCCGTCTATCTGGCCCGCCATCTCGTCGATCAGACCCAAGTGGCGATCAAGGAATACCTGCCGCGCAAGCTCGCCTATCGGAACTGGGAGGGGCAGGTGGTGCCCCACAGCGAGGACACCCGCTCCCTGTTTCTCCGTGGTCGGCGCCTGTTCGTGGAAGAAGCCCGCATGTTGGCCACCCTCAAACACCCCAATATCGTCGAAGTGACCAGCTTCTTCCACGCCAACGATACGGTCTATATGGTCATGACCTACGATTACGGCAAAAGCCTGGGTTGGTATATGAAGCGTCAGCCCAAGCGTCTCGACGGTGTTTTTTTTCTGGCAGTCATAGGCAAGTTGCTGCAGGCGCTGGCTGCCATTCACCGCCACGGTTTTTTGCATCTGGATCTGAAGCCGGAAAATATCCTTATCCGTCCCGGTAACGATCCGCTTCTGTTGGATTTCGGGGCGGCCCAACCCTACCCCAAAAGCAAGGACAATTGGAAACGTCCCGGCAAGATTCGGACGCCGGGGTTTTCACCGCCGGAGCAATACCGCTCCAATTGGCCCCTCGGCCCCTGGAGCGACTTGTACGGTTTGGGCGCGACACTCCGAACGTGCCTGGACCGCCGTCCCCCACCCATGGTCACCGATCGCCTCGAACGAGACACGCTCAAGCCCGCCCGGCGTCTGTATCGAAACCAATACCCCGGGGGGTTGCTGGAGGCGATCGACCGGGCCATGCAACTGGACCCTGCAAACCGACCCCAATCGGTGGCAGAATTCGAGTCCTTGCTAACCGATAAGGGAACCGTGTCATGAAAGCGCTTGCTTGGATCGTGTGCTTGGCTTCTGTTTTGATGGGCTGTCAAAGCCGGGATCTGAATTTTTTCATTCGTTTTCAGGAGGTGGATGGCCTCGAAGCCGGAGACCGGGTCTACCTGGCCGGCCGGGAAGTGGGGCAAGTGGAAACCATTCAGCCGGTGGAGGACGGCAGTCTGTGGGTGGCGGTGCAGATTCGCGCCCCCCACGGATCGAAGGTGACCGGCGGTTCGCGCTACACCATCGAACCCGATCCCGTCCGGCCGCGGCGCCAAAGCATTTGGATCGCCCCCAATCCGGAGGGCGAGCCGATCAAGGAGGGGGCGGTGGTCGAAGGGAGCGAACCCATGGCGGAATTGTTCGGCCCCATCCTCCGGGGATTCGGCGAGAGTATGGAAGCCTTGCAGAAGGAATTCCAAGGCTTGTCGAGAGAGTTGGAGAAGATTCCCCAATCGCCCGAATTCCAGAACCTCCAGCGGCGCTTGGAGAACCTGATGGAAGAAATGCGCGAGGCGGAAAAGAAGATGGAGCGGGATGTCCTTCCCCGTCTGAAAGAGGAAATGGAGCGCTTGCGCGAGGAGATGGAAAAATCCCGCCCCGAGAAAAAACCGGCGCCTTCCGAGCGGGAGCCCATCGACTTATGAGTCAGGGCTGCAGGACGAAAAGCGCCTCGATCGTCAGCCAGCCCAGCAGAATGACGGCGAAGATGAGATTCATCAACAGCCGTACCGGAATGCCCGGCGGCGTTTCCTCGGTGTAGGGGACGAAGTAATCGGCGCCGCCCAATAATTTCTCGCAGGCCAGGATGCGCCGGCATTTGAGTTCGTAGAAGGCTTGGGTGCGCCGGTCCAATATCCAGAAGAGCAGGGTCATCAAAATCCCGAACACCGACACATAAGCGTGGTAGGGATGGAGCTCGGTGATGGCGAAGGTGGCCGCGCCGATCACCGCGTTGATGGCGACGAAGATGGCGAAGCGTTTGTAGCGGAGTTCGATGTAGGCGCGGGCGTTGATGCACGCCTGGCGGTAGAACTCCAATAAAACGTCGATGTCGACTTTGTCCAAATGATGCTGATGAACACTCATGGCTATCCTCGGTTTTTGTTTTTCTCAGATTCCATGGGATGGCATTCTAGCGCTTTTGCCGCGGCGGAGACCACACGCGGCGGTTGATGACATAACCGTCGACCGGTTCGGCGAACGGAAACGCCAACAGGCCCGGCAGCCAAGCCACCTGTTTGGGACGATGATAACCGTGCAGACCGATGGTCATTCCTTCGTGTCCCGCGCGGGGTTGGGCGCGGTAAGTCCCCAGCAGGCGGTCCCACCAGGGTAGGTTGAAGCCGAAGTTGCTGTTGGTTTCGTCTTCTTCCACCGAATGATGGACCCGGTGCATGTCCGGGGTCACCACCAGCCAGCGCAGAACCCGGTCCAACCCGAGAGGCAGTCGGATGTTGCCGTGATTGAACAGGGCGGTGGCGTTGAGGAGTACCTCGAAAATCACCACCGCCACCACCGGCACGCCCAGCACCACGATGGCGGAAAACTTGATCAGCAAGGACAGAAGGATTTCCAGGGGATGGAAACGGAGACCGGTGGTGACGTCGAAATCCACGTCGGCGTGATGCACCCGGTGCAGTCGCCAAAACGCCGGAACGGCGTGCATCATCACGTGCTGAAGATAAACGACCAAATCCAGCGCCATGACCGACCCGATCACCGCCCAGACGAACGGGGGCCGATAGTGATGCAACAATCCCCAGCCGTGCTCGGCGGCAAACGCCGCCACGCCCACCGCGGCGGCGGGGAACAAGAGGCGGACCAATAAACTGTTGAGCGCCACCAACACAAGATTGTTCAGCCAGCGCACGGTTTTCGAGAGAATCAGCCGTCGCCGCGGGGTGATCCTCTCCCATCCGGCCATGATGGCGAGGACGCCGAGGGTGCATCCCAAGCGAATGATCACTTCGTGGCTCAAGATCCAGTCGTTCCAATCGGGCATCGAATGCCTCCCCTCCTATATCATGTCATCATTCAGGGCACAGGTGAGTATTTGCAGAGGGAAGCCGGAGAGCGCCCTGCGGGACCGTGCGCAGAGTACATGGAGGTATTTACAGCGTGTCCCGTAGGGCGCTCTTCGGCTTCCAAGGAGCGTTTGGGATAACCCAATGCCCACCTGTTGCCGCGTTTGTAATAGGTATCATACTCGAGGAGGAAAACCATGGCTGAGACAAAATCGTCCATCGCATGGCTCGGCACCGGCTTGATGGGCCGGCCGATGGCCGAACGCCTGCTGGCGGAAGGGTATCATCCCGTCAAGGTTTGGAACCGCACGCCGTCCAAAGCCGAGGCGTTGCGGGAAAAGGGCGCCCAAGCGTGTGCCACGCCCGGAGACGCCGCAGCCGATAGCGAAATCGTCTTTACCATGCTCAGCGATTTCGCCGCCACCGAAGCGGCTCTGCAAGAGATCGACCCGGCCGGTAAGGTCCTCGTGCAGATGGCCACCGTCGGCCCCGAGGAAAGCCGGCAATTGGCGGATCGGGTGAACCGCGCCGGCGGCGCTTATTTGGAAGCGCCGGTGCTCGGCAGCATTCCCGAAGCCAAGGCCGGCAAGCTGATCATCATGGCCGGCGGTTCGGAAAACGTCTTTGTTAAAGTCCGGCCGCTCCTAACCTGTCTGGGATCGGAGCCGCGCCTGATCGGCGAGACGGGAAAAGCCGCGGCCTGCAAGCTGGCGTTGAATCAACTCATCGCTTCCCTCACCGCGGCGTTCGCCACCAGCCTGGCCTACGTGGAGGCACACGGCGCCCCGGTGGATACCTTCATGGATATTCTGAAGCAAAGCGCGCTCTATGCCCCCACCTTCGACAAGAAACTGCCGCGGATGGCGGCGCACGATTACCGCAATCCCAACTTCCCCACCGAGCATTTGATCAAAGACATCGATTTGTTTGTCCAAGGCGCCGGGGCGATCGATACGCAAGTGCTTGAAAAACTGCGCCGGTTGTATCAGAGCGCCCTGGAAGGTCACGAACGCGAGGATTACTCGTGCGTGTTCGAGGCGGTTCTGGAAAAGAGATAATCGGGATCCTTGGGCCGCGCACCGGGTCATCGAGTCAGAGGAAGTATCTCCAGGGGTGGTATTAGATTACAATGCTGAAAATCAGGTCGTCGGTGTAGAAATTCTAAACCTATCCAAACGGGTCCCTCGCCCGGAATTGAATAAATTAGTTTTCGAACCATGCCAGATAGGATGGCGAGTTAAATCCTTAAATGGCTCAGCCAAGCTGTATTGCGGTACGTCGTGATCGCTAGCAGAAACATCTGCTTTTACCAGTATTTCTTCCTCGCCAAGCGCTCCGGCAGCCAGATAAACAAAGGCGAGACCGCCAGCGCTAGTAACAACCATAATGTCGAATGATATTCGCCGATAGGGTCATAGAAAAATCCTATCCAGGCGCCTAAAGCGAGTAAGAAATAATAAGGGCCCGTGATGAAGCAATGCAGGCGCCGGCACCGAGCGGCGTTAATGAGGCAGGCCAGGCCCATTACGGCGAACGCAGCGCCGGCCAACCATAGCAAGCTCCTGTTCCAGGAAACCGCTATCAGCGCACCGCCGGCGACCAACGCCGGCAACCCCCACAGGATCAGCGCCCGCCACGTGCCGCCAGGACTATCGCAGCGGGCCAGATCTTTGCTTGTGCCCTCTTTAACGTGAAGGTCGCACAGCGACGCCTTGATCTCCCTCTCCCTTTGGGAGAGGGCCGGGGTGAGGGAACGGCCATGGCGTGAACGACGTTCATGGACCGAGGTGGTGCGGACCATGGTCGTTAGCCGGCACAGCAGGACAGGAGCTTAACGTCCTTGCTGAAGGTCTGGGCGGCAAGCTTCAACCCCTCGACCATGGTCAGGTAAGGGAATAACTGGTCGGCGAGTTCGTCCACGGTCATCCGCGCGCGGATGGCGAGCGCCGCCGCTTGGATCAGTTCCCCCGCCTCCGGCGCCACCGCCTGAATGCCGATGAGACGCCCTGAGCCGGCTTCGGCGACCATCTTGATGAAACCGCGCGGATTGAAGTTGACCAGGGCGCGCGGCACGTTGTCCAGCGTCAGCGTGCGGCTGTCGGTCTCGATGCCGGCGTGGTGCGCCTCGGCTTCGGACAGCCCGACGGTGGCGACCTGGGGGTCGGTGAACACCACCGCCGGCATCGCCGTCAGGTCGAGAACGGCTTCGCCGCCGGTCATGTTGACGGCGGCGCGAGTGCCGGCGGCGGCCGCGACGTAAACGAATTGCGGCTGGTCGGTGCAATCGCCGGCGGCGTAAATATCCGGCGCGCTGCTGCGCGTGGCGCTGTCGACGACGATGGCGCCCCGCGCGTTGTTTTGGACTCCGGCAGCTTCCAAATTCAGCTCACGCGTGTTCGGCGTGCGTCCGGTCGCGACGAGCAGCCGGTCGGCACGCACCTCGCCCCGGTTCGTGGTCAGCACGAATTCCCCATCTCCATAGCTAATATGGCTCGCCCGGGTCTGTTCCAGCACTTCGATGCCCTCGGCGCGAAAGGCGGCGGTCAGCGCCTCGCTAATGGCCGGATCCTCGCGGAAGAACAACGTGCTGCGCGCCAGGATCGTTACTTGGCTGCCCAGCCGGGCGAAGGCCTGGGCCAGCTCGGTCGCCACCACCGACGAGCCGATCACCGCCAGTCGCTCGGGGATGGTGTCGCTTGCCAGCGCCTCGTTCGAGATCCAATAGGGTGTGTCTTGCAAACCGGGAATCGGCGGTATCTGAGGTCTTGCCCCGGTGGCGATGAGGCAGCGGTCGAAGGCCACCTCGCACTGGCCGCCTTCGCTCAGGTGCACAATCAGGCGGTGGTCGTCCATAAAGCGAGCCTCGCCGCGCAGCACGGTGATGGCCGGATTGCCGTCCAGAATGCTTTCATACTTGGCGCGGCGCAGTTCCTCCACCAGGCCTTCTTGTTGATCAAGCAGGTGGGCACGATCGATCACCGGTTCGACCGCGGTGATGCCCCCGTCGAAGGGACTGGTCCTGCGCAGATGGGCGATATGGGCTGCGCGGATCAGGGTTTTGGAGGGCACGCAGCCGATGTTGACACAAGTGCCGCCGATCGTACCGCGCTCGATGAGGGTGACGCGCGCGCCGCGCTCGACCGCTTTCAGCGCCCCCGCCATCGCCGCCCCGCCGCTGCCGATGACGGCAATGTGAAGTCTTCTCCCCTCGCCTGAGGCGAGGTTGCCTCCTTCCAGCCGACCGACCGCATCGACGAGTTCGGCGCGGTAGCCGAATGCGGCCACGGCGGCGATCAAGGCATCCGGCGACGCATCGGGATCTGATTGAACTTGCGCTGTCCCCTCAGGGTACGACACCGCCGCCGACCGCACCCCAGACACCTGCTCCAGGGCTTCTCGGACGTGCTCCGCGCACGAGTCGCAGGTCATGCCGGTTACTTTCAGTTCGATCATCGTTTTTCCTCCGATTCTGCGGATGTACGACTGGCTTCGACCCGGCGCCTTTGGATCAGCGCGTAAACGGTCAAACCGACAAACGCGGCCAGCGCGGGAAACAACACATAGTCGAGATAACCGGTCAGCGCCGACAGCCCGACCACCCCGAGCAGGACGACCAGGATCGGGGTGAAGCAGCACAGCGCGGTCACCACCGTGCCGATGACGCCGACGCGGAAAAGCTTGCGGGGTTCTGGAAGTTGCATGTTCATTTTCATTCCTCCATGACCGACGAGGGATAGCCTGCATTTGCGGTGGCCTGAGTCAGGGTCTTGACATCGTCGAAAGCCACCACTGTCTGGCGCTTTTCGAAACACACCTCGACCTGGTCCACTCCATCGATCCGGGAAAGGGCCTTCTTGACCGTGATCGGGCAAGCGGCGCAGGTCATCCCCGGCACAGACAGGGTGACGGTTTGCATGGCGGCCCGGAGCGGGGCGGCGACGGCGGCAAGAACGAGCAAGGCAGATAGTCTGTTTATGACATACTCCTGATCAGTAGAACAAAGGAAGCACATAGGGAAAACCGAACGCGACCAGCACCAGGCCGGACGCGAGCCAGAAGAGGAACTGGTAGGTGCCGCGCACCCTGGGGTTGGCGCAGACATCACCCGGTCGGCAGGACCCCCGCCGGCTGGAAGATGTGCCGCCCGGCCAGAATCATGGCCACCAGCGCCACGCCGCCGGGGGATGACTCTCGGGAGGGTGTCGCCATCAAATCCTCCTTTCCAAAGCCGAATGGACGGAGTAAGCTTATTTCCGTAGTCGAGTACGGAGTCAAGCGGCGTGGGGAATCATTCGAACACACTGACCATCGGCGCCCTCGCCCAAGTTGCCGGCGTCAACGTGGAGACCATCCGGTTTTACCAGCGCAAAGGGCTGATGCCGGTGCCGGCAAGGCCCTGCGGCGGCATTCGCCGCTACAGCGAGGCGGATGCGGCCCGGCTCGGGTTTGTTAAATCGGCCCAGCGGTTGGGATTCAGCCTGGACGAGGTCGCCGAGCTGCTGTCCCTGGAGGACGGGGAGCATTGCGACGAGATCCGCCGGCTGGCGGAGCGTAAACTCGCCGACGTGCGCGGGAAGCTGACGGATTTGAAGCGCATGGAGCAGACCCTGGCGGACTTGGCGCACGCCTGCCGGACGCGCCAGAAAAATGTTTCCTGCCCGCTGACAACCTCGCTGCGGATCGGTGCGGGGGCGCAAAACACCCAGAGGAAGTCTTATGCCCAAGGAGACGATAAACCTTGATGCCCTGGCGTATCACCGCCTGCCGACGCCGGGGAAAATCAGCGTCCGCTCCACCAAACCGTGTCTGACCCAGCGCGATCTGGCGCTGGCCTATTCCCCGGGGGTGGCCGCTCCCTGCCTGGAGATTGCCCGCGATCCCGGACTCGCCGGCGAATATACCGCCCGCTCGAATCTGGTCGGCGTCATCAGCAACGGTTCGGCCGTGCTCGGTCTCGGCAACATCGGCGCGCTGGCCAGCAAGCCGGTCATGGAAGGCAAGGGGGTGCTGTTCAAACGCTTTGCCGATATCGATGTGTTCGACATTGAAATCGATGAGGCCGATCCGATGCGGTTGGTGGAAACGATCGCCCGCCTGGAACCCACCTTCGGCGGCATCAATCTCGAGGATATCCGGGCGCCCGAGTGCTTCATCGTGGAGCGGGAACTCAGGCGGCGGGTCCACATTCCGGTGCTCCACGACGACCAGCACGGCACCGCCGTGATCACCGCGGCCGGCCTGATCAACGCCCTCCATCTGCAGCGGAAAAATCTCGCCGACTGCACGATCGTCTGCCTGGGGGCGGGCGCGGCAGGCTTTGCCTGTATGAAGCTGCTCGAGGAGTTGGGCGCCCCGCGCGACCACATCCTCTTCCTGGATACCCAAGGCGTCATCCACCGGCACCGGGACGAGGCGTTGCCTGAACATAAGGCCTATTTCGCCACCGACCGGCCGGAGCGCACCCTGGAGGAGGCCATGCGCGGCGCCGACGTCTTCATCGGTCTCTCCCGGGGGAATGTGGTGACTCCCGCCATGCTCCAATCCATGGCCGAGCGGCCCGTCGTGTTCGCCCTGGCCAATCCCGAGCCGGAAATCGCCTATGACCTGGCCATGCAGACCCGCAACGATTTGATCATGGCCACGGGCCGCTCCGATCACCCCAACCAGGTCAACAACGTCCTGGGGTTTCCTTTCCTCTTCCGGGGGGCGCTGGATGCCGGGGCAACCGCCTTCAACGAGGCGATGAAGCTGGCCGCCGTCCATGCGCTGGCCGAGCTCGCCCGCGAAGACGTTCCCGATTCGGTGCTGAAAGCTTACGGCAAGAAGAAGCTCCGTTTCGGGCCGGCGTATATTCTTCCCAAACCTTTCGATCCCCGCCTGATCGAAGTGGTGCCCGCAGCGGTCGCCGAGGCGGCGACCGACAGCGGGGTGGCGCGCAGACCGATCCGGGATCTGAAGGCCTACCGCCAGCAACTGGCCGGCCGCATCGATCAAGCGCGCGTTTTCATGCGCCTGATACAGGAAAAGGCGCGCCGCAATCCGATCCGCCTGGTGCTTGCCGAGGGAGAGGACGAAACGGTGCTTCGCGCCGCCATCGAGATGCGGGAGACGGAGATCGCCATGCCCATTGTGATCGGCCGCATCGATCGGGTAAAAACCCTCTGCGCGGAGGCCGGGCTCGATCCGGGGGCCATGGAAGTGGTCGACCCCACCCTCGAGAATCGGCGGTTCACCGAGCTTGCCGAGGCCTACTATGCCGACCGGCAAAGGCACGGCGTGCTGCGCAACGATGCGTTCAAGGCCTTGCGGCAGGATTCTCATACCCTGGGGGCGATGATGGTCAGACAGGGGATTGCCGACGGCATGCTTTCCGGCCGCACCGAGCACTATCCCAATGTGCTGCGTCCGGTGCTCAGGGTGCTCGGCCGGGATGCTTCCGGCAATCGCCACCATGTCTACGGCATGTATATCATGGTGATGGAGCATCGTTCCTATTTTCTGGCCGATTGTACCGTCAATGTGGAGATGACCGCCGAAGAGTTGGCGGAATTGGCCAGGCTTTCCGCGGAGACGGCCGATTCGCTGGGATTCGAACCCAAGGTGGCGATGCTTTCCTTCTCCAATTTCGGCAGCGTCGAACTGGGGGAAACGCGGAAAGTGGCCGAGGCCACCCGAATCCTGCACCGGCGGTGGCCGGATCTGACGGTGGACGGGGAGATGCAGGCCGATACCGCCGTCAACGCCGAGATCCTCGCGAACTATCCCTTCAGCAAACTGAAAGCGCCAGCCAACGTGCTGATTTTCCCGACCATGCAGGCGGGCAACATCAGCTACAAGCTGCTGCGCGAGTTGGGCGGCGGCCGGGCGATCGGACCGATTCTCTTGGGTCTGCCGCATCAAGTGCATGTGCTCCAGACCGGGGCCGGTGTGGACGACATTGTCAACATGGCGGCCATCGCCGCCGCCAGAGCGGCCGACCGCTAATAAGAAAAGGGGCCGTTGATAGACTTCATGATGAAGATCGATCCAAGGTATACGGAACCACGACGAAAGGGTGCTGCGCCGGGTTGAAATCCCTTGGTATTGCGGGTGACCAGCTTGAGGCGGTGATGGAGGGCAACAGCGGCTTGTAAAGCATCGGGAAGTTTCCAGCGCAGCTGACGGCGAAGACTAGCCGCCAAGTCCGCCTCGTCCTTGGTCACCGGATAATGCGGGATTCTGTCGAGCAGTGCTTTCGCCAGCGTTTCCCGCTCCAAGCTAAAACCGGTCAGTACTTCGGCGCGGGTAATGACAGAAATGGCAATTTCCCGAGCATTTTCCTTCAGATACCGGGTTGCCGCTTCAACACCATTGAAATGGTCGATGAGGATCACCGAATCCAGCAAATAGGTCATCGGTCCGCTTCCCATTCGCTGCGAATTCGGATTTGGTAGTCGAGCCCGTCCTTTTCGGACCAAATGCCGCGCGTTTTTTCGAGAAGTTCCTCAAACCCGGGCTGCGGTGGTTGTTCGGTTTGACGTCGATAGAGCTGCAACGCACGGCGGACGATTTCGGTCATCGGAACGTGCTCTGTCTCAGCCTGCCGCGTCAGCCAGGCTTTTTCGGTTTCGCTAAGGCTAATGATGGTTCTTGGCATGGCCCAAGGTCATGATATCAACCAGGAATCATGATATCACGCTAATCGTGCCTGTTCGATGGGTTGCGGAAATGGAGCGACGACCCATCGGTACCTTGCCCACTTCGCGCTGATGGGGAAGGGGGCTCGCTCGCCGTCTGCTCAAGGCCGGAGTCGGCGACATTCAATGTTTCCTCACATCCGCTGCGGTGGTCTCGGCAAACTTTTCTCCCCACTTGATCGACGATCCGGAAGACAGGCGTATCCATTGAAAGTGCAGCTGTTCGAACACCCTCCGCCAATCACGTAGCTCTTCGCCGCACTCCGATTCCAGCAGCATCCTCAGGTGTTGTTCCACCTTCCTGGCCAGAATCGGACAGGGCCTGAGGCTGTAACAGGTCATCAGATGGCTGATGACTGAAACCAGGGTAAGAAAATCCGGTTGGTTTTGATGGGAATTGTCTTGATAGTCACTCATGCTCGCCTCCCTAGGTTTATTAAAATGCCGGCATCAGATTCCGGTTAGTTTCCTTGTATCCTTGCCGTTCTGCTTCATTGGTAACCAATCTAAATACTCCGCCGACGAAGGCGGCCAGGCTTGTTTTGGGAAGCAGCTGAAACGGTTTGCCGCTTCGGAGGGAAAAACTTCCGGTTTGTGGTTGTCGGCGCCACCCGCCTGGGGGATTCAGTCATTGGAATACCTCTTCTTAATCTTTGAAGATAAATGATAATCATTATCCTTCAACTTAACAAGTCGGGGCCGTATATTGGAAATACCGGGTCCGACATTCGTGATTATAGGAAAAGGCTGTGTCTAGACTAATCAAATACCAATAAGTATAATGAGAAACGTTCGTATTTAAGAGAGGTTTGCGGGGTGATCACAAGGTGGCTCGATCGGGTCGGAAAACGCTTGATCGTAATTTGTTTATCTTTGCTGGCCGGATGTGCCCTCCAAGGAGGAAGGACTCCGGCGTCGGCGGTGCGAACTTATTACATCGCCGCCGAAGAAGCGGCATGGGACTATGCCCCTTCTTATCCTCGTAACCGGCTTACCGGCAAGCCGTTCACCGAGGAGCAAAAGATTTTTGTGGCCGGAGACGGCAAGCAATTTATCGGGCGACGCTATCTCAAGGCGCGCTATGTGGCTTATGCCGACGCCACCTTTTCCCGGCGCGCGAAAAGAGCGGAGGCATGGACCCATCTGGGCATCCTTGGGCCGCCGATTCAGGCCGAAGTGGGGGAAACCATCCGAGTCGTATTTAAAAACAAGACCGATCATCCCGTCTCCCTCCATCCCCACGGGGTGCTCTATACTAAGGAAAACGAGGGCACCCCTTATGCGGATGGCACCCAAGGTCAGGCCAAGGGCGACGATCGAGTGCCGTCGGGAGCGAGGTGGGTATACACATGGCAAGTACCTCAGAGGGCGGGTCCCGGGCCGGGCGATCCCGACAGCATCGCCTGGCTGTATCACTCCCACAACCAGACGACGGCGGAGACCAATGCCGGGTTGATCGGCCCCATCCTGATTTACCGCCGCGGCACATTAGGACCCGACGGCAAAGCCCTTGGGATAGATAGGGAGTTCGTGGCGCTGTTCAAGGTATTCGACGAGAACGCCAGCTTTCTGGCCGGGAAAAATATCCGCACTTACGCGCCTCAAGCCGACCCGGCGAAAGAAGATTTTCAGGAAAGCAATCTGATGCACACCATCAACGGTTATCTTTACGGCGATCTGCCGGGGCTGACCATGCGAGTTGGCGACAAGGTGCGCTGGCATTTATTAGGTTTGGGCAATGAAGTCGATCTGCATACCCCCCACTGGCACGGCCATACGGTAATCGACGGCGCCGGCAGACGATTGGATGTGGTCAACCTCCTCCCCGCCACCCAGCTCAACGTGGAGATGCCCGCCGACAACCCCGGCACGTGGATGTTCCACTGCCACGTCAACGATCATTTTGAGGCGGGAATGGCCGCCGTTTACCGGGTGATCCCCTGACAGTCTGTTTCAAAACCCGATATACCGTATAAGCCTGCGAGGCACGACATCACCTTAATTTCCTCTCCGTCTGGGAATGACTCAAGTAGAGTCCCTTCTCCCTCCAGGATGGAGAAGGTTAGGAAGAGGGTGGATCTAATTGAAGTGAAGGGTATTATTGATTTAAACCACCCTCACCCCATCCCTCCCGCCAGCGGGAGATCAAGGCATGCGCGATTACCCTGAACCGCAAACCACGAGTTTTGAAACGGACTTTAAGAGACTTGCTGGAGACGGCGTCCCGGTTCGCGGCCGATCCACTTCATTCCCGCCCCGATCAGCGCCATTGTGGCCAGATAAAAAGCCACTTGAATAGCGGTGGGCCGGGCCTGATAACCGATCAGAATATGCAACAGTTGACCGATCACGGATTTTTCGGAAAGGATATCGCCGGTATTCCACAAGGGGGCTTGACTGGGCAGTAGACCCGCCTGACTCAGGTAGCCTGCGGCAGATGCGGCAAGACCGGCGGCTAGTAAAAGAATGATCCACCCGGTCACTCGGAACAGCCACTTGACCGGGATACGCACCAGCCCCAAGTAGAGCAAGCTCCCCACTGCCACTCCGCCGGCTGCGCCCAGTAGACCGCCGCTCAACATCTCCACCGGCGAGCTGTCTCCCGCGGCGACGCCGTACATGAACAAGACGACTTCGGAACCTTCTCGCATGACGGCCAGCCCGGCGGTAATCGTCAGATAGCCGAGGGGCAACGATCCGCCACTGATTTGCGCCCCCACCTCTTTGAGGTGAGCAACAATCTTTTTGGAATGCTGGGACATCCAGATGTTATGCCATGCCAGCATCGTTACCGCCGTCAGGAGAACGGTGGCGTTAAACAATTCCTGACCTACCCCCTGGAATGCCCCTGCGATCTCCCCGGCAAACAAGGCCACCCCGAAAGCGGCACCCAAGCCCAATAGGACGCCGGTGCCGACCCAAACATTTCGGCTACGCACGCCAGCGGTGGCGGCCATGAGAATGGAGACAATCAGGGCCGCCTCCAGGACTTCTCGAAAGACGATGACAGCGGTACCCAGCATGGATATAGGACCTCTTGGCTATTACTCGACGATCAGCTTGCCTTTCGCAGTGTCTCGGTGAAACTCACCGATAAATTCATACTCTCCCGGTTCGAGCGGGCCGACAAACACCGCCGCCTTGCTCTTGCCGGGGATTATCTTCTCCACGTCAAAGTTCTCTCCTTCAAACTCCTCGACAGTCGGATCGAGATTATTGACCATAAGCTTTACTCTTTCTCCGGCGGGGATGGTCAATGTGGTAGGGTCAAATCGATGATCTTTGATATTCACCTCATAGGTGGAAGCCATGGCCAAAAAAGGAATGGCAATCCCCAATGTCACCGCTGCAAACATTTTACCCATCGCTCACCTTTTTAAATGATATTCGTTTTCAATTTCATTATTGTAATTTTCCCTAAAATAAGATACAAATTTTGTTTCAGCGACGTCACCACCTTCAATTCCAGCTCCAGATCGTTCTCCAGCATCTCCGCAACCTCTTTTCCAACCTTCAGCGGTGCTCGCCGGGAAAGGTCGGGTGCGCCTTCCAGGAACAAGATGCGCCGAATCAAGCGATCGGCGTGCCGCGTTTCATCGGTCATCTCATGATCGACCCGCTCATACAGCCTGTGGAAGCCCCAATCGCGATACATGCGTGAATGGATGAAACTGATCCATCGCCGTCAGTTCACCCGCCAATAATTCATTCAGACGCTCAATAACCTTGTCATTCCCCTTCATCATGTGCCTCCCTGTTTCAAATTTGGACCGCGAAGCGTTGATTGCCTTTCCTGGCCATGCCGACCGATTTCGATTCGGTCCTCGCTGCTCATATTTCCATACTGATTGTATGACATACATTTGACAAAGTCGAAAACACCCAAAATCCGCACCAACCAACCGAATTTCCCTCCGTTGGCGCCATGCCTTCGCTCTTTGTGGGAAGATATCAAAAGCCTTGAAAGGGGGGGGGTTAAAACTTGCCAATGTGGCCTAGATTTTTGCTTAATGATTTTAAAAAATGGAGAAATCATGTCCGTAAAATCGTTTTCCATCTTCATTGGTGCCGCCGCCGGGGCTATATCCCTGCCCGTTTTCGCCACCCATACCAGCGCCTTGGCGCTGGGTGCCGGCACTTTGTCCGCACCGATCAATACCGAGACTGCGATTCCCATTCCTCAAGGCCACTTCGCCGGCGGAGTGCGGACAGAATTCGTTAAATTTAACACCCTCTCGGCAAGTCAATTGCTGGAAGAAGAGGCGGATGAAAGCGTGGATTCGCTCTTGGACAATTCCCTGCTTTTTGCCTATGGCTTGACCGAAAATCTCACCCTGGGAGTTCGCCTTCCTTTCTACAGGCGATTTGAAAATATCCGCGAAGGGGAAGAGGAAGGCGTCGTCAATTTGGGGGACTCGGACGGCATCGGAGATTTAATCGCTTTTAGCCAGTACCGTTTCCTGCACCTCCCTCGGTACAATGTCCACGCCGGTCTGATCCTAGGGCTTAAAACCCCCAGCGGAATGACCGACCGGCGTAGCCGGGAAGGGGAGAGACTCGAGGCCGAGCTGCAACCGGGTTCCGGTTCGTGGGACGGCATTTTTGGTCTCTCCTACACCCAAAACTTCGCCGCTTTCGACCAACGCTTAGAGGACTTTACCTTCAACGCCAGCGCGGTCTATACCGTGGTCACCGAAGGCAGTCAGGAGACGGATTTGGGCGATAACTTCAGCTATAATGCTTCTCTATCCTATCGGTTGCCCCTAGGCGGGCTTGATAGAAGGGAAGAGTATTTCTTTCGCGGTACCGGCGGGGTGGGCATGGATTTAATCTTGGAATTCAACGGCCGGTGGTTGGATAATACCCGCATCAGCGGTCGCAACAAAGACAGCTCGGGCGGTCTCCAAGGCTACCTGTCGCCCGGCGCCCGCCTTCTGTTGGGCCGGCATACCAACGTAGGCGTCTCCTTCGGAATTCCGGTCGTGGATGACCTCAACGGAACCCAAGACAACCTCGATTATCGATTGGTGGGAACGCTCAACTTTTTCTTTTAGCCATGTGGAACCATTGGTTGATCGGAGGATTACTCGCGCTATGTCTCGCCTCTTGCGCGCCGCGTTTTGACTCGAAGCCAATCGCCGCGGAACAGGGATTGGTGGTCTCAACCGCTTTTGCCCCCGATGGGCGGCTATGGCGGGTGATCGCCGGACATAACCACGTTTATGTGGATCATTCCGAGGACAAAGGCCAAAACTTCAGCAACCCCGTCCCCATCAACCCGGAACCTCGGGCGATCCGCGCCACTTCGGAAGACCGGCCGGCCATCGCTATCGATGAATCCGGACGGATCATGGTGATCTATGCCGTCGCCGGCTCTTCAATTCCGTGGATCGTGTATTACAGCACCTCCCGTGACGGCGGTCGGCATTTTTCACCTCCGCAGCGTATCGTCCCCCACGCCCGCGTTAAGACGTACCAGGCCAAGCTGGGGGCGGCCGAGAATACCTTCTACCTTTTTTGGCACCAGGGAAAAGCCGCTTCCCAAACCGGTTCTTCCTTGCACGGGGCGGTGTTATCCGATCTCTCATCCCCGCCCCAAGGTCGCATTGTCGCCGACCGCCAGTGCGAATGTTGCCGCATCGCCCTGGCGTTCGATTCCGCCCGGCGTCCGGTGCTCATGACCCGATTCGTCTATCCGGGCGTGATCCGCGACCATGGTTTGATTTTTCCCTCAGAGCCCGAAAGCCCCGTTATCCGTCGGGTCAGCTTCGACGAGTGGCACCTGGAGGCCTGTCCCGAACACGGCCCGGCGCTCGCCATCGGTCCCCGAGATCGCGTGCACATGGTTTGGTTCACCCAGGGCCGCAATCGGCAGGGTTTGTTTTACACCCGGAGCGACGATCGTGGCAAAGCGGTTTCCGATCCCCTGCCGATCGGAAATCCCGGGGCGCTGGCCGGTCACCCCGACCTCCTCGCCCGGGGGCGACAAGTGGTGCTGGTCTGGCAGGAATTCGACGGTCGCCGGACCCGGGTGAAAATGATCCGTTCCCGGGACCGGGGACGGACCTGGTCGACTGCCCGGGTTCTGACCGCCAGTCAAGAAGCTGCCGATTATCCGTTTTTACTGGCCTGGAAAGATAAAATCTATCTATCCTGGAATACAGAGGCCGATTATCGGCTAATTCCGATTTCCGAGTGATCTCATGTTGCTGCGTCTTTTTGTTGTTGTCCTGCTTCTGACCGGGTTGCCGCCGGTTTGCGCAAACGCCCCCCGCTTGTTTTCAGCCGGGAGCATGGAAGAAATCCGCGACCGGCATAGAGCGCCGTTTCTGCTGATATTATGGTCGCTGGACTGCCCGCCCTGCCGGAGAGAGCTCAAGTTATTGGGGGAAACCCTCCAGGCGAATCCCAAACTCGATTTGGTGCTGATCGCCACCGATGGCGAGACGAGGGCCGAGGAGGCGGAACAACTCCTTGCCCGTTACGACTTGGACCAGACCGAAAGCTGGATTTTCAGAACGGCCAATGACATGCGACTGCGCTATGAGATCGATCCCGGTTGGTACGGGGAGCTTCCCCGAAGTTATTTTTACCTGCCCGACGGAAAAAGGGTCGGATACAGCGGGCCGCTCAAGCCGAAACAGATCGAGGCCTGGCTGAGAACTTTGTCGCAAAGTTCAGAATGGATTTCAGTGCCGCGTCTTGTGTATGCTAAAGCTGTTCGAGTCGAGCAAAAACAAGCAAAATGCTTAGGAAACCGATAGTTGGGTCGATCATGGGGGGCATTTTTTCTGGAGCGACGGCGGTTGCCGCACCCGAGGTGGAACATGATCCGGCTGCTTCCTCGCATCCCTTGGAAACCATCGGCTTCGGCCCGTCGGGCCAAGCCCATGGACATGAAGTTCTCCATCCTGAAAACTTCAAACAAGTCGCCGATATCAGCCGCAAACCGGGAGATGTTCCACCGCCGGTCAAGCGCCCTGAACCAAAGACCATTCAGATAAAGCTTACCGCCAGGGAGGTGATCGCCGAAATCGCTCCCGGCATCCGCTATCCCTATTGGACCTTCAACGACCGCGTCCCCTGTTGCGGGTCCGGGTAGGCGACACCGTCGAGCTGAGCCTGTTCAACGACTCCACCAGCACCCACGAACATGACATCGATCTCCATGCAGTGACCGGTCCCGGCGGTGGGGCGCCACTTACCCGAGCCAAACCGGGGGAGACCAAGCGCTTCAAGTTCAAGGCGTTAAAGCCCGGTTTGTATATTTACCATTGCGCGGCGGGTGACCCGCCGGTGCATATCGCCAACGGAATGTACGGCCTGATTCTGGTGGAACGCAAAGGAGGGCTGCCTGAAGTGGATCGTGAATTTTATTTGGTCCAGGGAGAGCTTTATACGCAAGGGCCGATGGGGGCAAAGGGGTTTCAGTCTTTCTCTAGAATCAAGATGCTGGAAGAAAAACCCGATTACGTCGTCTTCAACGGCAGGACGGGAGCGCTGGTCGATCATCCTTTAACCGCCGAGGTAGGCGAGACGATCCGCCTGTTCGTGGGCAATGCCGGCGTAACCAAGGTTTCCTCCCTCCATCTCATCGGGGAAATTTTCGACCGTGTCTGGCCGGAAGCCTCCACCACCCGGCCTCTCGAGAATATACAGACCACCCTCATCCCGGCGGGCGGCGCGGCGATGATCGAATTCAAGGTGGAAGTCCCCGGAAGCTATACCCTGGTCGATCACGCCCTGGCGCGGATGGATCGGGGCGCATGGGGGTCGCTGAAAGTGACGGGTTCCGCCAAGAAGAACATCTATTCCGGTCGGTCGACTTCGAGTGAAGTGCTGGAAAAGAAACGGGCTTCAGGCGGAATTCAGTTAATCCGAACTCCTCCATCTGGACGCTAGTCAGCCCGAGCTCCAAGAAAGATGACGCCCATCCCGGTGATTGCCATCGCGGCGCCCACGATATCGGTTGTGCATAGCGGTTGATCGTCCACCAGCCATAGCCACAGCGTGGCGGTGGCGACGTAGACACCGCCATAGGCCGCATACGTCCTGCCGGCCGCGGTTGGATGCAGGGTTAGCAGCCAAGCGAACAGGCCAAGACTGATCGCCGCCGGCACGAGCAGCCAGCTCGATCCGGGAGCGCGGTCGAAAATCGACGCCGAGCTCAAAGGATGGGCCAGTCAGGCGTCTCGCGCCGCGAGTTCCTCAAGGAGAGCGTGGCGGCAGCCGCATCACTACTGATGGCGAATGCGTGGTCGCCGTCGAAGGCAACCGCGATAACCCGGTTAACCGGAGACTTTCTGCACCATAGGTTTTGGAACCGCCGGCGATTGATCCCCTTTAAGTATTCCACTATGCTAGCATTTGCCTAATGCTTGATCATTCATCCTTTCGCCGCATTGTCATCGTCCTCCTGGTCCTGGCGGGGTTGGGAGCGCCGCTGCGCACGGTGTTCGCCTGTCAGCTCATGGATGGCAGAAAACAATATGTATGCTGCTGCCATGAGGAGGGGCATTGCAAGCACGGAGGCGGCTGTCCCCATCGAAAGCCCGAGGGCCCAACCGGTTGCTGCGATGTTGCCCATGAGATCGCGGACGATGGCCTGGCCTCGGCGCCGGCTGACCATGTTTTTCAGGTGCTGCTTCTGGAAGCGCCCCGGCCGCCGCCGGCAGCGCCCACCCCTTCGATCGCTCTTCTGCAGCCCCCTCCGCTCCCCAACCCTCGATGGCGAGCCGATCCACCGGCGTGGTGCGCCGGATCCCGCACCTATCTCGTTACCCAACGCTTTCGCATTTAAAGCCTATTCCAAAAGGCATATCGCTTTGGTGAGGGGATGGTGTTCGGGGAACGCCATCCCCCTCACCTCCAGGAAACTTTCCAATTTTGGGATAGATTGTTATATGCGACGCATCATCTACGGTGGTCTGTGTCGATAACGGAGGCGTGACATGGTTTCCCTCACTCGCAACCTGCTAAGGCAGGCGGTTTCGATTCTGATTCTATGGCATGTGCTGGCGTTGCCTGCGCGGGGGACAAGTGACAAGCTTTTTGACGGCCGAAATTCCGTCACCGCCGAGGCGCTCAGTCGCCTGGCCTTGACCCGCAATCCAGGGGTCAAGGCGCGGGAGGCGGCAGCCCAAGCGGCGCAATTTCGGGTCGCCCCCGCCGGAGCACTGGACGACCCGACCCTAAACTATGCCTTCGCCCCCGCGACCGCCGACAGCCGCCGCAAGTTTCAGCAGGTGGTCGAGCTCAGCCAGCCTCTGCCGTGGCCGGGCAAACTCGGGTTGCGGCAAGTGGCGGCGCGCCGGCGGGCGGCGGCGGCGATTCAGGACACCGGCGAGTGGCGCCTCGAGGTGGGCGCGGCGGCGAAATCCCTGTTCAGCGAATGGGCCTACGTGCACCGGGCGCTGGCGATTAATAGGGTGCACCGCCGCCTGTTGGAGGATCTTCGCCACATCGCCGAGACCCGCTACGCCGCGGGTCTCGCCGGCCAGCAGGACGCTCTCCAGGCCGAGGTGGCGCGGACCCGCCTGGCGACCGCTGCGTTAACCCTGGAGCGCCGCCGCAAGGAAACCCGGGCGCGCATCAATGCCCTCTTGAACCGACCGTCACAGGCCAAGGTACCGCCGCCGGCGCCTCTGCCCGGACCGGTCTCCCCGCCCCGGCTGGCCGCGCTGCAACGGATCGCCGTCCAGACGCATCCCGCCCTCGCTCGGCTGCGCGCGCAGGTAGCCGAGGCCGAGGCGCAAAAGGACCTGGCGCGGAAGGATTTCTATCCCGATTTCCGCGTGAAGGCCGCTTACAACAATCTTTGGGAGGATACCGACAAACGCTGGACGGTGGGGTTCGGGATCAACCTGCCGCTTAACTACGGCGGCAAACGCTCCGCCGCGCTCGATGCCGCGCGCGCCGAACTGCAGCAGCGGCGCTGGCAACTTACCGAGCGCGAGGCGCAGCTTTTGGGCGAGATCGAGGCGGCTCGGTCGGGGGTCCAGGAAACCGAAGCGATCATCGGCGCATACCGGCGCCGATTGCTGCCACTCGCCCGCGACAGCCTGGCCGCCGCCCGCGCCGATTACCGCGCCGGGGCGGGCCCCTTCATCAACGTGATCGACGCCGAGCGCGAACGATTGCGTACCGAGGACGGCTTGGCGCGGGTACGCGCCGATTATCTGCGCCGCTTGGCGGAACTTGAACGCCGGGTGGGCGCCCCGATGGCGGATGCCTTTGAGGCATCCAACTTCGAGGCCAAGCCATGATCCGCTCATTCGTATGGGGTCTTGCAGGGATGGCGCTGCTGGCGCTCGGCATCTTGATCGGTTTGCATTATCAGTCGCCCGGCGCACCTCCCGTCAAGCCTCCGGAAACGACCGGCTTGCGACCGCAATACCGCTCGGGTCCTTTCAGGATCGGCATCGAGGGGATCCCCGCCACGCCTCGGGTGGGTGCCAACCGGCTGTGGATCGTCCTTAAGGACGAGGCCGGCGATCCCGTCGGCGGCGCCGCCTTAGAAGCCGTCGCCGAGATGCCCGCCATGGGCGCGATGCCGGCGATGCAGGCGCCGGCGGAGATGCGGGAAATCCGGTCGGGGTTGTACGAAGGCACGTTCGATCTTTCCATGGAAGGCAGTTGGCCTCTCACCCTGCGCATAAAGAAATCCGGACTGGGCGGGACCCGCCTGACCCTGGACATGGCGACCGGTCGCCGGGGTCTGCAGCTTTCGTCGGGGGCGACGCCCCTGCAGCCGGAAACCGCCACCGCTCCGGAACCAGCCCCGCCCGGCACGGTGACCCTGGACCCGAGCCGCCGCCAGCTCATCGGAGTAAAGATCGGCGAGGCCCGGGTGACGGACATGCGGCGCGTCATCCGCGCCGTGGGCCGGGTGACCTATGATGAGACCTTGCTTGCCGACGTCACCCTCAAGTTCGACGCCTGGATCGGCGAGCTGTACGTCGACTACGTGGGCGCGACGGTGAAAAAGGGCCGGCCCCTGTTCACCGTCTACGGTCCGGAGCTGCTCGCCGCCCAGCAGGAATACCTGGAGCTCAAGCGCCGCGCCCGGCGCAGCGATGCGGCCGGCGCTCTGTTGGCGGCGGCGCGCAAGCGGCTGTCGCTGTGGGACATGCAGGCGAGGGAGATCGCGGCCCTGGAACGCCGCGGAGTGCCCTACGACTATGTACCCATCCACGCGCCCAGAAGCGGTACCGTGGTGACCAGGCACATCGTCGAAGGCACCGCCCAAAAGGCCGGCACGACTCTGATGCGCATCGCCGATCTGTCGCGGGTGTGGGTGGAGGCCAACGTGTACGAGTCCGAGTTGCCGCTGGTGCAACCGGGCATGTCGGCCACGGTGCGCTTGCCTTATCTTCCCGGGCAAAGCTTTGAAGGGGCGGTGGATTACGTCTATCCCTACCTCGAAGGCCAAAGCCGCACCGGGCGAATCCGGATCGTGCTCGCCAACCCCGACGGCGTGCTCAAGCCGGACATGTACGCCGAGGTCAAGCTCGAGGCCGACCTCGGCAAGCGGCTGACCGTGCCCGAGGAGGCGGTGATCATCGCCGGCGATACCCGGGTGGTGTTCGAGGATCTCGGCGGCGGTCGGCTTTCCCCGCGTCGGGTCGAAACCGGCCAGCGTGCCGGGGGGCGCATCGAGATTCTGAGCGGACTCGATCCCGGTGACCGGGTGGTGACCTCCGGCAATTTCCTGATCGCCTCGGAAAGCCGGCTCAAGGCGGGGATCGAACAATGGTAAATCACGCCCACGGACCCCATCTCCCGCCGCAGGAAGCCGACAACGCCGGCTGGCTTAAGCGGCTGATCGGCTACTGCGCGCGCAACCCGCTCCTGACGATGGTGACCGTCGGCGCGCTCGCCGTCTGGGGTTATCTGGCATTGATGCGGGCGCCGCTTGACGCCATCCCCGACCTGTCCGACGTCCAGGTGATCGTGTTTACCGAATGGCCCGGGCGCAGCTCGGATCTGGTGGAAGACCAGATCACCTATCCTCTCACCACCACCCTGCTGGCCGCCCCCGGCGTGAACTACGTGCGCGGCCAGAGCTTCTTCGGTCTGAGCTTCGTCTATGTGATCTTCGACGACGGCGTGGACATGTACTGGGCGCGCTCGCGGGTGTTGGAGTATCTGGACAGCGCCACCGCCGACCTGCCCGAAGGCGTCAATCCCACCCTCGGTCCCGACGCCACCGGTGTGGGTTGGGTTTATCAATACGCGCTCAAGGACACCGGCGGCAAGCGCGGCCTCGACGAACTGCGCGCGCTGCAGGACTTCAACCTGCGCTATGCCTTGGAGTCTGTCGAAGGCGTTGCTGAAGTGGCATCGGTAGGTGGATTCGAGCGCGAGTACCAGATCAGTGTCGATCCCAACCAGCTGGCCTCCTACGACATTCCCCTTCAGCGCGTGATCGCGGCGGTGCGTGATTCCAACAACGACGTGGGCGGGCGGATTCTGGAGGTGGCCGGCCACGAGCAGTTCATCCGCGGTCGCGGCTACGTGCATTCGGTGGCCGACTTGGAGAAGGTGGTGCTCAAGACCACGCCCGGCGGCGTGCCGGTCACGGTCAAGGATGTGGGCCATGTGGCGCTGGGCCCGGCCATGCAGCGCGGCCAAGCCGAGCTCGACGGCGAGGGGGTGACGGTGGGCGGGATCGTGGTGATGCGCTACGGCGAGAACGCCCTGGCGGTGATCAATCGGGTCAAGCAGCGCCTGGCCGATATCCGTCCAGGACTGCCCGAAGGGGTGGCCATCGTACCGGTCTACGACCGCTCGACCTTGATCAAGCAAGCCATCGCCACCCTCAAGGAGACCCTCATCGAGGAGATGGTCATCGTCTCGCTGGTGATCGCCGTGTTCCTGTTGCACCTGCGCTCGATCCCGGTCGCGGTGATCACCCTGCCGGTGGCGGTGCTGATGGCGTTCATTCCCATGTACTATCAGGGACTGACCGCCAACATCATGTCGCTGGGCGGCATCGCGGTGGCCATCGGCGCCATGGTGGATGCGGCCATCGTCATCATCGAGAATGTACACAAGCGCTTGAACCGCCGGCAGGCGGAGGATGCCGATCCGGAGGAGAAGGCCAAGTCGCGCACGCAGGTGATCATCGAGGCGATGCAGCAGGTGGGTCCCAGCATCTTCTTCTCGCTGCTGATCATCACCGTCTCCTTCCTGCCGGTGTTCGCCCTGGAGGGCACGGAAGGCCGTTTGTTCAAACCCCTGGCTTTCACCAAGACCTACTCCATGGCATTTGCGGCCCTGCTATCCATCACCCTGGTGCCGGCGCTGGTGGTGTGGCTGATTCGGGGCAAGATCCCCGCCGACCGCAGCAGGCTCAATCAATGGCTGGTGGCCGGTTACCGGCCCATCGTGCGCCTGGCGGTCAAGCTGCGCTGGGTGTTGGTGGGCGTCGCCGTCGCCGCCCTGGTGGTGACCGTGATCCCGCTGCATTCGCTCGAAAGCGAGTTCATGCCGCCGCTCAACGAAGGATCCATCCTCTACATGCCCACAGCGCTGCCGGGCATGTCCATCACCGAGGCGACCTCGACTCTGCAGACCATGGACCGGATCATCGCCGGCATCCCGGAAGTGGAACGGGTGTTCGGGAAGGTGGGCCGCTCCACCAGCGCCACCGATCCCGCCCCCCTGTCCATGGTGGAAACGGTGGTGACGCTCAAGCCCAAAGAACAGTGGCGCGAGGGACTGACCTGGGACGGGCTGATCCGGGAGATGGATCGGAAGCTGCGCTTTCCGGGGATGCCCAACATCTTCTGGATGCCTATCCAGACGCGCACCGAGATGCTCGCCACCGGCATCCGTTCGGCGCTGGGCATCAAAGTGTTCGGTCCGGATCTCAAGACCATCGAGGAAACCGGCGTGGCCATAGAAGAGGCGTTGCAGGCCGATTCCCGGACCCGGCCCCATACCGGCAGCGCCTTCGCCGAACGCACCACCGGCGGCTACTTTCTCGACTTCACCGTCGATCGTGTGGCGGCGGCCCGGTTCGGGCTTAACGTGGGCGACGTGGAGCGGGTGATCATGGCCGCCATGGGCGGTATGGTGGTATCGGAAACCGTGGAAGGCCGGCAGCGGTTCAATATCCTGGTGCGCTACGCCCGCGACTACCGCGACAACGTCGAGGCCCTGAAGCGGGTACTGGTACCGACGCCCACGGGCGCCCAGATTCCCATCACCCAGGTGGCCGACATCGAGTTTCGCACCGGCCCGCCGGCGATCCGCAGCGAGGACGGGCAGCTCACCGGTTTCGTTTTCGTGGACGTCAAACCCACGATCGGGATCGCGGACTACGTGGCGCTCGCCAAGCAGGTAGTGGCCGACCGGGTGGACATCCCCGCCGGCTACCGCCTGGCCTGGGCCGGGCAGTTCCAGTATTTCGAACGGGCCAAGGCGAAGCTCAAGCTCCTGGTTCCCCTGACGGGATTCTTAATCTTCTTCATGCTGCTGCTGCACCGTGGGTCAATCACCGAAACCCTGATCATCATGCTGAGCGTGCCGTTTTCGCTCATCGGCGCGGTATGGCTGCTTTGGCTACTCGACTACAAGCTGAGCGTCGCCGTCTGGGTGGGCATGATTGCGGTCGCCGGACTGGCCGTGGAACTCGGCCTGCTGATGATGGTGTATCTGGACCTGGCCTACCGTGACCGCTTGGCCGAGCAGCGGCTCGCCACCCGCGCGGATCTGAACGAGGCGATCCAAATCGGGGCCGGCCAGCGTATCCGGCCGATTCTCATGACCGGCCTGTCCACCTTTCTGGGACTGGTGCCCATCCTGTGGAGCACCGGCAGCGGCGCCGACGTGATGCAACGCATCGCCGCCCCCATGATCGGCGGCGTGGTGTCCGCACTGGTGATGGTGTTGATCGTTTTTCCGGCAATATTTGCGATTTGGAAGATGAAAGTAGGGTTCGGCGGTGGGGTGAAGGCCGAACCGTAGGGGTAGGCCGCTGCCCCGGATCACTCACGCCGGAAATCCTCGAACGGGACGATCTTCTTTCCCTGCCCGCCACTCCGCCCCTCGGCGCGGACCTAGCTCGGTTGCATGGCGCAACCGGAAACGGGAGAGAAATCTTGATTTGAGCACCGGTTCAAGATTAAGCGAAGCAGTGACCTGGAATGTTTTGCCCAATAGCGAGCCATAGTACAGAGAAGTGCGTATCAGCGCCTGCATGGTTTTCAGCATCCATTGAATTCTTAATTCTCCGAGTCGGTAGCGCGACCATGACGGATATCACCGATGAAGAGCGTCGGCCGCCAGCGGGAGTTTCCGGTGCCATATAAGACTGGACACCGTTGCCCCAGTCTTTTTTGCCTGTTTTCCAGGACAAAGTCGTACAGCATTGATACAATTGCGTACGATTATAACGACTGAGATTACAGGGGCAATCCTTATGATCGAATGTCTTTCTCCGTCGCGGCTGCGGGCCAATCTGTATCGAATTCTTGATCGAGTCATTGAATCGGGGAATCCGGTTGAAATTGAGCGCAAGGGGCAGCGTCTGCGTATTACGGTCGAGCGGGAAGGAAAACTGGATTTGCTCAAACCCCATGCCGACTATCTCAAAGTTTCGCCCGAGGACATCGTGCACATGGATTGGTCACAGGAATGGCATCCCTGATTTATTTGGATACTCATGTCGTGGCTTGGTTGTATGCCTATGGGCGGGATGCGGTACCGCAGCGGGTGGGTCATCTGCTCGAGCAAAACGATGATATTCGTATTTCGCCGATGGTACGGCTCGAACTCCAGTATCTATTTGAGATCGGACGGGTGGGAAAACCTCCGCTTCCGGTCCTCGATGCCTTGGCATCGGCTTTGGGGCTGGTGGTTTGCAAAGCCGCTTTTCCCGCGATCGTGCGCGAGGCGGAATCACAAACCTGGACTAGAGATCCTTTCGACCGGCTCATTGTGGCTCAGGCAAATCTATTTAATGCGCTCTTGGTGACGAAGGACGCGACCATTCACGCCAATTATGGGCGAGCAATTTGGGGTCAGCGTTGACATGGATCGTATCGACCCTATCGGAATGAACCCGGTGTGTGCTGGAATGGTGGTGCATCCCACCCCTCTCCCGCCAGCGGGAGAGGGGGCTTTCCCGACACCTTCCCGGCGGGAGATAATGGCATTCATGTGATTGTCCTGGGTTTGAATAATGATTCCGCGGGATGCTACATTTAAAATATGAAGCGCACTCTTTCCTGGCTGCTCTCGGTATCGATCCTCTGGATGTCCACCTGGCTGGTGACCGACATTCATGGGGTTTATGTCGGCGCCCGCTCCCACGCTCATCCCCTTTTGATTCAGCAGGCGGCGGTTGAAAAAGACGCCGACCTTGCCAAGGGACAGCAGGAAGACGGAAAAGACTCGTCGTCCCATTGTCACTTTTGTAGTTACGACCATGGCGGGCACGTGGGCGCCCTCGTCATGCTCGAGAGCGCCAATCCGATGCTTCTTGGCGTTTCCGAAGCGGCATCCTTCGCTTACCTATTTTCCTGGTTCGATTTAACCGCCCCTCCTCGCCAACGCCCTCCCATCGTCTAAGACGTACTCCTTGCCATCTGGAATATCGGCCCGCTGTCGGCCGATAGGTTCGGAGCGCTTCTCCAATTATCAAAAATTCAGGAGTTCGTCATGATCCTCTGTCATAGAAGGACGGGGTTGCGCCGCTTGGGTGCGATGGGCGGTGAGATGGCGTGTGCCATCGTCCTGTCCTTATCCCCGCCGCCGGCTGCAGCCGGCGGCGGGGATCGTTTGCAGCAACCGTTGGCCGCGCCCCTCGAGTCCATTCCGGCGCAGCTCACCCCGCGCGATGCCCTGTCCCTGGCTTTGGTGCGGAATCCGCGGCTGGCCGCCGTGGCACGGGAAATCCACGCTCGAAAAGGCGCCGTGCGCCAAGCGGGGCTACCGCCCAATCCGGTGCTTAATGTCCAGTCGAGCAACTTGGGCAACCCTGCCCTCAAGCGTTTCGACGGGCCCAATACCACGCTCAAATTGAGCCAACTGATTCTCCTGGGGGGCAAGCTGTCCAAGGGCGTTCGCCTGGCCGAACTGGATCAAGAATTGGCGGGGTGGGATTATCGCGCCGCCTATATGAATGTGGCGACCACCACCGTTCAAGCGTTTATCGAGGTGCTCAAGGACCAATCCCGCTTGGCGCTGGCCGATCAGCTCGTGGGCCTGGCCGAGCGGGTGCTGGAAGTGGTGGGTGCCCAGGTGCGGGCGGGAAAGGTTTCGCCGGTGCAAGCAACCCGCGCCCGGGTCAATCTGGCGTCGGTGAAGATCGATCGGCGGCGAATTCGGCAAGCGCTGGAGGCGGCCCGCAAGCGCTTGGCGGCTGCCTGGGGCAGCACCGAACCCGGTTTTGAGAGGGTCTTGGGCAAGCTAGATCATGTCGCCCCCATCCCCGCTCGTAAGGTACTGATTCAACGTTTGCAGCAAAACCCCGATCTGGCCCGCTGGGCCAGCGAGATCGCCCGTCGACGGGCGGCCCTGGAGTTGGCCGAAAGCCGCGCCATTCCGGATCTCAAGGTGAGTGTGGGGGCGACCCAATTTCACGATGCCGGCGAGACCGCCGTGATGGCGGGGCTTTCCTTGCCGCTGGCGATCTTCAACCGCAACCAGGGCCAAATTGAAGAGACCCGTCAGCGTCTGGTCCAAGCCGAGGAAGGGCGCGTCAATGCGGAGGTGACGGTCACCACCGCATTGAATACCGCCTATCGCCGGCTTGCCGCGGCCCACGCCGAAGTCACCACCCTCAAGGAGCAAGTCATTCCGGGCGCCCGGAGCGCCTTCGAGGCCATTCAGAAAGGCTATCGCCGGGGCAAATTCGGCCTGATGGATGTGCTGGATACCCAGCGCACCTGGTTCGACGCCCGGCAGCGTTATCTGGCCGCTTTGGCCGATTATCACCAGGCGGTCGCCGAAGTGGAGCGGCTGATCGGCGAGCCGCTGGACGCAGCCCACGGTTTAGAGGAATCGAAATGACAGCCAAGCAAGCGATCGTATTGGTAGCGGTTTTCTCGGGGGGATTTCTGTTGGCGTGGATGGGCCTCCGAAGCAACCACTCCCCGAATCAAGCCGACCTTCACGGCCATCAAACCCATGCCGACCACGATGAAGGCGGCGAAACGAAGCATTTGCGCCGGGGGGCGTTTGAACTTCACATCGGCCTTGCGGAGTCGACTCAAGGCCCGCCCCGCCTCCGGGCCGAGGCTTTCTGGCAAGAAAAGCCCCTTGATCCCGAGGCGGTGAAGTTGACGGCGAGGCTCGAGCGGCCCCATGAGAAACCCGAGCCTTTGACCTTCGAGGCGAAAGGAGATCGCTTGGAAAGCCTCCAACCGGTGCCCGAGCCCCATGTGTTCAAGCTTCAAGTGACCGCGAGCTATCGGGATAAAACGTACGTTTGGGCGTATTGGCAGGTGAATAACGGGATCGAGCTGGAGGCGGCCGCACTGGCAGAAAACGGCATCGTTCTCCAAGCCGCCGGCCCCGCCTCCATCGAGACGGTACTGACCCTGCCCGGCCAGATCAGGCTCGATCCCCGCCGGGTAGCGCA
This sequence comes from Methylohalobius crimeensis 10Ki, assembly GCF_000421465.1. Classification (NCBI taxonomy): domain Bacteria; kingdom Pseudomonadati; phylum Pseudomonadota; class Gammaproteobacteria; order Methylococcales; family Methylothermaceae; genus Methylohalobius; species Methylohalobius crimeensis. The sequence goes on from NZ_ATXB01000001.1 coordinate 133,091, forward strand.
CGTGGTCCCGCGGGTGGCCGGGGTGGTCACCGAGGTGCGCAAGTATCTGGGCGACACGGTGAAGCCAAATGAAATTCTCGCCGTGCTGGAAAGCCGCGAACTGGCCGGCCTCAAAAGCGATTATTTGACCGCGCGGCGGCGCCTCGAGTTGGCCCGCGTGACCTTCGAGCGGGAAAAACAACTGTGGCAGGAAAAAATCTCCGCCGAACTGGATTATTTGCAAGCCAAAACCCGGTGGGCCGAGGCCAAGGCAACGGCCGAGGCGAGCGCGCAGAAATTGATTGCATTGGATCTTTCTCCCGCCGAGCTCGAAGCCATCACCGCGGGCAGGGATATGGCCTTCAACCGCTATGAACTGAGAGCACCCTTCGCCGGCGAAGTGGTGGAAAAGCATCTGGCTTTGGGCGAGGGCGTCAAAGCCGACACCCAAGTCTATACCATCGCCGATCTAGCCACGGTGTGGGGAGAAATCACCGTCTACAGCAAGGATTTGAATGCCGTCCGGGAGGGGCAGACGGTGACGGTACGCGCCGAAGACCTCGCCCAAACGACTAAAGGCACGGTGTTCTATGTCGGGCCCCTGGTGGGTGAGCGGACGCGTTCGGCCAAGGCCTATGTGGCAATCCCCAATCCGGAAGAACGCTGGCGTTCGGGGCTCTTCGTCACGGTCGAGGTGCTGCAGGAGAAGGTAGACGTTCCGGTGGCGGTGGCCGCCGAAGCCATCCAGACCTGGCGGGATCGGTCGGTGGTGTTCGTCCGTCACGGTGACCTTTTCGAGCCTCGGCCGGTGGTGACGGGACGACGGGGCGAACAATCCCGCTGGGTGGAGATTCGAGAAGGCCTGAAGGCGGGCGAGCGCTACGCCGCCCGGGGCAGTTTCGTGCTCAAATCCGAACTGGGTAAATCCAGCGCTGCGCACCACCACTAAGGAGAAGCCATGTTTGAACGACTCTTACGGTTTTCCGTCGAGCAGCGCTGGCTGGTCATGTTGCTCGTTTTGGGCTTGATGGGAATCGGCATTTACAACCTACAGCGTCTGTCCATCGATGCGGTACCCGACATCACCAACGTCCAGGTCCAGGTCAACACCGCCGCGCCGGGTTACTCGCCCCTGGAGACCGAACAGCTCATCACCTTCCCGGTGGAGTTGGCCATGTTGGGCGCCCCCAGGCTCCAGGAAACCCGCTCCATCTCCAAATACGGGTTGTCCCAGGTCACCGTGATCTTCGAGGAAGGCACCGATCTTTACTTTGCCCGCCAGCAGGTCGCCGAGCGCATTCAGCAGATCAAGGGGGACTTGCCAGCCGGCGTCGATCCCCGAATGGGTCCCGTGGCAACGGGCTTGGGAGAGATTTTCTTGTGGACCATGCAAGCCGCACCCGGCGCCCGGCAGCCGGACGGTACCCCGGTCACCGATACTTATCTGCGCACCCTGCAGGATTGGGTCGTCAAACCGCAGCTGCTCACCCTGCCCGGGGTGACCGAGGTCAACAGCATCGGGGGTTACCGGAAGCAATACCACGTCACCCCCCATCCCCAACAGCTCATCGCCTACGGTCTCGGTTTTCGCGACATCATGCGCGCCCTGGCCGAAAACAACCGGATGGCGGGGGCCGGTTACATCGAACATCACGGCGAGCAGTTTCTGATTCGCGTCCCCGGCCGGGTGTACACTTTAAACGAGATTCGCAACATCCGGGTGGGCACCCATCAGGGCACGCCCATTTATATCAAGGACGTGGCCGAGGTGCTCTTGGGCAAGGAGCTGCGCACCGGCGCCGCCACCCGCGACGGTCGAGAGACCGTGATCGGCACCGCCTTCATGCTGTGGGGCGAGAACAGCCGCGCGGTCGCTCGGGCGGTCCGAAACAAGCTCGAGCAGGCCAACCGATCCTTGCCCGAAGGGGTGACCGCCGAGCCTTTCTACGATCGCACCGTGCTGGTGAACAAGACCATCGAGACGGTCAAAACCAATCTCATGGAAGGAGCGGCCTTGGTGATCGCCGTGCTATTTCTCCTGCTGGGCAATATCCGCGCGGCCCTGATTACCGCCTTGGTGATTCCCTTGTCCATGTTGTTCGCGGTGACCGGCATGGTGGCCGGCGACGTCAGCGCCAATCTGATGAGTCTGGGGGCCATCGATTTCGGCATCATCGTGGACGGGGCGGTGGTGATGGTGGAAAACAGCGTGCGCCATCTGGCGGAGGAGCAACAGCGACTGGGACGCCCCCTGACCCTGGCCGAGCGCCTCAAGGCGGTATTTGACGCCTCCGAACAGGCGCGGCGGGCGATTTTGTTCGGTCAGCTCATCATCATGGCGGTCTATTTCCCCGTCTTCGCCCTCTCCGGCGTGGAAGGCAAGATGTTCCATCCCATGGCCCAAACCGTGGTGATGGCCCTGGTGGGGGCGCTGATTCTGTCGGTCACCTTCGTCCCGGCGGCAATCGCGATCTTTCTCAAGGGCAATGTCTCGGAAAAAGACAATTGGTTCATGCGCCTGGCTCGCCGGGTTTACTTGCCCGCTCTCGATTGGACCCTGGGCAATCGGGCACTGACGGTCATCGGAGCGGCGGTGGCGGTTGCCTTGTGCGCCTTGATCGCCGCCCGCATGGGCACCGAGTTCATCCCCACCCTCGACGAAGGCGACATCGCGTTGCAAGTGCTTCGCACGCCCGGCACCGGTCTCGATCAGTCGGTCGCCATGCAGGAAAATCTGGAGCAGGCGCTGAAATCCTTTCCCGAGGTCAAAACCGTGGCGGCTCGCATCGGCACCGCCGAGGTGGCCACCGACGTGATGGGGCCCAATATCGCCGATAGTTATATCATGCTCAAGCCGAGAAGCGAGTGGCCCGATCCGGATCGCCCCAAGGCCGATTTGGTTGCCGCCCTATCGGAGCGAATCGCCCGCTTTCCCGGCGCCAACTACGAGTTCACCCAGCCCATCGAGCTGCGCTTCAACGAACTCCTTTCGGGCGTGCGGGCCGACGTGGCTGTAAAAGTTTTCGGGGACGAGATGGACGTCTTGCTGGCAAGCGCCCGGCAGATCGCTTCCGTCCTTCGCAGCGTGCCGGGTGCCGCCGATGTGCGGGTGGAGCAGGTATCGGGACTGCCCGTTCTGACTGTTCATCTCGATCGCGATCAATTGGCCCGTTACGGCCTCGATACGGCCGACGTTCAGCGGGTGGTCCAGATCGCCATGGGCGGCAAATCCACCAGCAAGATTTATCAGGGCGACCGCCGCTTCGATCTGATGGTGCGTCTTCCCGAAACCTATCGGGTGGACGTGGCAGCCTTGAGACGCCTGCCCATTCTCCTCCCCGACGGGGCCGCCCAAGGGACCGGTGGCATCGGGAATTCGAGGGCGGCCTATATCCCCTTGAGCACGGTGGCGAAAGTGCAAGTGCGTCCCGGTCCCAATCAAATCTCCCGCGAAAACAGCAAGCGGCGGATCGCGGTCACCTTCAACGTGCGCGGGCGCGATTTGGGTTCGGTGGTGGCCGAAGCCAAGACCAAAATTCAAAACCGCGTGGATATCCCTCCCGGTTATTGGATCGACTGGGGCGGCCGCTTCGAGTTGATGGCCGAAGCCGCCCGGCGCCTGGCGTTCGCCGTGCCCCTCGCCTTGGTGGTAATTTTCATCCTACTCTACAGCACATTCGGCAACTTCATGGACGGCCTGCTGGTATTTACCGGCGTACCCTTCGCCCTGACCGGAGGGGTGTTGAGCCTGTGGTTGCGGGGCATGCCCCTTTCCATTTCCGCCGGGGTGGGGTTTATCGCCCTGTCCGGTGTGGCGGTGCTCAACGGTCTGGTGATGGTGTCCTTCATTCGCCAATTGCGCCAAGACGGGCTACCCTTGGATAAGGCGATCCGGGAGGGCGCCATGACCCGCCTGCGTCCGGTATTGATGACCGCATTGGTGGCCTCCTCGGGCTTCCTCCCCATGGCCCTGGCCACCAGCGCCGGCGCGGAGGTGCAGCGCCCCATCGCCACGGTGGTAATCGGAGGCATCCTTTCCAGCACCGGTCTCACCTTGTTGGTATTGCCGGTGCTTTATCGGCTGTTTGCATTCTGGAATCCTCCTGGTGGAAAATCCTTTCAATGAGCCACTCCGACCATCACCACCATCATCACCACGCCGAGATGGGCGAAGCCCGTCTAATCTGGGCCCTTTTGATCAATGTGCTGCTGACCGTCGCCCAGATCATCGGCGGCGCGATCTCCGGCAGTTTGGCCCTGGTGGCCGACGCGCTCCATAACCTCAGCGACGCCGGTTCGCTGGGGGTGGCCCTGATCGCCCGCCGGATCTCCCGGCGCCCCGCCGACGAGCTGCGCACCTTCGGCTACCAGCGCGCCGAATTGATCGGTGCCTTGATCAACCTCACCACCTTGATTTTGCTCGGCCTGTATCTGATCTACGAGGCCGTGGTGCGCTATTTCAATCCCCATCCGGTGGAAGGTTGGCTGGTGATTTATGTGGGCGGGTTCGCGCTGGTGGTGGACGTGGTCACGGCCATGCTGACCTTCGCCGGTGCCAGACAAAGCCTCAACATCCGCGCCGCCTTCCTCCACAACGTGGCCGACGCCTTGGGGTCGGTGGCGGTGATCATCGCCGGCAGTTTGATCCTATTGTACGGTTGGAACATCGCCGATCTGATCTGCACGGGGTTGATCGCCGCCTATGTGCTCTACCACGGCTGGACCGAGATTCAGCAGACCATCCGCATTCTGATGCAGAGCACGCCCCGCGACGTGGATTTGGCCGAATTGGTCCACGCTTTGGAAGGCGAGGAAGGCGTGAGGGGTTTGCACCACGTCCACGTATGGGAGATCGACGAGCACCGCCGTTCCCTGGAGGCTCACGTGGTCATCGACTCCGACGATGCCGGCGAGATCGAGACGATCAAGCAGCGTCTCAAGCGCCGCCTCGCCCAACTCTACGACATCCGCCATTCGACGCTGGAATTCGAATTCCAAACTTCGGAAGGAGGGCTGGCTTGCCTGGTCGAAGCCCATGAACCGGAGCCGGTCTGCGGGCTACACCCCGGCAATGAAATCCCATCTTTTGCCAGTGCTCGGACATTCCCTTGGCGCGCCTTGTGGGGGACTTTGACGGGACTGTCTCTCCTGACGGGATTGGGCTTGCGCCTTTACCGCGTCGGCGGGGATTTTCCCCTCTGGCTGGCCTCGCTGCAAATGCCGGCGCAATGGCATTGGGGCGAGTGGGCGGCTTATGGCGCCGTTTTGATTTGCTTTCTAATCGCTGTCTTGGTGGATAGGCGTCGTTAAAGAGGCGAGTCCTTATTTCGTCTGATTTCCGTTTTTGCGGGCCGCCTCACGGTTACTTATCCACACCTGCCTATAATCTTCTCCCATACAGGCGTTTTCCTGTGATGACCGTGGTGGCCTCGATGCGTGGTCGCCCCGATATTTAAGACCATTCCCTCCCTCCGGGACCGCTTTGGAGGTTTCAATATGACCGCCCTTTTCTTTTCGTGTCGTCAAAAAACGCCGCTTATTTCTTTTGCGGGTCTGTTGTTCATTAGTTGGGCGCTCGCTGGGTGCAATACCCTTCCGAACAGTCGTTCCCAATCTGTTTCGGCGGCGGTGCAAACCCCTCCCCGGTCGAGCGCGGTCGGGGATTGCCTGCTTCCGTCGCGGATCAAGAAACTGAGCGGACACATCGCCTTCATCGCTCCCCGGCGTACGGTGAGATTGCAGGCCGCCGAATGCAAGGGTAGAGGCGGCGAATTCGTGGCGCAAAGATAATTATGGTCCGGACGCCTCCACGCGAGGGAATCGACCGGGACTGAAGAGACAGTCTGGATTGTCGAGGGATTTGAGAAACGCCACCAGATCCGATTTTTCTTGATCGGTCAAATGAAGTGGATAAATGGCCGGGTCCAGAAACGGATTCCGCCTCCCTCCTTGATCGTAGTAGTCGACGACCCCTTCCAAGGTTTTCTGACTCCCATCATGCATATAGGGGCCGGTTAATCCAATATTGTGGAGGGTGGGGGTGCGCCGTGGGGTGCCCGTCGGTGAATGCGCGCCCGCGGCGGTCAAAAAACAACTGCTTGCCCAGTTTGATTTTGGCTGAATTTTGTGGATTGTCCGCCGGCGGCGATACTTCCAGCAAGCCCAAAGGTGTTTCGGCCAGGCTGGGCAGGGTTAAAACACATAGCCAAACCATCAGCCAGCGTGAGAAGTATTTCGTCATGATCCATCTCCTCCAAAAAAGCCCCGGCTGTCCGCGGGAGGCAGCCGGGGAAAGGCGTCAATCAATCGACACGAGGCATGCTGTGCACATCCAAAATATAAGGTTGGCCGAGAGGTAGCTCGTCATCCGGGTGGTGGAAGTAGATGACCTTGCCGTAGGTCTCATTGACCTTCGGCAGCACTTCGGCCGTTTCTTCCGGCGTGAGATCGGGGAAGGTGGCTTTCGCCATCGGGATTTCCTCCTTGTGATAATGCCAGTATTGCTTTTCCTCGGCAGGTAGCTGTTGGAACAGGGAAGTGGGGATGATGTACTCGAAGCCGATGGGCTTGTCCTGATCCTTCATACCGCTATGGAACATGAGGCAAACGAATGTTCCGTCGTCGTAGGCCTTGCAGTGATGATGCACCGGGTGGCGCAACTTGCGCGGGTCGATGTCCCCATCGGGCAAATGGCGCAGTGCCTGAATGTGCAAATCGTTGAATCCGAGGTGGTTGGGATATTCCTTTTGCCTCGGATTGTAGGTTTGGTTGTAGGGGCGCATCGGTTGGGAAGTGCTGCCCTCGGCCTGCAGCAATTTGACTGCCTCTGCGGCCATGTCTCCATGGGTATCTTGACTGGCGGAATAAGCGATGCTGGTCAGCCCCGCCAAGGCCGCGGATGAAATGAATTTCAATGGTGTGTTCATGACATAACCTCCGGTCAGGATTTATTGGTTGTGGCTTTCATCTCGTTTATGAATTAACGAGATATGCATATTCTATAAAATTATTCTTGACTTAAAAGATTGGTTATTCATAAACAGACATAAAGAAATTCCAAAATGATATAAAACTGAAGGCGGTTATGCTTTCGAGAGTTTCATCTCTCTGGAAACACAGCCGATGAGTCGTTCCCGAGCAATTTCGCTTGATCTTCGAATGTCGGCGTCCCTTAGCGCTTGGCGTGGACATGCACATCCACCGGGCAGCATTTACGTGGGGCATCACCCCTTCCCGCCTTTCGTAAATGCCGCGGGTGGCGTTATATATGGGAAATCATATATTTCGTGATTGTAAGGGATAGCGGTGTTCGCCAAAACCCACCGCCTTGGGGTGATGGTTCGGCTACGTTTCATCCGGGCTTCACGATACTATTGAGGGAAAAGCGGCGACCATAGCCGTCGTTGTCATGAAACCTTGGACTGGATAGCCGTATCTGATTGACTATGACGATGAACGATTTTCACAACCCGCCGCCCATCGATTCCGAAGTGGTGAATCAGGCCGTTGAGCGGGGGATCGAACGTTATATCCAATCCCGCAAGGCGCGGGTGCCGCAATTCGTGGCCGACTATTTTTCCGTGCGCACCGCCTGGAAAGTTCACCGCAAGGCGCTGGGGCGGGACTTGTACCGCACGCCGTTGAATGTGGTCTGGGCGGTTCCCTCGGTGGGGGTGCAAGCGCTCGGCGGTATCTTCCGAAAAGTGGGCGCCGACGGCGTGGCCCGCCGCTTGGACAGGCTCCCCAAGGGGCTGGAAACCGATGTCCAGCGGGAGGTCAAATGGCTGATTTACACGGAGCTGCTGGAGTTGCCCTATCGGGAGGGAGAACGGGAATCTCATCGCGACGCCTTGCTGGCTGAGATTCTGGCGGAACCCGCCCTGGCCCGTCAATGCGAGGCGTATCTGGAAATCATCCGCCGCAAAGTGGACGACCCCGGCTTCAAGGAGGCCTTGGAGCACAATTTGACCCAGCTCGCGGTGGCCCGCACCGCGGCCTCCGAGTTGGCCGCCGGCATCGTGAGTCTGGCCGCGGGCTACGCGGCTTTCCAAAAAGCCACGCCCGGCGCGATCGCCGGCGGAAGCGCCCTGGCCGGCGCCATCGCCCACCAAATGGCGGTGTCCAGTTTCTGGTTGGGTCCGACCCTCGGCGCCTGGTATTACTCGATCTTTCCGGTCGCCGCCTCCACCGGCCTGGTGGTCGCCTCCACCGGGACGCTCATGGCCGCTCTGGCGGTGGTTTCCACCCTGGCCGGGGTGGTGGTCGATCCCTTATTGGCCGTGACCGGCATCCATCGAAAAAGGCTGGAAAAATTCGTCGATCGGCTGGGCAACGAATTGAGAGGCCGGGGGGAAAGCCGGCTCAAGATTCACGATCAGTACCTCGCCCGAGTGTTCGATATCCTCGACCTGCTCAAAACGGCGGCCCTGGCGGCGCGATAGGTGGTTCAGATTGCCCCTTAGAACCGAGGCAGGCATTCAACCAGGGCAGGCACGGGGGCCTCTGCCCCTACTGACGTAATGGGTAGGGGGGCAACCCCCCTGTGGTTGCCCTGCTTCAGTAAGGTCCGGATCTTTCTCCGAAGCCGGTGATCTCGGCGAGAATCGGGCACGAGGGACTGTGGGCGCTGAAACCGTCGGCCAACTTGTCGTCCTCCACCGAGCGGCCGCAAGCCGGACAAGGACCATGCTTCAGGTAGACCAGGCTCACGGTATTGGCGACATAGTCCGCGTAATCGTGATAGGCGGTTTCGCGCTGTCTCCAGCGAAGTCGGTCCAGATAGTACCAGACGAAGCCGATGACCAGCCCGGTGACCGCCCCGAAGACGAAGGTCGCCGGATCCATCCCGGCCCGAATCGCGGCGAGATAAGAGCCGTAAGCGAATATCAACAGCACGGCGATGCGAAGGTAAAGTAAATAAACGCTCTTATTCATAGGGGGAATGTACTCGAGGACCGGCAGGACGTCAATTATTACCACTTGAAGGGAGCGGAATGGGGTTGACAGGGATCCGGGACAGCGCTTAAACCGATTGGAGAACAACCCATTTTAACGCCCCCTATAGGACAGGAGTGTTGCCATGGCCGACCTGAAACCCGAGGATAGCGCGCAAAACCGACCTTGGCATCACCTAACCGCGGAAAAGGTGATCGCCGAATTGCGTAGCGACGAACAGGAGGGAATTTCCGAGGAAGAAGCGGATCGCCGCATTCAGCGCTACGGACCGAACCGCCTGCCGGAGCCCAAAAAGCGCAGTCTGCTGCTGCGTTTCTTAAGCCACTTCCACAATCTGCTGATTTATATTTTGGTCGCCGCCGCGGCGATCGCCGGATTGCTCGGCCATTGGGTGGATACCGGCGTGATTTTTGGCGTGGTGCTGATCAACGCCGTTATCGGCTTTGTGCAGGAGGGAAAAGCGGAAAAAGCCTTGGACGCTATCCGCAACATGCTTGCTCCTCGCGCGTCGGTGGTCCGGGACGGTACGCGGCAGAATTTATCCGCCGAAGCATTGGTGCCGGGCGATGTGGTTTTGCTGGAGCCCGGGGACAAGGTGCCGGCCGATCTGCGTCTGATCAAATCCAAGAATCTACAGATTCAAGAGGCCATTCTTACTGGTGAGTCGTTGCCGGTGGAAAAATCTCCCACCTCCGTCGATGAGCGAGCGGCTATCGGCGACCGCCGGTCCGTCGCTTTTTCCGGAACCCTGGTGAGTGCTGGCCAAGGAGTTGGCGTCGTGGTGGCTACCGGCCCCGCCACCGAAATCGGGCGAATCAGCGGCATGTTGGCCGAAGTGGAGCGAGTGACCACCCCGCTGTTACGAAAAATGGACCGCTTCTCGCGCTGGCTCAGCGTGGCGATCGTGGTCTCGGTGGTGGCCATCTTCGGAGTGGGGGTTTGGCTTCAGGGCCAGGATATGAACACTATGTTCATGACCGTCGTCGGTTTGGCGGTGGCGGCGATTCCGGAAGGGTTGCCCGCCATCCTCACCGTCACCCTCGCCCTGGGCGTACAGCGGATGGCGGCTCGCCACGCCATTCTCCGGCGCCTGCCGGCGGTGGAAACCCTGGGGTCGGTGACGGTGATCTGTTCCGATAAAACCGGCACCCTCACCCGCAATGAAATGACCGTGCGCACCGTCGCCACGGCCGAGCACACCTTCAAAACCAGCGGCGTGGGCTACGATCTGCACGGCGGATTTACCTTGGATGATGGGGAAATCGAGGCGGCCAAATATCCTCACCTTATCGAATTAATGCGCGCCGCCGCCTTGTGCAACGATTCCGCCTTGCGCCCACATCAGGGTCAGTGGATCGTGTCGGGCGATCCGATGGAAGGCGCCCTGCTCACTGCCGCTTTTAAAGCCGGCCTGGATTATCGGCGCGAGGGTAAACGCGTGCCGCGCACCGACGCCATCCCCTTTGATTCCGATCATCGCTTCATGGCCACCTTGAACCACGACCACGATGGTAACGGCTTCATTTGGGTCAAGGGAGCCCCCGAGCGCCTGCTGGAGATGTGTTCGTGGCAGCGATCCGGCGACGGTCGCAGCGCGCCCATAGAGTGGGAATACTGGCAGGAGCGGATCGACGCCATCGCCGCCGAGGGCCAGCGGGTGTTGGCGGTGGCGATGCGTCCGACTCATGCCGATCACGTCGAGCTGATGTTCGACGAGGTGGACCATGACTTGATTCTGCTGGGATTGCTGGGACTGATGGACCCGCCCCGCGAGGAGGCCATCGCCGCCATCTCCGAGTGCCGTTCCGCCGGCATTCGGGTCAAGATGATCACCGGCGATCACGCCTCCACCGCGCTGGCCATCGCCCGCCAACTCCGGCTGGAGAATTGCGGGGAAGCGCTCACCGGTCAGGATCTCGATCGGCTGCCTGAGCAGGACTGGGTAGAGGTCAGCGAACGGGTGGACGTGTTCGCCCGTACCACCCCGGAACACAAGCTCAAGCTGGTGGAAGCGCTCCAAAAATCCGGTCATGTGTTGGCCATGACCGGTGACGGGGTCAATGATGCCCCCGCCTTGAAGCGGGCCGATGTGGGGGTCGCAATGGGCCGCAACGGTACCGAGGCGGCCAAGGAAGCGGCGGAGATGGTGCTCGCTGACGATAATTTTGCTTCCATTGCCCAAGCGGTCCGGGAAGGGCGTACTGTCTACGACAATCTGAAAAAGGCGATTTTATTCCTTCTGCCGGTCAACGGAGGTGAGTCCATGACCATAGTGGTGGCCTTGTTCGCCGGATTGGTCATGCCGATCACTCCCCTCCAGATCCTCTGGGTGAACATGGTCAGTTCCGTAGCGCTGGCCATGGCGCTGGCCTTTGAGCCCCCCGAACCTAATGTGATGCGGCGCCCGCCGCGTCCACCCGCTGAACCGATTCTGTCCGCATTGCTCTTATGGCGTATTGCCTTCGTTTCGTTCCTGTTCGTGGTGGGAGTGTTCGGCATTTTCCTCCTTGCCCAAACTGACGGTTCAACCCTGGAGGAAGCCCGTACCTATGCGGTGAACACCCTGGTAACCCTGGAAATTTTTTATCTGTTTAATGCACGTCATCTCGGTACAACGGCTCTGCATCCGAAACGAATGTTCGGCAACCGGGCGGCACTGATCGCCGTAGTGGTGGTGATTGTGCTACAACTGACTTTCACCTATGCGCCTTTCATGGAGACCTTTTTCGACACGCGTCCGGTGGATTTCATCCACGGGGCGGAAATCGTCGGCATCGGTGTCATGCTGTTTTTGATCCTGGAGGCGGAAAAGGGCCTCCGTCTATGGGTGCAGCGGCGGCGCGTCCGACAAGGCCGGTGAGCGGAAGCGTGGCGGAACGGTCCGCGGTTTGACCCGTTTTGCGGTAGGAGTGGTCGGTCGCCCCTACTTGTAAGTTGATCGGCTTGTGTTATAAAGGAGGCGGTCCCTTTCTTTGGGCGGTCCATGCTGGATGGGGAGTTGAGCACGATGCCTTGGCTTGTACTCTTACATATTTCGGCCGTGGTGTGCTGGTGCGGGTCCCTGCTTTATATGCCGGCCTTGCTAGCCGGGGCGCCGCTCCTCCCGCTGGTGAAAGACGAAGGAAACGGCCATCTCGCCAGTTCCCGTCTCCTTTTCACCCTCTTTGCCACCCCGGCGGCCCTGGTCGCCGTCGCGTCGGGCACCCTGGTGTTCGTTACCGGCGGTATCGTGGCCTTGTGGCTCATCTTGAAACTCACCTTGGTCGCCGGCCTGGTGTTTTGTCATGTGCTGACCGGCCTGCTGCTCGTCTACGCCTGGCACCATCCGCACCGCAACCCGATGCTGCCTTGCCTGCTGCTGGGCGCCGTTATGACGGGCTTGATTCTGGCGGTGCTCGGGTTGGTGTTGACCAAACCGTTTTAGGAATAGGATATGGCAAATGCCCGGTTCCCGCATCGACCCTCAAGATTCGGTCTCCCTTTCGCCTACCTGGACACCCACCGCGTAGCCGTAGACCAGTTGTCCGCCCAGCACGCTGGCCGCCGCGATCAGGGCGGCGGTGAGCAAGGAGAGATAAATGCCCCAGGGCTGCAGGGGAAGCGCCTCCTTGAAGCGCAGCAGCCAGTTGAGCGAAGCCAGCGACAGCATCATGACCGCCATGAGCGCATGGCACCAGGCGGTGATCAAGCGGCGGATGGCGGGCACGGTGAGCAGATCGATCAGGCCGACCGCCGCCGCCAGCCAGCCCGCCAAGGCGCCGATCCCCGCCAGCCAGAGGCCGGCCCGCATCCAAAAGGCATCCTGGGTGTAGAGATAGGCCAAATCGACCACCACCAGGCCCAGCAATGCGGCCACCGGGAAATGAATCAACATGGGGTGAATCGGGTGTCCGGCGATGGCCATGCGACTGCGAATCGGGCGTGGTTCCATAGCGATCTTCCGTTCCGGTTGAGAAGGCAGCGGTTCACGGTCTCTTCCAGTTTAACTTCGCTCTGGGCGGCGGGCACCCTTTTTTTTCTGGGCGGATGCGCCGGGCCCCAGTCCGTGCTGGACCCGGCGGGACCGTCCGCGCGTGCCATTGCGTGGCTGTGGTGGGGGATGTTTATCTATGCGAGCTTGGTGCTGATCGTTATCGTGGGCTTATGGCTCCATGCCATGCGGCGTGAACCGGCGCCGGACCGGAAATCGACCAGCCGCCATGCTATCCGCTGGATCGTCGGCGGGGGTGTGGTGTTGCCGGTGGTCAGTTTGGGAATGCTGTTGGCTTTCGGCATTCCGATCGGACACCGCTTGCTGCCGCTGCCCCTGGAAGCGGGATCGCCGCTTCGGATCGAGGTCACCGGACACCGATGGTGGTGGGAGGTCGTCTATCCCGAGGCGCGGGTGGCCTTGCGAAACGAACTGCACCTGCCGGCCGGCGTACCGGTGGATATTCGGGTGACCAGTGCCGATGTGATCCATTCCTTCTGGCTCCCGCGGCTGGGAGGCAAGATCGATGCGATCCCCGGGCACACCAACGTCTTGCGGCTCGTGGCCGACGTCACTGGTAGCTACCCGGGACAGTGCTCGGAATTTTGCGGCGCCGGACATGCCCGTATGAGACTCGAGGCAAAGGTGCATTCTCCCTCGGATTTCGATGTCTGGCTGCGATCCCGCCAGCGATCGCCGGCCGTGCCTGAAAACGAAACCGCCTCTCGCAGGCTGGAAGCGCCATGAACGAATCGACAAGCATTCATGGGCAATTCAACGAGGTCTGGGGCAATCCGCGCGGATGGCGCGCCCTGACCATCGTCAACCACACCACCATCGGGCTTCGCTTCATGCTCACCGGCGGCGCGTTTTTCCTGATCGGCGGGATGCTGGCGATGTTGATGCGGATTCAATTGGCGCGCCCGGGACGGGATTGGCTCGCGCCCGATACCTACGACCAATTGTTCACCATGCACGGCACGGTGATGATGTTCCTGTTCGCGATCCCGATACTCGAAGGGCTGGCCATGTATTTGGTGCCCAAGATGATCGGCGCGCGCGACCTGGTTTTTCCCCGCTTGAGCGCTTTCGGTTATTGGTGCTATCTGTTCGGCGGCCTGATCCTGCTTTCCAGCCTGTGTTTGGGGATCGCTCCCAATGTGGGCTGGTTTCTGTACACCCCCTTGAGCGGTCCGGTCTATTCGCCGGGGCCCAATCCCGATTTCTGGCTGCTCGGCATCACCTTCGTGGAAGTTTCCACCCTGGGGGGCGGCATCGAACTGGCGGCCTCCATCCTGCGCAGCCGTACCGCCGGCATGGCCCTGCGCCACATGCCGCTGTTCTGCTGGTACATCCTGGTGATGTCGCTGATGATCGTGGTCGGATTTCCGCCCCTGATTCTGGCCAGCATCCTGCTGGAATTGGAGCGGGCGCTGAACATGCCTTTCTTCGACGTCGCCCGCGGCGGCGATCCGATTCTCTGGCAGCATCTGTTCTGGCTGTTCGGGCATCCCGAGGTTTATATCATTTTTCTTCCGGGGGCCGGCATCGTGTCGACCTTGGTTCCGGTCTTCGCGCGCCGCCCCATGGTGGGCTATCGTTGGGTGGTGCTGGCGGTCATCACCACCGGATTTCTCAGCTTCGGCTTGTGGGTGCATCACATGTTCGCCACCGGGATTCCCCACTTGGCGCAGGGCTTTTTCTCGGTGGCCAGCATGCTGGTGGCGATTCCCACCGGGGTTCAAGTCTTCGCCTGGCTGGCGACCCTGTGGGTCGGGCGGCCGGTTTTCCGACTGCCGATGCTGTGGGTCACCGGATTTCTGGTGATTTTTCTGGCCGGCGGCCTGACCGGCGTGATGCTGGCCCTGATTCCCTTCAATTGGCAGGTACACGATACTCATTTCGTGGTCGCCCATTTCCACTACGTCCTGGTGGGGGGCATGCTCTTCCCGTTGATTGCGGGGCTGTATTACTGGCTTCCCCATTTCTCCGGCCGCATGCCCTCGGATATTTTGGGGCGCTGGGGATTCTGGCTGACCTTCATCGGCTTCAACGCCGGCTTTTTGATTATGCACTTGACCGGCTTGCTGGGGATGCCCCGGCGCGTCTATACCTATCGGGCGGAACTGGGCTGGGATCTGCCCAATCTGATTACTTCCCTGAGCGGATTCATCCTGGCCATGGGAATCGCCATGATCCTGGTGGATCTGGCCTTGCACTGGCGCTTCGGCCGGCCGGCGAAATCCAATCCCTGGGACGCCGACACCCTGGAATGGGCCACGGGCACGCCCCCCAGTCCCTATAATTTCATCAGTCTGCCGGCGTGTCCGACGCGCCATCCCTTGTGGGAGCGGCCCGACCTTCAAACCACCATTTCCGAAGGCCGCCATGCCCTCACCACCATCGGTCACGGCCGCCGCGAAACCTGGGGTTCGGACCCGGTCACCGGCAAGGTGCGGGAGATCATCCATTTGCCCGGCAATTCCCTGCTGCCCTTCTGGGCGGCGTCGGCCCTGGCGGTGCTGTGCGTCTGCCTGTTGCTCAGGGCTTATGCCTGGGCCGGAATCGCCGCTTTGGTCAGCCTGGGTTTTTTGCTGCGTTGGAGCTGGGAGAACGGCGCCCATCCCGCGGCGGCGCCCGACGCGCGAACCCTGCCGGGCGAACCGCCGTTGCATTCCAGGACCTTCGACGGTCCCGGCCTGTACGGGATGGCGATCACCCTGCTCGCCGACGCTTCTTTGTTCGTTTCCTTCCTGTTCGGCTGGTTGTATACCTGGACCGTCGCGCCGGGTGAATGGGGTTCGGGGGACACCCCCGTCGCCTGGTCCGTCCTGGCGCTCAGCGGTGGCTTGTTGACGGGCGCGGCGTTCTGGTTCCAGCGGGTGGTGCGGTGGCTGCGAACCAAAACGGAAAAGCACCTGCCGCGCCACTTGTGGGGCATCGCTTGCGTCGGAGCGGTTCATTGCTTGAGTCTGTTCTGGATTTGGGACGGGGCGGGTCCGAATGCGACCGGGAACGTGCACGGCGCCATTTTGACGGTATTTTGGGCCTACCTTTTGTGCCACAGCGGCTTGGCCACTCTGATGACCGGACTGCAAGCCTGGCGGGCGGGCGTCGGTTACGTCACCCCGGCGATTCCCTACGAACCCCGGGTGGTCGCGCTTTGGTGGCTGTACACGGCGGGCGTGTTCTGGGTTGGTTTCGCCATCCTGGCGCTCGTTTCCCTGACCCGAGGAGGTGCCTGATGCCGGCCCCCCATCATCCCATCCAACTGGTGCTCGGGTTGAGCGTCTGGTTCGCGTGGTTGAGCGTGACTTACGGCTTGTTGGCGGTCGCCTGCGAATTCGCGCCCCAGCCGGCGGAACAAGGGGCGCGCACCTGGATCAATCTGGTTTTGTTCCTGCTGACGGTGGCCACCGCCGCTTTGTTGCTGGTTTGGGCGAATCTCTGCCGGCGGTCGGATGACCGCGACCCTTCCCGCCGCTTCATCGCCCGATTGGCCGCCGTCCTCCACCTCGTCGCCGCCTTGGCCACCCTGGGGATGGGCGTCAAGCTGTTGCTGTTGCCACCGTGTCTGTAAGAGCCTGTTTTAATTCTCGGGTAAGGGGTAGGGTAATCGCGAACATTTCAATTAGATCCACCCTCATCCTGGCCTTCTCCCGCCAGCGGGAGAAGGGAGTCGATTCATAACCTTCCTACTCGGTACTTGCCTCCGCCGGGGGGGTCCCGTCCCAACCGATCCGGGCCAGGAAATCGCCGAATGCCTCTCCCGGTTCGCGTTCGCCCGCATAGCGCTGCAGCAACGGGGTGAGCGCGGCGAAGATGCGCCCTTCGTCGATGTTTTCCAGATACAGGGAAGACAGGCGCTCGCCCGCGCGACTGGCGCCCAGGTACAGGTTGTACTTGCCGGGCGCGCGGCCGGTCAGGCCGATTTCGGCCAGATAGGGGCGGGCGCAGCCGTTGGGGCAGCCGCTGATGCGGACGATAATCTCGTCGTCCTTAAGGCCCACGGAGGCGAGCAGTTCCTCGAAGCGCTCCATGAAGCGGGGAAAATAGCGTTCCGCTTCCGCCATCGCCAGGTTGCAGGTGGGCATGGCGACGCAGGCGAACGAAGCCTGTCGGGCGGGGGTGATCCGGTTCTGTTCCTCCAGGTCGTGTTCGCCCAAGAGGCGCTCGATGCGGGGCCGGTCTTGTTCCTCGATCCCGGTCAGGATCAGATTTTGGTTGCAGGTGAGGCTGATATGGCCGCTATGCTCTTGGGCGATGGTGCGCAGGGCTTCCATCAATGCCCCCTTGATCCGGCCGCAATCGATGTAGAGCCCGTAGTGCCAGCGGCCGTCTTCGCCTTGCAACCAGCCCACGGGGTCGGTGCGGCGGGTGAAGCGGAACGGGCGCCGGGGCTCCAGGCGGAAGCCCAGGCGCTTTTCCAGTTCGGTGACGAACCAGTCGGTGCCGTGGGTATCGAGGGTGTATTTGAGACGGGCGCGGGCGCGGTTCTTGCGGTTGCCATAGTCGCGCTGGATCGCCACGATGGTTTCCGCCACCTTCAGCACCTGTTCGGGCAGGCAGAAGCCGATGACTTCCCCCAGCCGGGGATAGGTTTCCGAATCCCCGTCGGTATTCCCCATGCCGCCGCCCACCGATACGTTGAACCCCAACAATCGGCCGGCTTCCTCAATGGCGATCAGCCCCAGATCGTGGGCGAACAGGTCCACGTCGTTGTCCGGCGGGACCGCGAGGGCGATCTTGAATTTGCGCGGCAGATAGGTCTTTCCGTAGAGGGGTTCTTCCTCCGGCTCGGAAGGCCCTTCGGCGAGGCGCTGGTCGTCGAGCCAAATTTCGTAGTAGGCGCGGGTTTTGGGCAGCAGATGGTCGCTGAGTTGTTGGGCTAGCTCCCAGGTGCGCCGGTGGACTTCCGAGCGGAACGGGTTGGCGTTGGCGATCACGTTGCGGTTGACGTCGCCGCAGGCGGCGATGCTGTCGAGCCGGACCTGATCGACGCCTTGGAGCAGGGGCTTGAGATGCCATTTCAGCACCCCGTGGAATTGAAAGGTCTGGCGGGTGGTGAGGCGCATCGTGCCGTTGCCGTAGCGATGGGCCAGTTCGTCCAGCTGCAGCCATTGCTCGGGGGTGCAGACGCCGCCGGGAAGGCGCAGGCGGAGCATGAATTCGTAGGCCGGCTCCAGGCGCTTCTGGCGGCGCTCCTGGCGGAGATCCCGGTCTTCTTCCTGATAGGTGCCGTGGAATTTCAGCAACTGCTGGTCGCCCTCGCTGGGCAGACCGGCGGTGATCCGGTCCTCCAGGCCCTCGGCGATGGTGCCGCGCAAGTGGCTACTGTCGTGCTTGAAGGTTTCGTTGGGATGGAGCTTTTCCAACGGCTGGGAGAGATCGGCGTCGCGTTTGGTCATCTCAGTACACATCTTTCAGATAGCGTTTTTGCTGTTGCAGCGTCTTGACGTATTCCTCGGCCTGTTCCCGATCGCAGCCGCGCTCCTTACGCACCACTTCGATCAGGGCGGCGTGGACGTCGGGAGCCATGCGGTTGGCGTCGCCGCAGACGTAGAAATAGGCACCCTCCTCCAGCCAAGCGTAAAGCTCGCGGCTTTTTTCGAGCAGGCGGTGCTGGACGTAGACCTTCTGGTCGCCGTCGCGGGAGAAGGCCACGTCCATGCGGCTCAGGAAGCCCGATTTCAACCATTTCTGCCATTCCACCTGGTAGAGGAAATCGGTGCGGAAGCGGCGCTCGCCGAACAGCAGCCAGTTCTTCCCCGGCGCCGAGCGGGCTTCGCGTTCCTGCAGGAAAGCCCGGAAGGGCGCCACCCCGGTGCCCGGCCCGATCATGATGACGGGGGCGGCGGGATCCTTGGGCAGGCGGAAATGCTTGTTGGTTTCGATGTAAACCGGAATCCGGTCGCCCACCTTGACCCGCTCGGAGAGAAAACTGGAAGCGAGCCCCTGGCGCAGCTTGCCGTCGATCCGGTATTCCACCACCGCCACCAGGAGATGCAGCTCGTCGGGATAGGCCGCCTGGCTGGAGGCGATGGAATACAGGCGCGGCTGCATCGTCCGCAGGCAGCCCAGCAACTGCTGGGCTTGAATGCCCGGCAAGGGATATTCGCGGACCAGATCGACGATCCAGCGGCCCTGGACGAATTCCATCAGCTCGCGGCGGTTTTCCTTTTGGCTCAAGCGCTTCAAGGTGGGATTCTGGCTCAACTCGGCGTAGCGTTCCACGAACGCCGGCGCCAGCTGGGTCATCTCGTAGTCGGATTCGAGGGCTTCCCGGAGCGCGCGCGTTCCCCGGGGGGTTTCCACCGGCTCGCCGGCGGGAAGCCCCAGGGCCTCGATCAATTCGTCGGCCCATTCCGGGGCGTTGCGGGGAATGATGCCCACCGCGTCGCCCGGCTCGTAGACCAGGCCCGAGTCCTCGATGGACAGTTCCAGATGGTGGGTTTTCTTGTCGGAGCCGTGGCCGTTGAGATTGACGTTTTCGAACACCAGGCTCTGAAAGGGGTGGTGACGGTCGTAGCGGGCGGCCGGGGCCGAGGTCAAGGGAGAGCCGACTTCCCGGGGCGGGGCCACCGCGGCGAGCAGTTCCGCCAATTTTTCCGCCGCCGCCGTCATCCATTCCTGCGCCGCTTGCTCGTAGTCCACGTCGCAATCGACGCGGTCCTGGAAGCGCTCGGCGCCCAATGCTTCCAGACGGGCGTCGATGACCTTGCCGGCCTCGCAGAAAAATTCGTAGCTGGAATCCCCCAGGGACAGGACCGAGAATCGGACCCCGTCCAGTTTGGGCGCCTTGATGGAGTGGAGAAATTCGAAAAAGCCTTCCGCCGGCGCGGGCGGGTCCCCTTCGCCGTGGGTGCTGGTGATCGCCAGCAGGAATTTTTCCTGCTTGAGTTTGCGCGGTTCGTAATCGGCCATGTCCGCCGCCTGGGCGCGCACGCCGCGGTCGATGAGCATCTTGCGGATAGTTTCGGCAAGCTCTTCGGAATGCCCGGTTTCGGTCCCGTAAAGCACGGTGACCAGCGGCGTCCGGGCCGGGGCTTGGGCGGCGGTTTCCTGCGCCGGGGCGGCGAGATAGCCGCTCAGCCACATGCGCTGGTCGCGGGACAGGGTGGCAAGCAGACGCTCCAAAAGCTCGGTCTGCTCGGGATTCAAAGGGGAAGGGGGAAACTGGCTCATAGCAAATAGGATACCCGATTTATCACAAGAAAGATCGAAGGCGCGCGACTCAAGAGGACAATTTTTTCAAGCCTTTCCCGGGTCGTCAAGCGCTGAGCTTATCGGGCGATGGATTTGGCCAGGGCGATCCGCTCTTCCACCGTGGCCGGAATCGAAGCCATGGCGTCGATTTGACGCAGGCGTTGGAAAAGTCCTGCGCGATTGGCGATTTGAATCGCCAGACCCGGGCGGGCGTTCATTTCCAGCATCAGGGGGCCCAGCTTGCGATCCAAGACGATGTCCACGCCGATGTATCCCAAACCCACCAGACCGGCGCAGGCGGCGCTCAAACGCAGAATGGTCTCCCAATGAGGGATCTGAAGTCCCGCGATATTCCCGCCGGTATCCGGATGCTCCTCGACCAGGCTTTCATGCCAGGTGCCCATGAAGGTCCGGCCATCCACCAGATCGATGCCCACCCCCACCGCGCCTTGATGGAGATTGGCCTTGCCGTCCGAGGCCCGCGTCGGCAGGCGGATCATCGCCATCACCGGCACCCCGCGGAAGACGATGGTGCGAATATCGGGCACCCCCTGATAGCTCACGTTGGCGAAGATCGGGTCGAAATCGATGCGCCGCTCGATCAAGGCGCAATCGGGCAAGCCGCCGAGGCTGTACAGGCCGCTCAGAATGTTGGAAACGTAGAATTCGAACTCTTCCTCGCTGATCAATACCCCGCTGCTCTTGCGGTAGCCGCCCCGGCTGCGGCCGGTAATGACCAGAATGCCCTCGCCCCCGCTGCCGTGCGCCGGCTTGACCACGAATCCTTCGGAATAGCCGCGCAGCTTGCCGTGGAGCGCCTTGATCTGCCTTTGGATTTCCACCACCCCGTAGAGCTCGGGCACCGCCACGCCGGCTTCCATCGCCAGGCGCTTGGTCTGTAGCTTGTCGTCCACCAGGGGATAGAAGCGCCGCGGATTGTAGCGCATGATGTATTCGGCGTTGCGCCGGTTCATGCCCAGAATGCCCAAGCCCAGAAGACGGCGTTCGGGAAACCAGCGTTCCCAGACCCTCATTTCGAGTCCCTGAGAAATGCCCGGAAACGCCACAACTCGGTGAGGCGGTAACCGGCGTAACGTCCCAGCAGCAGGGTCGCCGCCAGGACCACCAAGAGCAGTTCCGGAAATACGAAGATCATGTGCTTGAGTGTGCCATTGCTCATCAGCAAAAAAGCGAGGATGGCGACGATCATGCTGCCCACGCCTTGCTGAAGCGCCTCGCCGGGGCCGTGTTCCTCCCAGATCAAGGCCATTCTCTCCACGGTCATGGTGAGAATGACCATGGGAAACAGCGCCACCGAGAGACCGCGCTCCAATCCCAGTTTATGGCTGAGCATGGTGATCACCGCCATCAGAAGGATGACGATGATGAGCACCGAGGCCAACCGGGGGACGAGCAGCAATTGCAGATATTCCAGGTAGAACCGGAAAGCCAAGCCCAGAGTCACCACCAGGGTGAAGAGCACCACGCCCCACACCAATTCGGTCTCCCGGAACGCCAGGGCAATGAGGATGGGCATGAAGGTGCCGAAGGTCTTGATGCCCACCACGTTGCGCAGGATGGCGATCAACAGCGCGCCGATGGGGATCATCAAGATGATCCGGTATACGTTTTGCGTTTGGATGGGGAGGCTGAACAGGGAAAATTCCATCACCCGGGAGCCGACCTTGCGGGCCCGGCGCTCGGCGAGCGTGATCGCTTCCTGGGTATAGCGGGTGGCGGCGAATTCGACCTTCGGATGCCTACCTCCCTCGACCTCCAGCAAGGGGACTTCCCCCGCCGCCCATACCAAAATATTGGCGGGAATCCCGCTTTCGGAAGTGTCGGGATTGAAGGTCACCCAACGCTGGCCGTTGTGGGCCTGGAACCAGGGGATCAGCTTGCCGTGGCGTTCCCCTTCGTGCAGTGTCAATACTTGGATCGGTCGGGTGGGAATGCGGGCCCCGGCCAGGATCCAGCGAATTTTGGCCACCTTTTCCGTCGGAGTGCTCACGTTCTGCATGAGCATCTGGACGTTTTCGCTTTTCGATTCGGCGTTCACGCGCAGCAGCAACTCCCGAGTGAAGGTGGCCACATCGGCGGATTTTTGCCGGACCTCTTCCAACAAGGCGGTGACCGCCGGGGCGACATCGGGCGCGTAATCCGGCACCGGCGGCGGGAGCGGGTGACTGGGTGAGGGGTGGCGCGATGCCGTGCCGTCCGCGGCTCGCTCCATTGTTGTCTCATGAGCCAACTGCAAGTGATAGTAAAGCACCTCTTCGCCCTTGGCCCGCCGGACCACCCATTCCGCCACCCGATTGGCTTTTTCTTCCTGAATGGTCAGACCGTAGCGACCGGAGACGAAGTTTTCGTCGACGATCAACAAACCGGGCGGATTGTTCGGCAGGCGCAATCGGGCTTTGATCGGCCCGCCTTTGCCTCGGAAAGAAAAGCGCGCCTCGACGCTCCAGATTTCCACCCCTTCCGAGGGAAAAAGCGGAAGCCCCAGTTGGAACACTTTGTAACTTGCCAGGGTGACGGCGAAAACAACCAAGGCGAGCGCCAACAGTTTCAGATGCAGATTTCTCAACGCCTCCCCCTACGGTTGAACGAGGCGCGCGCGCGCCGCCAAGGTATTGTATGGTCGGGCGGATTGAGACAATTGTTGGCACCGCCGGGCCTCGGAACCGAGGGTGAAGGTCCGCGAAGCGTCGACCAAAACGTCCTTTTTCTTCAAGGCGCGGCGTCCCAGCAGAACCGGGTAGTTGAATCGGCTTCGGTCGATCAAGCTGAATTCGGCCGTGGTGTAGCGATCGCCCAGACACACCCCCAGCGTCACCACCGGCCGTTTTTGATAAGCGCTTTTGTGGCGCTTGATTCGAACGTCCCGCACCAGGGGGCGCTCGACGGTCAAAGGCTTGGAATCTTGGGGCGACTCGACGGTTTTGAACCGCACCCATTCCTCTCCTTCCCGTTCGAAATACTCGATGTCCACCGCGTGGAGGGAAGAGGTCTTGGCGCCGGTGTCCAGTTTGCCCTTCAACGGGATGCCCCAGGGTTCGAGCACCACCCATTCCACCCAGCCCGAAACGATGGGCGCTGATTCGGCCGTCCAAGCCGGGGTGGCGAGAGACAGGGCCACCAAAAGCAAAATCGATTTAAAAAAAGAACGGATGACAGCGTTCAAGCGGGGACCTCCCTAGGTGAAATAGCTGAATAGGACCCGGATTTTCCTAAAACGTTCTATTATCCTTGATTTGGGTTGAATCAACCATTCAATCTGTTTGAACGAACCGCATTCCGGAGACAATCATGGGTAGTTTACTCAATCGGAGCCTGATGACGAGCATCGCCGTTTTCCTGTGGAGCGAAATCGCCGGGGGCGCGGACACCCTCGGCTGGATCGAGAAAATTCAAATCGAACCCTGGGGGGTCGAAGTGAAAGCCAAGCTGGATACCGGGGCGCTGACATCGTCCCTGGACGCGAAGGATATCCAACGTTTCGAGCGGGAGGGCGAAAAATGGGTGCGCTTTACCGTCAACCTGAGGGACGAAGACAGCGGCAAGCGGGTGTCGGAGCGCATCGAGCGCCCCCTCTACCGAAAGTTTATCGCCAAGGGCGCCGGCGGCAGGGTGCGCAGGCCGGTGGTGCTGATGAAAGTTTGCATCGGCGAACGGTTGTTTCAGGACCAATTCAGCCTGAGAGATCGTGACGACATGCTTTATCCGGTGCTTCTGGGCCGGCGAACGATTCAACATCTGGGAAAGGTCGACGTGACCCGCACGTTTTTGCATGAACCCGCCTGCGACGACGATTCGCCCGTGGTGAAGGCCTACGAACTTGAAGACGATGCAGACATCGGCTTGGATTGAATGCCTCGGGGGCCTCGCTTCAAGTGATCGTGGTTCCCGTCCACGCCGGGGGATCGCTGGCCGGGAAACTTTCTTCCGAGGCTTCGTCGACCTGACGGTCGTATTCGGCGCTCTCGGCCGCGAATTTTTCCACCAAAGCACCGAATTGACCCATCTCCATGGCGGGCCAAATTTCGGTATGGTCGTAGCCGAAGGAGCGCACCGTCAGCGCCGCCTTCATGGCCGTGGCGTTGTCGGGTGCATCCAAAAGATAGAGCAGGTCGTAGGGGCCCAGCAGCGCATACCAGTGCTCGACCGTCACCCCCGCGGCCAGGGTTTGCAGCTTATCCACGATTCGGGGACCGACCTCGGCCAAGGACGGCGGGGACCGTAGCGCCTGCGATCCGATCCGGCAAGCCAAGAAATATTTCGCCATTTTCCGTCTCCTGTCAGTCGCCGAACGGCCACCACCAACGTTTGCGCGCCTTCTTTTCACCGCCGCCGTCGGGTTGCTGGACGCGTTCCCGGTCTTGATCTCGATCGCGCATGGGGGTTCCGCCGTCGCCGCCCGGGGCTTTCTGCTTGGCCTTTTCCTTCGCCATGCCCTCCCCTTCTCCCTGGCGCATCTGCGTGCTTTCCTCGAAGCGGCGTTCGTAGTTTTTCCGGGGTTGGCGGGACGGTTCCCGCATTCGTTCCGTGCCCGTGCCTTGATCCCTGCCGCGCATGGAATCTCCGCCACCGCTTCCGGCGCCTCCGGCGGCCCAAAGGGGGCCGGTCAGAATAACGCTGGTCGCGAGAATGATTATTGGGTTGATCCGTTTGGTTTGCATTGCACTACCCTCCTCGTCCAGGATGTGTTGACTGTTAGTCACTCCCACTGATCGGGATCGCGGGTGAACGCTCCGGAACCGTTCTCTCCCGATCCTGCTGCGCACATGTCATAACAGCCGGTTGACCTGCATCACCGTGGGATCGTCGGGACTGCCGCGGACCCGGAAGCCGAGCTTGCGCACCAGCTCCAGCATGGGCTGATTGCTCGCCAGAACCTCCCCTTCCATGCGGCGGAAGCCTTGCGCCCGCGCCGCTTCCATCAGCGCCTGCATGAGCCTGGAACCGATGCCGCGGCGCTGCCAGGCGTCTCCCACCACCAGGGCGAACTCGCAGCTTTCGCCGTCCGGATTCATGGCGTAGCGCGCCACGCCGATTTCCACCTCGGCGCCGGCCTCGCGCACGGTCGCGATCAAGGCCAGCCCGCGGTGGTAGTCGAGCTGGGTCAGGCGGATCAATTCCTCGTGGCTGAGTTCCTTGATGCTCTGCATGAAGCGGAAGTATTTGGTCTGGGCCGACAGGCCGCGCACGAACGCCTGTTCTATTTCGGCGTCCTCGGGGCGGATCGGGCGGAGGGTGATGTCGGTGCCGTCGGACAGTTGCACCTGTTTGACCAAGTGCGCGGGGTACGGATGGACGGCCATGTGGCCGTAGCGATTCGGACCGGGAGCGTGGTAGGCCACGGCCATCCGGGCATCCACCGCCAGGGCGCCGTGCTCGTCGACGATCAGCGGATTGATGTCCATTTCCCGGATTTCCGGCAATTCGCATACGATCTCCGAGACGCGCAGCAGCACTTGCTCTAGGGCGTCCAGATTCGCGGCCGGCAGGTGACGGAACGCTTGCAGCAGGGTGTAAATCCGGGTTTGGCGGATCAGATCGCGGGCGACGAAGCGGTTGAGCGGCGGCAAGGCCACGGCCCGGTCGCGCAGTACTTCCACCGCGGTCCCGCCGGCGCCGAAGGTGACGATCGGACCGAAAGCCGGGTCGCGCAGCACCCCCACCAGCAGTTCGCGGCCGTGGGGTTTGTCGTACATCGCCTCGATGGTCACGCCGTGGATACGGATGCCCGGTCGTTGGCGCGCCACCGAACCGACCAATTCCTGATAGGTGCGGCGCACCGCCTCGGCGCTGTCGATATGCAGGCGGACGCCGTTGACGTCGGATTTGTGGCTGATGTCGGGAGAATCGATCTTCATCGCCACCGGAAAGCCGATGGATTCGGCCACCACCAGTGCTTCGCCCGGCGAATGGGCCGCCACCGCCAGATTGGTGGGGATGTCGAAAGCGCGCAAAATCGCCTTGGCTTCGTTGCCGGACAGCTCCGAACGGCGTTCCGCCAAGGCGCTTTCGATAATCAGCCGGGCCCCCGAGATATCCGGCGTGCTGCGGGCCACCAGCGGCGCGGGCACCTGTTTCAGCAGTTGTTGATTTTGCTGATAGCTGGCCAGATAGGCGAACGCCTCCACGGCGGCTTCGGGAAAGGTGAAATTGGGGATGTGTCGGTCGGTCAAGCGTTCGCGCGCGGTTTTCATGTGCGCCTCCCCCATCCAGCACGCCAGCACCGGTTTTTTCTGATCGGCGGTCGCCTCGGCCACCGCCTCCGCGCACGCCGGCGGATCGGTCATGGCCTGGGGGGTGAGCATCACCAGCAATCCGTCGATGCCGGGATCGGCCAGGCACAGCCGCACCGCCTCGCGGTATCGATCCGCTCCGGCGTCGCCGAGAATATCCACCGGATTGGCGCGCGGCCAGTGGGCCGGCAGCAATTGATCCAGTGCCGCCAAGGTATCCGGTGACAGCTCCGCCAACTGGAGGCCCACATCGGCGGCCCGGTCCACCGCCATCACCGCGGGACCGCCGCCGTTGGTCACGATCGCCAGGCGCTGGCCGTGGATGCGGTGATGACTGGCGAGCAGCTGGGCCGCGGCGAACAGTTGTTCGATGGTGTGGGCGCGGACCACCCCGGCGCGGCGCAGGGCCGCGTCGAACACGTCGTCGGCGCCGACCAAGGCGCCGGTATGCGACTGGGCGGCGCGGCTGCCGGCCCCCTGGCGCCCCGCTTTCACCACGATCACCGGCTTCACCCGCGCCGCCGCGCGCAGGCCGCTCATGAAATCCCGCGCATGGTTGACGCCTTCCACGTACAGCAGGATGCCTCGAGTCTCGGTATCCAGGGCCAGGTAATCGAGGAGATCGCCGAAATCCGTGTCCACGGCATCGCCCAGGGAAACCACGGTGGAAAAGCCGATCTCGCGCGCCGCCGCCCAATCCAGGATCGCGGTGCACAGTGCGCCCGACTGGGACACCAAAGCCAAATCACCCGGCAGAGCGGAACCCTGGCTGAAGGTGGCGTTCAGGCCCAGGCCGGGACGAATCAGCCCCAGGCAATTGGGTCCCAGCACCCGCATCCCGTAGGGCCGCGCCGCCTCCTGCAACCGCGCGCGCAAGCCCTCCCCTTCGGCGCCCTCGAACCCGGCCGAAAGCACGATCGCCGCGCACACGCCCGAGGTGCCGCAGCTCTGCAAAATTCCGGGAACGGTGCGCGCCGGGGTGGCGATCACGGCCAGATCAACCGCCGCCCCGATTTGGGAAATATCCCGGTAACAGCGCTGGCCTTGGACTTTTTCGTGCTTGGGATTGACCGGATAGACCGAACCGGAGAAACCGCCGGCCAAAAGATTGGCGAACACCCGCGCGCCCACCGAATCGGGGCGTTCGCTGGCGCCGAACACCGCGACGCTGCGCGGATGGAACATATGGTCGAGATAATGGGCGCCCATGTATCACCCCGTTCGATTAACCGCGTCTGCAATAGACTATTAATTTCTATTCCATCGGGTCAATTTAGCAAAGTACAGCGCTCATTGTTTCAGTATTTGAGTTGCCTGGTAAAGGAGAAATAAGCCCGGAAGCTATTCGCCTTCCTGTCGTGGCTCGGATAGATCAACGAGATAATATTGCAGGGTGGAGACAATTCGGACCGTTTTATCGATCTGCGTTTTTTCCGGCGCGAATGCGATCGCGTCCCGTGGCTGGATCACGAATACCCCTTGATTGGCGCGGCGCAGCCCCGCCAATCGGCTGCCGCTGTCCGCCGCGAACTGCGCCGCCGCGGCCCGCGCGGATCGCGTCGCTTCCGCCAGCATCGACGGCTTAATTTCATTCAGGCGGGTGAACAAGTATTGCGGCCCTGCCTCCGGGCTTTCCTGCATCAGGACCACGCCTTGCCGCACAAGCGCGCCGAGCTCGCTGCTCAATCGAGCGATCCGGTCCACTTGAGGACTGCGCACGACCAGGGTTTGGGTGACAATATAGCGGCTGCCCATTTTCCCCGTGGGCTGGTACCGTTGTGCCATTCGGTCCACCACTTCCATTCGCCCTCCTTGGATCTCCTCGGCAGCGATGCCGCCACCGCTCAGAAAATCGCGTACCCGTACGGCGTCCTTTTCGATTTTGGCTTGCGCCGCGGCCAGGTCGTTGTCGGTAACCGTGAAATGCAAGGGCCACACTGCGAGATCCGCCTGGACATCACGTTCGGCCAATCCCTTGACCGTCACGTAGCGTTCCGCCCGACGGCCTTGATAAAAGCCGTCTCCGATAAAGTAGCCGGCCGTTATCATGCCGCCCGCCAATAGAACCGCTGCTGCCAAGAGCCACGGTCCTATTGAGTTTGAAGAGCGCTCAGTAGCCATATCCCGACCTCATAGTGCAATTATCTGTCGTGTCACGGATGATTCCCTAATAGGCCGTCGGTGTGGTTTACTGATGGCCAGAGACATCATGCGAGAGGTGACAGGATGCAAGTAAGACTGCACAAAAACGCGACGACCACGCCCCGAATCCGCGCTTTGATCCAGGCGAGTACGGAACCGAATACGGTGTTGGCCAAGCGCTTTGGCGTCACGGTGGAAACCATCGCGCGCTGGAAGGGACGCGATTCGGTGGAAGACTTGCCGCATACCCCGCACCGGCTGCCCACGACCCTGACGCCGGCTCAAGAGCAGGTGGTGTTGGTGCTGCGCCAGCAGTTGGACTTGTCCCTGGACGACTTGCTGGCGGTGGTGCGGGAATTCATTCATCCCACCCTGACCCGCGCTTCGTTGCATCGGATGCTCAAGCGACACGGGGTGTCTCGCAGACCGCCGGCGGATAAAAGCCCACCCAAGGCGAAAGCCTTCAAAGCTTATGTCCCCGGCTTTGTGCACATCGACGTCAAATATTTGCCCCAAATGGCCGATGAAACCCGGCGGCGGTACCTGTTTGTGGCCATCGATCGGGCCACGCGTTGGGTCTTTGTGCGTCTCTATCACAGCAAAAGCGCCCGCCATGCGCGGCATTTTCTGGCGGCGCTGGCCAAGACCGCGCCGTTTAAGATCGAAAAGATTCTTACCGATAACGGAAAAGAATTCACCGATCGCTTTGTCACCCGGGGTGAACGGACCCCGACCGGACAGCACGTCTTCGATCAACTGTGCACGGAACTGGGCATCGAGCATCGACTCATCCGCCCCAAAAGGCCTCAAACCAACGGCATGGTGGAGCGATTCAACGGGCGTATTGCCGATATCCTGCGTACGTATCATTTCCGCTCCGGAGAGGAACTGGAAACCACCCTTCGACGATACGTCTGGTTGTACAATCATCAAGTGCCTCAGAAAGCCTTGGGGCATATTCATCCAGTGCAAGCCCTGAAAAATTGGCAAAGGTCACACCCACACTTGTTTCATAAACGTGTCGTCAATCATCCGGGACACGACAATTATCGACTTTACGGATACGGGCTCCAACCAGTTTTTGAGGCGTTCTTTTTGGATTATGGAGTCTCTTAATCCCTTTTTCATCAGGTCAATTTCTCGAGCATTCAAATCGAAGAAACAGCGAAAGTTTTTCAGTCTTAATCCCTTTTTCATCAGGTCAATTTCTCGAGCCAACGGGTCGCAAGCAATAAAAATCTACCGGCTCGTCTTAATCCCTTTTTCATCAGGTCAATTTCTCGAGTTCCAAGCGCTAAAAAGGATAGAGGGGATTCCCCCGTCTTAATCCCTTTTTCATCAGGTCAATTTCTCGAGCTTGGTCATTGACAAAGTCGGTCTCGGACTATGGTCTTAATCCCTTTTTCATCAGGTCAATTTCTCGAGTAACGGTAACGATACGGATCGGTCAAGATCCGGTAGTCTTAATCCCTTTTTCATCAGGTCAATTTCTCGAGAAGAGGAGATAGACAATGAAAGCGAAAGTAACCACGTCTTAATCCCTTTTTCATCAGGTCAATTTCTCGAGAAACCATTGTATTTTGTCTAGCGTTTGCTAGACGTCTTAATCCCTTTTTCATCAGGTCAATTTCTCGAGGGAAATGGGATGACATCCTGTTATCAGGAATTGAGTCTTAATCCCTTTTTCATCAGGTCAATTTCTCGAGAATTCATTCCCAAAACTTGCGACCTGGCTAAAGAGTCTTAATCCCTTTTTCATCAGGTCAATTTCTCGAGTAGCCCCCCCCCAAGAAACCGGCACCGCGCCGCCGTCTTAATCCCTTTTTCATCAGGTCAATTTCTCGAGAGCACCCCCTAATTTTCTTTTTAAAGATCAACACCTTACAAGAACCCTTGAAGAAATTTTTTGACGCCAAAAAGTTGACGCTCATTTCGGGCCTCAATGGCTTTCCTCGTCCTTAAATCTAGCACCGGTCAAGCCTTCTGGCAATGTCACGCCGCTCAACACGATGCCGTCCATCCAGTTCGGTTTGCCCCACCACTGCCAGTCGGGACGTTGCGGGAGTGGATAGATGCGGACGTCGTCCTCGCGTGGATCGATCAACCGATCGAGTCCGGCGATGATCCGGCCCAGTTTTATCGGCTCGATATGCAACAGAAACACCGAATACTGCAGCGGAATGCCGATTTTTTTGAGATACCGATGGACGCGGCTCAATCGTTTCGGATCGCTGATGTCGTAACAGGCCAAGTGCGGGCGTTTGGTGCGTAATGTCATCAGGTGTAGGCCTCGCTTTGTTCGAGCCAGCGCCACAGACGGCCGATCCAGTTGCGGGTACGGTCGCCGATGGCGGCGGCGTGGGTTTCGTAGCAGGCGGTAATGGCGTGTTGATCCGCGGGGCCCGCCAGGCGTAGGCGTCCGCCCAGCGCCCATTCCCACCATTCCCATTCCAGCAGGCCGGTGAGATAACACACCAGGCCGCGCCAGTCGTGAATCGGTTCGAGGATGGCCGGCTGGATGCGGTAGGCGGTCAGGGTTTCGCCCACTTGGGCGGCGGTCAGGGGGCGCAACCGATGCAGCAGGCTTGGATGCATCCGCCGGCGCCGGTGCTTGAGTTCCGCGCCGAGCGCCTGTCGAACCGCGCGGATGCGTAGATCGGGCAGGTGCAGTTTTTGCCGTCGAAGCAGGGCGAGCAAGCGCGAGCGGCTGTGGCTGCGGAACCAGTCCACCAAACGCTGGGGACCGTCTTCCAGCGAAAAGTAGGCATCGAGCAAGCGGTTGAATCCGGAATCTTGGGGATAGGCGCCGAAGCTCATGCCCAGGAGTTGTCCTTCGCGGTTCAGGAAGGTGACGGGGACGCCGCGGCGCAGGCATTCCAGCATCGCCGGGCTGGTCCAGGCGATCGGGCCGCGGCTGACGACCCGGCTCAGGCGCGGCAGCGGGAAATGGCGATCGGCCTGGCGGCGGGTCACGACTTTCAGGGCCGGTCCGTCCAGGCTCACGCGCCGAACTTCGGGGGCGTTGAGGTAGAGCGGTTGCATCAGGATTCCTCCAAAGCGTTCAGGTAGCGCACCAATTCCCGGCACTGACGGCGCAGGGCGCGTTGAAGCGGGGCGATGTTTTGTTCGAAAGCGGCGAAAAATCGGTTCCGCCCGGCTTTGTCGAGAAAGCAGCCGCCGCCGCGATACTTGAAATGATCCGAGCGCAGTCGGCGATCCCGGAACCATTCGTACACCCAGCCGTCCACCGCCGGCCGCCATGGTTCGATCAAATCGCACGCCAGCGATTCCCGGCCCCAGGCGGGGTGATGGTAGAACCCCACTTGGGGATCGAGCCCGGCCGCCCAGGCGGCTTGCACCGCGCGGGCGTGGAGGAGGGTATAGGCGAGGGACAAGGTGGCGTTGACCGGGTCGGGCGGCGGTCGGCGCTTGCGTCCGGAAAAACCCAGGGATGGGGCGAACAGCGTCCGGTAGGCGCCGAAAAATACCTGCGAAGCGCTGCCTTCAAAACCGCGTAGGGCAGTTAGGCTTGCCGCGGTATTTATTTGTCCCTCCGAAGATTCCAACCGCTGGACGGCGGTCATTAGGGCCGGACACAGGTCGGGGCGGTTCCCGGCGGTCTCGGCCAGTAGGCGCCGATGGCGACGGACTTTGGCCTGAATCCATCCCTTCGCCCGGGCCAACCGTATCGCTTCGTCATCGGCGGTACGATATTGCGCCAGGCGAACGGTGACATCGTTGTGGCCGGTCCCCAGCACCTGAGCCCGCCGATCCAGACGGCGCGGATCGAGCAGCAGCACGGTCACGCCCCGTTCGGCGAGGCGGCCGAGCAGCAGGGTGTCGAGGCCGGTTTTGGCGCTGATCACCAGGCGTTCCAGCAGCGCCAGAGGCACCGCCTGACGACCTTCGCGGTGACGCACCACCAGGACGTCGCTTTCCAGGGTGATTTCGCTGCCGCTGCGATCGAGATAAAAGGTGCTCATGGCGGTTCAGCCCACGTAGAACCAGTCCGGATCGGTGGGGGTCACCGCCCGTCCCAGCGCGGTGACTCTCTGGCGCGGATCGAGACGGATCACCAGCAGGGCGTCGGCGTCTTCCTCGAGCACCTGGCACAGATCGGCGATCATGCGGCCTCTCTCCGCCGCCGTCAGCCAGCATTCGTGGACCGATTTCTGCCCGCCGGTGGCGTAGCGGCGCGTGATGTGGAGGGCCGCCTTGAGTCGGCGCGGCTCGCGCACGTCGTAGGCGACCAGGTAGAGTTTGCGTCGAATTTTCATGGGTGAGGATTTAACCCCTTTTCGACGCGGCGGGCCGGACCGGCAAGCTTACCCAAGTTCTCAGGAACGCCAGCGCAGGGGACCGAAGTTCTCGTAGTCGCTATTTCCGGGACGGTGCTGATAGAGAATCAATTGAGCGGCGTTGGCGAATTCCGCCCCCACCAAGGCGGCGACCACCGCCGGGCCGGCGTGGAAATAATGCACCCGGTCGGCGCCGGCGGCCAGAATGTTGGCGACCATTTTGCGCAGTTCGCCGTGGAGGTCTTTCATGTCCTCGGGCGTCAGGGAGCGGTCGCGCCGGAGGGTGAAAATCCGGTCGTCGGGAATGTCTCGCAGTCCTTCCCGTCCGGCGCGAAATCTTTCCACGGAAGGGCGGATGTCCTTGTCTTCCAAAAGATCCACGATCAACAGCGCCGGCCGTTCGCCCGGCGTGCGCCGGATCTGCTCGAACCAGCGCCGCCTTCGGCGACTTTCGCCGAATACCACCTCGTACCAGGTCCAAATCACCGGCAGGGTGACGATCAAGCCCCACACCACCCCGATGGGATCGAGCCAATTCATGATGAAATCGGAAATCGGTTGCCACATGCTTTTTCGCGCGCCTCATCCCCGTTGGTATCCGATCCAATTCAGTTTAGTCCAAGGGGAAGGAGGCGGGCGGCGCGGCAGGCTTGCCGCTTATTCGGTGGCGGGTTTCCGATGCTCCTCGCGAAGCACCCGAAACGCTTCCAATCGCGCGTTGCAGCGCTCCAGGTCGTCGGCGGACAGTTCCCGGCCGCGCAATTCGGCGGGAATGTCCAGGGATAAATGGAGATAACGCCCGCCCCGGGCGCAGACTTCCCCGGCCAAATGCACCGGCAGGGTGCCGATGACCGTGTCGCCGGGCCGAACGGCGGTCACGTCCAGGTGGTCGACCCGTTCATCCACTTGAATTTTCCGTCGTTCGGCCCACGCCAGCGCACCGGGGTGGCGGGTGACAAACCAGGTTTTGGCCATGCCCCCTTACTTCAATCCTTGGGTCCGAAGAGGAACCACAGAATGAGCCCCACGACCGGGAGCAGGAGGATGATCACCACCCAGAGGACGACGCTTCCCGTCCCCGCGCCGCTGCGCACGGTGCGGACGATGGCCCAAACGTCCAAGATCAGTAGTACGAGCCCCAAAAAGCCGCCGACTTCGATTTCCATGATGGCACCTCGATGGTTGCGCTCCCCCTTTGCGGAGAATCGGGAGAGATTATTGATTGGAGTTGTCGATTCGCATTTCGCCTGATCGCCGGATGGGTGTCAAGCGATCAGGACGGTTCGCAGTCTCCCAGCGAGTCGATCAAGTCCGCGTGCGCGCTGTCCTGCAACCGCCACATGCTGCCCGTGGCCGGATCGACGATGATCAAGCCGAGCAGGCCGCCGAAGATCAAATTGCCCACATACCAGCCGTCCAAGCGCGAATTGTGCGGGACTTCGGTGGGTTGATAGCAAGGCTTTTGAAACGATGCGGTGTAGTCCATGCCATCGAAATAGCCGTCGCTGGCCGCGAGAGTCACGGTGAACGGCGTGACCCCGCGATGGACGGTGCGATGATTTTCATCCCGAATCGTCACCTCGGCGCCCGACGGATTCGTGGAAAAAGTCACCGGATAACGGTTGTCGCTGACGATCGAGGCGCAGCCGGTCAGTTGCCCGACGATCCCTATTGAAACGATGATTTTTGCTTTCCAGTCCATGTGTAAGGCTCCTCACAATTGAATTGATATAACCAAAGGCGAGCAGCGTAGGGGAAGCGGGTTTTTCCTGTCCGGGCGGCAAGCTTGCGGGCGGTTTATTGTTGCGGTCGCTGGATGACCTGCTTTTCGCGTTCGATGATTCGTCGAAAGGATTCGCTGGTCGTCGCCCAGTCCACGATGTCTATTTTGAAAGGCAAATCGGAGTCGGAAAAAGCTTCGGAGAGTGCCGCGCGGACGGCAAGCGGCAGGGGACGGTCGCCCACTACCACTAGATCCAGGTCCGAATAGGGTTTGGCTTGGCCGCTGACGCGGGAGCCGAATGCCCATACTTCGTATTGCGGAATATGCCGACGTAAAATCGCATCCACGATGTGCCGATGCTCCGGGTGTAGGTCGATGGAGGAGCGAGGCTCCGCGGATGTCGATCGGCTGGCTGGGATCGTCGTCATTCCAGGCGCCGGCGTAGTTGATTACGCAAATGGACCGCTTCATCTATAAAGTCGGGAATGCCTTCGACTACTTCCAGGGCGATCCCTTCGTCGTAGGCATGACTCGTCTTGTTGCGCATCTCTCGATAAGTACGCCATTTTGGCCACTCGCTACGTAGCAGTCCTTGTTCGTTGGCGGTGCGGATCAGATCGGCGAAAGGCATGGCGTCGATCTCGGCCGGATTCGCCGCAGCTTGTTCAAGATAACGTTTCAGCGTTTTCCATGCCAGCTCGTAGGTGAATTCGAAACGCTGGATCAGTCCGTCCCGAATTTGGGCATCCTCGGTATCCCGGTGGTAGCGTGCCAGTCCCTCGGTGAGCCGGTCGATGGTTTTTTCAAAGGGTTGAATATTGAGCATCCTTAAAATTTTGCCGGTAGCGATGGAAGCAGACAACAAGCTTATTATCCCCACGTTTAGCGGCCATGGTCCAGACTACTCGACGCGGGACATTCTCGATTTGCCGGAAAATCTGGTGAAGGAGGACGACGGGGGTTTGCCAGCCGCCGTTCGACGCGGTGGGATTGTCCTTGGAAGCTGTGGGCTACCGTTAAGTGGGAATGGCTTAACGGCCGTCAATCCACTCGCGGAGTATATGCGGTAGATTCTGAAGCTGCCGCCCTTGGCAGACGCGGATTCCCAGTTCGGCGGCGCGATGGTGGTCCGCCGCCTTCAACGGCAGATAACTGACCAACATCCCTTGGCCGTGCAATCCGCCCAGCAAGTCCTTCAAGGTGTCCAGCTTGTAGAGGGCTTCGGCGCCGGCGGCGCGATGATTACCCGCCACCCGGAAATGGCGCGTTTTGCACTCCATCAAGTAGAAGCGGTTGTTGGCGAGAAAAGCCACGTCCAGCTCGTTTTCCACCTCGCCGCCTCGCGTGCTCCGGACGACCCGGACCCCCTGGGCCACGTCCTGAATCAACGGCAGGTCTTTGCGGAGCATCTGGACCTGATGGAAAACGTGCCATTCCAGCCAGCCGCCGTTGACGAACGCGCGGGCCTCTTCGTCGGGAAAAACGATGCGCTCTTTCTCCAGGCGGAGTGCATCCACCTGTTCAAAGCCTTCCAATAACTCTTGCAGGGCCGGCCACCTGCGATGGCCGGGCGTCAATATGGGCGAGACCAGGGTGTCTCCGGCCGAGGCGGCGTACCAATTGAGCGTCCGGATGGCTTGTCCATAGTGTTCGATATTCCGGATGAGATGGTCGGCCAGCGCACGCCGGGCCGGCGGCACCTGAACCCCGCCCCGCGCCTCGATCTCGGCGCCGTAGGCCAGGAGGAAATGGGGCAACTTGATCCGGTCGGCCAATTGGTGCTTGGGGAAATCGTGGGGGTAAAGCCAGAACAGTTCGTCGGTATGGGGGTGGACGTAGAAAATGGGCCGCTCGTACGCCCGGAAAACCTCGACGGCGGCGATGCTCATCGGCTTGGTGCCGCCGGTGGCGTTGAGGACCGGGGCCTGCTCGGCATGCTCGAGCAATTCCAAGAACCGATCGAGCAAATGTTTCACGTCCCAGGCATCGGCCACCGGCCATTCCTCGACCGCCACGCCGGCCCCTTCCTTCAATACCCGCGTGAGACGGTGGGCTTGGGTTTGCATGTGGCCGCTGACCACCAGGGTCACTTTTTCCGGTCGGACCGCGGGGTCGAGCGCGGGGGTGATATTGGGCGTGGCCTGTTCCGACACCAGATAGACATGATGGGGGAATAGCGGCGCTTCGGACGTGCTATTCATGGATTTTACCATTCTCGAGGATTGATTCTTCTTCCAGCCATGGTATTTGCATTCTATTGTCTTACAGCCTGTTTCAAAACTCGATATACCGTACAAGCCTAGAGGGCATGACGACCCCTTAATTCCCTCTCCGTCCGGAAATGACTCAAGAAGCGTTCCTTCTCCCGCTGGCGGGAGAAGGTTAGGATGAGGGTGGATCATCCAAAGCGTGCACCGCAAAGTCACCTGCGAAGATCTCCTCGGGCTGCCGGAGAACCTGGTCGGTGAAATCCCGAGTGGTGAGTTCCACACTCATCCGCGACCGGCGCCGAAACATGCACGGGTCGAATCGGCCATCGATGGTACTTTATGGAACCCTTTCGATCATGGTGACGGAGACCCCGGCGGCTGTTGGATTCTGGTGGAACCGGAGCTTCACCTCGGTTCCGACATCCTGGTGACGGGCCTGGCCGGCTGGCGCCGGCAAAGGATGCCGACCCTGCCCGAGACCGCCTGGTTCGAGTTGGCGCCCGACTGGGTTTGCGAGGTCCTTTCTCCTGCCACCGCTCGCACCGACCGGGTGATCAAGATGCCGATCTATGCCCTGCATCAGATCCCTTTTCTCTGATTGGTCGCCCGACCTAAAATGCTGAAAATAGTTACCCTGGAAGGCAGTCATTGGCAGTCGCTTTCCGCCCTCAAAGACGACGATCCGGTCCGCCAGCCGCCGTTCGAGGCCGTCGAATTTTCCCTGGGAAATCTGTGGGTTTGAATCCCTCCCTTACCCGCCAAATGGATAGCACCGAGGTAATTGCTCCGGCAGTCGTTTAAGACGATAACGGTCATCGCCGGTGAATTTGAGCAGCAAATTCTCGATCAGCTCTTGTTCGATCCATTGGGAGAATCGTCGCCAGGCGCCTTCATCCAGGGGTTCGAATCCGTGGGCCAGAATGGATTGATTGCGCGCCATGAGTTGATTGAGCAAGGTTTCCCGGTTCCTTTCCCACCATTCGGGCAACCCCCCACCGATATGGTGGGCCGCCAAATCCCAGGCATTGAACAGTCCCGCTTGATATTGGCCGGTCCGGTGGTTGAAGGAAAGGGTGATATCCGACGGGATTTTGTCCTTGGGCACATCGGCGGTATGAATATCCGCCTGCTCCCGAAGCAGCCATTGGGCGCTCCACTCAGCCAGGCGGTAGAGGCGGGCCACGGCATCGTCATGGCGGCCTTGATCCGCGCGGCGCTGGGCGTTACGCCATAAATCGAACAGCCGAAGCGGTTCCCGGGCCGGCACATCCCGGTTGAGCAAATCCAGATGGTTGAGCAGCGGACCGAGGGTAGGACCCAAAAGGCGCCGATAGCGATCGACGATCCGCTTGGCGGCGGCGTGGTCGAAACGGTCCCAGGCGGTGAACGCCCGGCTGAGATCCCTGGCGCGTTGATATTCCCCGCGCAAGCCGCTCTCCCGAGGCGGTCGTATCCGCGCCAGCATCGCTTCCGTCTCGTCGTAGGCGAACCGCGACCACGCCTCCGTGGCTTCGCGGAGGCGGCGGCGGAACCGCGTCGCCTCAACGCTGGCCGGGATCGCCTGCTCGCTGCCCGATTCCACGCTGATCAGATTGGCTCGGCTGCCGGTTACCAACTGCAGTTCCACGCCCTCGTCGTCCAGGGCCGCGGCGACCAGGGCGGCGGTCATGGTCTTGGTACCGCCGGTGTAGTCGGCCACGATACGTTCTTGATCGTGATTATGTGTTGTCAGCCAATGGCTCACCTGCCGGTAGACATCGTCGAAATCATCCGCCTGGACGCGCAATGCTTCGAATTGATCTTCCGCCAACCCGGTTTGCGCCGGAATGTTTGGAAGGCTGGGCTTGTCGTCCTCGCGGCGTGCCTTGATGATGTTGCCCTTGCCGGTGATTTGAACATAGGAGCCCTTGTTGCCGGTGGCCGGATCGTCTTCAGAACAAACGAAGCAGACGTAATCCGGTTGCAGTTCATTGACGGCTCGTACGATGGGTTGGTGCGAACCGCCGACGGTGCAGATTAGGGTGGTTGTTGTGGGTGGCATGGATGAATCCTCGGTTTTCGAGCCTTTGTCTTATTTGTTCCCTTGAAGCTTGGCTAGATCTTCTTGGCGTTCTTTTTTGCTTTTCTTGCTCCATTTCAAGTACTTGAGCGTTTCTTGGATCAGATTGGCTGCCTCCTGTCTCAATTCAGAATCTTCCCATTCCAGGGCGAATCGGAGAAGATTCACTCTTTGATTGGCGACTTCACCGTTTGGAGAGAGCTTGCCGGCAGCCTTTTCTCTCTCCAGGGTTTCGCGCAATTCGTGGATTTGTCGCGCTTCGGGTAACATTTTTTCTTCTTCGGCGGCTTTTGCCGCTTGTTTGGCCCGCAGTTCCGCCATCGCATCGATTTCCATCGCGCCATAGCCTACCGCCGTTTTGGCGCCGAATCCGAGCCAATCGAAAGCGTGCTGGAAGGCCGATTCAAGCAGATTCTTCCAGCGATCGTTCCTGGCCAGATCCGGGGCTAGTTGTTGCAGCCGATTGCGGTCGCAATGAACGTGGAAGGAGAAATTCGATTTCGGCGGCACTGTGAGGAAAGTGATAGGAGTGGGTTGGCCAGAGTCGTGCGGAGATTGCCCGTCTTGATAATAATGCTTTTGATGCGGGGTCATGATTTCCACCGTGAGCTGGCCACCCTTTATCTTGGGAATCACATCCCAAAAAGAAAGCACACCGCGGCAATGATCTTGTTCCCCTTCTTCGTTCTCTCGGCCAAACAAGGCTTCAATGGCGTTCTCGTTCCAACCATAGTTATCATCCCATGACACATCTTCAACGAGTCCCGCGAGCTCGCGTGCCGCCTGGCGCAGTACCCCCTTGACTCCACTGCCAGGAAGATAGGGCAGGCCGTAGGGCCAGAGAAAAGCAAAACCGTTCTCCAGGGGATGTTCGTTTCCCAGACCCGTGCTGAAAGGGGCGATGGATTTCGCTGCAACAGTCAACAGGTCCGATGACTCAAAAGTCATAGCCATCGCCATTTGACGGTCAATCAAAGCGGCTTGGGTTTGTTGATCTGTGGGTGTGAGTTCACAAATATTCCGCCATGCCTTTGAGGCCGCGTACTCGTTTTTTTTCCACCGGCCGGGTAACGGATTGCGATCACGCTGGCGCAACCAATCGATGGTTGCGTCCATACCGTTAGCATCGAGATATTGCTGAATCTCTCGCCCTTCCCGGCTTTTTTTATCGGCTCGGTTTTTGACTTCTCGCTCTTGATCCTGACGGTCCGTCCATATGGGCAAAAAGATGCCAAACCGCATCCCCGGCGAGGCAGTGCTGAAATCTTTTCCCAGATAATTCGGTACGGCGGCAACCGGCATAATCAGGTCTCCTCTCCCATTCGAGCGCTGGCGAGCTGACGCAACCAGCGCAGCCAGGCGAAGGACTCGGCGGTGATGGCTTGGAAGGTCGGTGCATCCTGCTCCATCAGTGTTTGCATGAATTCCTCGAAATCCTTGGGAACTCCATAACGGCCATGCAACCATGCACGCAGTTGGCTCCCCAGGGTTTCGTGCCGTCCCCCTTTCTGATGAAGGAATGCCATCACTTGCATCAAACCGCTATTCATGATCAGTGCAGGCAGCCCCTTGGCATCATTCACATAGTCCTTGTCGTGCTTGATGATTCCTTCTTGCGCACATTGCCAAGCATCTTTGGCGCGCTGCTGCTCCAAGGTCAACTTGCTCATTTTCAACCCTCCACCACTTTAGCGATGACCAACCCCCGGCCGGTGGTTGCATCGCCGCCGATTTGCAGAGTTTTGCCGTTGATGACGGTCTTGATCTTCATCAGAACGCCGGCAGCATCTTCCCAATCTCCTTTGTCTTCCTGTTTCCTTCCGGTGCGGGTTTGACTGGCCAGAAGCGGGGCGACGAGCAGGGATTCCGGAGGCAGGTTTTCGGTGTAGAACAGGCCGCCTTTCTTGGCAGTACCGGTTATGGGGTCGATGCGCACATGGGGTTCGACCAGGGTGGCGTGTTCGGCAAAATAGGCGAAATCCGAGTCGTGGAGCACCACCAGATCCTTTTTGAGCTTTTCCCGGAAAAAAGCGTAGCCATTTGAATCAGGCAGAGCATCATTTGCGATTTTTTCCGACAATTTCGGGAGGTCCGGCGAGACTTGAACCGAATATTCGAAAGCCTCCAGATGCAATTTGTCCTTGCCGGGACCGGCAAGCAGTTCAGGATTCGCCAACACACAGCGGCCTTCTTCCGGTTGCGGAATTTCCCGATTCCAGGAGACGCCGATCAATTGCATCAACCGCCGTGCCCGCGCCAGCGCTTGGGGGCAGGTCGCATAAACGTAACCATTCTTTAGGCTGCGTACGGGAAAGGCGACGAGCTGGGCGTCTCCGAAACTGACCGCGCCGGCGTGAAGGTTGCCGTTGGCGTCGGATTCAGGCCCGAACAGGGCGTCCATCAGGGACGGATCGCCGCCGATGGCCTCGAATCCATGCCGCACCGCCCCTTTGATGCCGGAACCGGCGAAGGTGGGGTGCTGCGTATGGCGCTCTCTTTGGATGGGGTTGTCGATGATGCCCGTCGCTGTGCCCGCGCCCATGTGGACGGGACTGACGGCGTACAGAAATAATGCGGCTTGTTTTTCAAACATCAGTAAAGCTCCCTGATCTTTTCATAATCAAACTGCCCATGCGAACCGGTTGAAACCTTCCACCCGGCGGCTGCCCTCCGCCTCGTTTTCCGGCCACAGGCCGCGATCGGCAAGCCGGGTGAGGGATTCGGAAGTGGCGCTTAAGTTGTCGATCCAGTAAACGCTGCCGGCGGGCGCGGCGCGCAAGGCGGGTTTTGGCTGCCAGCGGGCGAGATCCCAGCCCGAGATGGTTTCGGCGCGCGGCACGGCGGCGGCCACCACTTGCCCGCGTACGCCGGCGAGTTCGAACTGTCCGTCGGCGGTCATGCCTGGCAGGCGCCATCCGTCGGCGAACAGGCCCGGCGTGGTGAGGACGATGCGGCAGCGTCCCGCGGACAGCAAAGTGTCCGCCGCTACCCGGGGTGGGCGGTAATCGGTTTGACGGAAGGCGGCGGCGCGGCCGTCTCCGCCCAGACGCAGCATGTCGCGTCGCGGCAATTCCGCGCCCTGGGTGCCCGCGAGAAACCCCACACCGTTTCGGAAGGCGACCGCCTGCACGCTGAACAATTTACCGTCATCGGCGCGGCGCCGGGCTGAATCGAGGCCGATTCCGATCCGCTCGTCCATTTGCCAGAGTTCACGGGTGGCCACAAGATCTTGGGCTGCCGGCAGCTCCCCGGCCAGATAGCGTTCATAGCCTGCCTGCTTGAGCCAAAACCCCGATGCCGGCTTGCTGCGCTGGTTTTCCGCCAGCACCGCCACCTTGGGCAGGGCCGCGGAACACTGAATGCCGTGACCTAGCTCATGAGGAGACAGAGGATGAATGTGAATCTCGTCCTCATCGTCCTTCGAAACCATCAGGTCGGCGGGAATAGGGTGCAGGCTTTCCTTGGTGTCGGCATATCGTCTGGCCAATAGGAAATCGGTCACCCGAAACGGTCCCGGCTGGTTCGGCGTACCCAGCTCGGGGTGTTTCTTTTTACCATCGGCAAAGGCGGCCAGATCCGTGCCGCTGCGCGCCAATAGAAGCGAGCGCAGCGCCCCGGCGGCGATCGAGGGCCACGGGGGAATCAGGGCCTCGCCGTAGCTGCCGGGATCGCCGAACAGCTTGTTACCGCGCAAATAAAGCACATCCAGCGGTTCGATGAAATGCCAGGTGTTCATGCCTCACCTCCGGTGCGGGTTTGGCGGGCCAAAAATTCGGCCACCGAAAGAAAATTGCTTAGCCAAACGAGGGGATCGTTTTTCTGGTTGGCAGCCAGCTTAGCCAATTCCGCTGTCAGGGTGGGTACATCGTGATGTTTCCATGCCGCTTCTTGTTCCGTTTGCCGTTTGAACTGATAGGACAGTAGATCGCCGAGCATGCCGGCCTCGCCCTCGGGTTCGGGCAGGTCTTTGAGCCACAACACCGTGTGATAGACCGCCCGCCGGGAGACGGCGGGATCGGCCAGAAAACCCCGTAACCTGAGTAACACCCGCAGTTGTTTCCCCCAGTCGAGGGTCAAGGTCAGCGCGCCGCCGGATCGTTTGATCACCTTGATGCACAGCGCGTCTCGCCTTCCTTCGTTTTTGGCGGTGCTTTCCGCCGCGCGCAGTTCGCGCAGAATCCGTCCCAGCGGCGCCTGGTGGTGAGCCACCACCAAACCGGCGCTGGCGGTGGCGTTTTTCCCCATCATGCGCATGAGCCGTCCGTTTAGCCCGGCGAATCCATTTTGCAGAGTCAGTCCCTTTTGAACGCCGCCTTCATGGTCGGGATCCTGGCCCGACCAGGCATAGCGCAGCCGTTGCGCCGCATTCAGCAGATCGGCCACCGGCAGCATGGCCAGCACGTCGTCACCGCCGGCGTAGAGCACTTTGCCCAGATATTCCTTTTCCACCACATGGGGCACGATGGATTGGGAAAAATCGTTCAGCGCGCCCGAGATGGCCAAATGCCGGTTGGGCGAGACGGCACGCTTCTGCCTGCCATAATCGTTTAACCGGGGATTGTTTCGCATCCTTTCCTCGAAGGGCTCGCGCACCTCAGGATGAAAGCTTTGCGCATAAGTGATGGCA
The DNA here is from genome assembly GCF_000421465.1 of Methylohalobius crimeensis 10Ki. NCBI lineage: Bacteria > Pseudomonadati > Pseudomonadota > Gammaproteobacteria > Methylococcales > Methylothermaceae > Methylohalobius > Methylohalobius crimeensis. The sequence goes on from NZ_ATXB01000001.1 coordinate 176,511, forward strand.
TGCGCATCGTCGCCGGATAGGATGCGGCCCATCCGGTCTCCGTCCATCAGCAGCAGGCCGTAGTAGGTCTCGAGGGAGAAATCACCCTTATCGTCCTGTCCTTGTTTCAGCGTTTTTCGGACCGCTTGTTTGATTTGACCCGCCTTTTCTCCGTCATCGAGCTCGCCGGCCCGCTCCAGCAGTCCGAGCAGTTTGCGCGCGTCGTCCAGGGCTGCTTTTTGTGTGTCTGATTGGCGCATCATTTTTCGAGGCAGGGCCACGCGGTCGGGCCGAAGGTCTTTGACCCATTTGGAGAAGTCATCCGTGGTGAGTCCGCCATGTTTCAGCCATTGGTCGATCTGATGGGCCAGGGCCAGGGTATGGGTGGAAACCACGAATCGGCCGAAACGTTTGTCCAGCGCCTTGCCGATTTTCTCGGCGAATATCGTCGGCCAAAGGCGTTTGATAGCCGGGAGTGCGCCCAGATGTTCGCCTTGCTTGGCCCAGGCGGGTTTTTTTTCGGCGAGATTGCTCCACAGGGTGTCCTTCTGTCGGCGGTAGGAGGTTTTCAACTGTTTCTCGTCAGTAGTGAGCCATTCGGTCTCGCCGGTGAGTGAGCAGCGCCATCCTTTCTGTTCAAGCTGTTCGAACGCGCGGACCGATTTGGCCGCCGCTAGCACCCGCTCGGACAGATCGTACACCGCCGGATAAAGCACGCCGGGGTTGGGAGCGAAAAATTCGGTGCCGTCTTCCCATTGGATTGCTTTTTGCAGCACCTGCCAGGCGGGACTTTTAAGAAAGCCACAGGGCTTGCCGGGCTCTGTGCCGAAAAAAGGAGCCATGGACTCGGACAAATGGGTTATCTCCAGGTCCGTTTGCCGTTCCTCGTTGCGTGGGCGGATCAGTGAGAAAGGCACCGCCGACCAGTGGACTTCGGGAAAGTCTTCGAGTTGTTCGCGCATCTGACGGTAGCAGGGAAGGGATTCGTGTTTTTCTTCTCCCACGGCATCCAGCAATCGATTCACCACGTCTTTGCCCAGCGCTTGCAGCCAGTGGCGCACTCTTTCCCGGCAGCGCTCCGCCAGTTCCTCAACCCTGTCGGCCGGGACCACCGCCACGAAGCGGTTGGGCAGGGCCGCGGAAAAGAGCGGGTTTGCGTCGGTGGTTCCCTTCTGCCATTCGCAGTGTTCGAACAGAGTATCGGGCAAGCCTTGCTCGCGCAGCCACAGATCCACCTGGGGAATGCCCCGAAGCCGGGGGAACAGAATCGCGTCGGGTCCGAGGTTCTTGACGATGGGTTTCATCGTTTCCCAAGCCAGTGTGGAGAGAAGGTGCGAGCCGGCCCAGAGATCCGAGGTCGAACGCGCGGCGGCGATGAAGGGCTGGACCGGTCCGATGGAAAGCGAAAGCAGGGCCGCCTCGCCTTGTTCATCGGCGTGAAAGGCGCCGGTGAAGGCACTGCTCAAATCCAAGTGATCCCAGATGGTGTGGTCGGGCACCCGGGTATCGGCGGGCAGCAGACCCCAGAGTGCCCCCAGGGATTGATGGTCCTTTTCCTCGGCCAGCAGTTCCGGGCCGAAACGCCAGAAGGCGAGGAGTGTTTTTTTGGGATCCCCTTCGACGCAGTCGGCCAGCTGTTTGAAATGGTTGAAGCTCCGCTGTTTAATCGATTCGATTGTTGTATCGTTCAATCCGCCGACTTGACGGAGATCTATGGTTTCGTTGCTCAGAGGATGGATCAGGACAGGTGACTTCGTCCACCGAACTTGACTCCAACTGTCCTTGGGCCACTGGGGGCGGTCGGCGGCGGAAGCCCACCAATCGGATTTTTTTAAAATCTTTTTTTGTTTTGCGAAGATGTCGTCGAGTTTCAAGTATTTGCGTAATTGCTTGACCGTTCCGCCTTCGTGTCCGGAGGGATCGCGCAGCAGCACCAGGGCCTTCTCCGCCGGGTCGTGGAGACGGGCGGCGAGTTTGGTTTGCCAGAACAGGGTTCGATCGCTCATACCGCGCTCCTTCGTAGTTCGTTTCTATCGTCGAGAAAACCGTAAACTCGCTGCCAAACCTGCTGAATGTCGGCTTTGTATGGGGCTGGATTGAATTCTCTTGGTGGAGAACAAGGCACATGAAAAATGACACCGTAGCATTGGCCGCTTGCGTTTTGCCGCACCTTGAATCGTAGGCTGTTGGGCAGCCGGGCGTTGCGAGGCCAGGCACGCGTTCCGTGTCTAGTGACGGGATAGGACAACCAATGCCTCGGTAACGGGGAGGAATGGGGCGGATTTTCATTTCGAAATCTAAATTGGTGGGTTCGCAGTTGGATCTTGATTTCGGCCAACTGTCTCATCATCTGCTTCCAATTATCAAAAGCCTCGGTTCGCCAAATGAGCGGGCCCCGTCCATCGCGACCGATGGCGTGGGGCCAATCGAGTTCCAAGGCGGTTTGCCAATCCTGGAGGAATGTTTCCGCCAATGAAGGAGAAAGCTCGGGCGCCCCTTCCAGCGGTTGCAGATTGAAGGAACCCCACCCGTTGCGGCTGCGTCCGCCGATGGTACCGTAGAAATGCAATAGCCCCAGGGCAGCATACAATTGCGTACTGTATTTCTCTGGAAATGCAAGCCGAAGATCAGCGTGTTCACCGTCTTGAATGACAGAATCCACATTTTTACCGAGCTTTGTTCCCCCTCGACCATCTAGGGGGCCATAGCCGAGATAGGCGTGAGGTCCAACCTTATATCCCGTTTTTTGTACTTCAGGGTGTTTTACTGTTCCTTGCTCCATCCCATTCCAGCTTTTGAGTGCCCCTTTATCCCATCGGCTCAGTCTGATCCGGACCTTGCTTTTTGAAGATAAATTCCGTTGATTGTCCGCTGCCACCCCGAATAAATTTCCCTCTGTTCGCCGCAGTTCAGTCAGCGTTGGGTTATTGCAAGTATTCCACCACACCACCCGCCACCACTGCCTGAGCAGGGACTTGAACGGCGGAGTACGCCACTGCCCGGATTGTTCGGCGTTGCCGAGAAAGGCGGGGGTGACAAATGAAACCTGGTATGTGACTGTCTTCATCATCAAGCTCAACTCCTAGTGGGATGAATATTCTTGGCTTCCGGCGTAAGCGCCAATGCAGCTGGCAAGCTTGTCTCTATCCCTCCACGCGCACCACATCCGACGCCAACGCCAGTCCGTAGCGGTGATATTTGGTGTGGGGAATTTTTTCCAGTTTCACCACCAGGTAGGGCTTGGCGCGGCGTTCCCCCAGGGCTTTCTTGATGGCATCGTTTACCTTGGTTTTACGCGGCTCGAAGTATTCCTTGGTGACGCCTTGCTTCAGCGTTTCCTCGGCTTTTTCGTATTGGGCGCTGTATTCGCCCACCAAGCGCCGGTAATAATCCAGAAGTTCTTTCTCGATATCCGTCTCGCTCCAGTGAATGCCGGGGCCATGTTGGCGGCAACGTTCGGCCAGGAGCCAGTAGAAGGCGAATTCGGCCGGTTTCAGGGAAAAAGTCTCTCCGCCGGCGGTGACGGTATGGGTAACGGGGTGGAGGCACAAGGCCAGAGGCGGCAGAGCCTTTTGCGCCTCGGCCACCACTTCGGAAAATTTGGCGCGGCCGTTCAGGAGGGTTTGGGGCAATTCTTCCCGCATCCGCACGAAGGGGATATCCGCCAGTTCCACCCGCGCTTGGTTGCAATCGAGCGGGGACTGCTGCTTATCGAGCGAATAAATGATTCGTATATGGGCTATAAAAACGCCATAAAAAAAGCGTTAAAAACCAGCAGGATAAAACGCAAACGATATAGGTTCTCATAACAAAAAAAGCGGTTGGTACTGATTTGGTACGGACAAACAAAAAACCCCTCCCGCCGAAGCTGGAAGGGGTATTGGGGTAGTCGATTTTGTGGTCAGGCTCCAGCCAGCGCCACAAGCCACGTTTGTGATGGTGAGCGCGATAGTGTCACGGTGATGACGTTATCCGCCATCAGCGGCGGCAAGCCTGCCGTATCAGGCCGTATCAGGCTCCTTCCGTCTGCCGATGTTGGCGGTGTTCATGGTGGCCTCGGTGCCGTGCTTGGTGGTGTAGTTGCGGGGCTGCGCATCATCCTCACTTCTATTAAATCGAAGTGAGCGAACAAGGTATTCAGATACGCCGCACTGCTTGGCGACCTGTACGTTACTCCACTGCGCCCACGCCTCATCATCCAGCAGCGTCATGACCGCTCGGCGTTTGTTCGCCTCGTCGCGTGTGATGTTCCCCTCGCCAAGCTGATAGAGCACTTCGTCTAGCTGGGATTTTTGTTCTTTGGTTGGTGCATCAGGCTCCTTCCGCCTGCCGATGTTCATGACGGTTTCGTTGCCCCAGCGGTCAACGTAGGTGCGGGGTGGCGGTTTTTTGTCACTTCGATTTAATCGAAGTGAGCGAACAAGGTATTCAGAATGGGTAGCCCTACCCCCTGGGTACCTTCGTTTCGCGGCTTATATCGGCTTACATAGCGTCGGTTTTTTATCACATTCATCCGATGAAAGTGAGTCGCGGCGAAGGCGGCTTACGAAGTCATCGTGGCTGTGGCGTAGGTACGGGTGACGGTTTTTTGTCACTGAACTCGGAGTTCAGTGAGGCCCTGTATTTGCTCACCATTGATTGAGCAACATTACACTGCCGCGCTATCTCCCTATCGCTCCAGCTACAGCGCCATCGATGCCCGGCGGCTTCCGGTCGATTGTTGATGCGTCGTGGATATTTTCGTGGTAGGCAACATGCCGCCGATGGGGTGGTCGCTCCGGCAAGGTGTGCTGGGCAGCTAGGCGTTGGGACGTTCGAACTGGGTCATTTTGACCCAGCTTCCCATGCTTCCCGTCGCCCTTCCGCTCCCGCTCATACTTCCGCCCAAGATAGTAGCGGGTCGTCCCCAAAGGCATCTGTCAGCCGATATGTTTTCGGCCAAGGGGGCGGGTGTGTTACGCCGTAACGCCATTGGGATAACGTGACGGTCACGGTTACGGCTGCTCGGGTGCATCGCCCCCTACCGCCCTATTATCAACTGTCAGGAAACAATCAGGATGGGATGGGATGGTGTCGTCGGGGTCATTCCAGGCTGGATGTCCGGCTTCATGTCCGGGGTGGGATGGCGTAAGTCGTTGATTTTATTGGGGTTATCAGGGTCCCTGTGGGGTGGGGAAGGCCGCGCGGCGCGCTACCAGCGCGGTTTTCGGAAGTTTTTCGGGCCTCCTGGGTCAGCAGCAGTTGTTTCGTGACAGGCAATAATCACAGGTCGAATTTGCCCCAGTCGTTTACGGCCCAACCGCCCCTCGGCGCGCATGAGTCGCGGTGCTGCTCCTTCAACGAAAGCCAAATCAGCCCGGCTATCGGGTCGTCATGGTACCTCACCGGAAGCCTAACCTGGGTGACTTCCCATTCGTCCGGTCCACGTAACCAAGTCGTGAGCGCGGCGGCGGTCGCTTCGATTCCATAGTGGCGGATTACTCGGATGACTTGCGCGGCCTCAGCCAGCAGCAAAGCGTCGTCCCCAATCTCCCTGAATATCGATCTCAGTCGCCCCCGGGTCCGCGCGCGGTCCATCTTCCGTTGGTGTCCTAGCATCTTTACCTCCGGGCAAAAAAAAGCGGCCGCTAGGACCGCTCAAGATGAAGTGGTATCCAGCGCCCCATTTTTGGTGAGCAACACGCGAGGGGGGACGCTGGCGGCTGGCTTTGGGTTTTACGCGGCAATGGACCAGCGAAACCGCGCCGATGGATTTGTTGGCCGCTCAACGGGAAGCGGGTTCCCGGCTCGATTTGTCCACGCTTGCCGGGTCGTGCGCGTCGTGGTATTTGCCCCCCCCACGCGGGTCGGAGTGCCGCCATACCGCGCGGCTTTTTATGTCATGCTGCCAAGTCCGAATCCTCACTCAGGACAATGCTCGGGTCGGCATCGGCCCGGCGGGTAACAGGTCGTCCAGCGGCTTCCAGCGCTCGGATTTCCTTTTCTTCCGAAACTTCTAGCCTACGCAATTTGGTCCGAAGCGTTTTGATGGATTTCTCGCGTTGTTCAGGCTCCAGGCTCAAATCGTGCCCTTCCGCCATCCGCTCAAGCTCGCCCGTCACCTTTTGCCGTATCTGGTCGCCAAGCAGCCACGACAGCGCGACCGCCAATGTCCGCCGGTCTATTTCCACGATCAGCGCCTGGCCTTGATCGCCGATCGGTATTGTGTGCTCGATCGCGGCCACGTCCAGCAATCTCAGAACGTCGCTCGGTTGTTCCCGGAATAAAGACTCGATGGTCTGTGGTGCCGGTCGGTCCAAAAGCCGCTCCAGGCGGTCCTTGGCTTCATCCAGGCTTGCGGGTGCCTGTTCAATCCGGCGGATTTCGCTCTGAGTTTCGGAAATGTCTTTTCTGATTCGATTCAGCTTTTTCATTTAACCGGCCCTCCGTTGAAACGCGCCGTTTGATTCGAATTCAGCCTTCTCGCCAGAATAACCCCGTGCGGCGGAGACCGTTGGGCCGAATCCTTGTAGCTGGTCAACCGAAATTCCCATCACTTCGAGGCTGATTGAGACGCCTTCGGGGTCGTCGCCGTTGGCCACAATCCAATTTGCACAGCGGTCGATCAGGTCGCGCAGCGCGGCAAGCTCGGTGCCCAATTGCTGAGTTTGCGCCTCGATTTCGGCCAACTCGGCTTGATAAGCCTGGATGCGGCGCTCTGATCGCTCGATTTCAGGCTTGGGAGTTGGAACCCGGCTATCGGGGGTTTTCAGGCGCTCCAGGGCGGCCCGGAATTTCTGAACCTCCGGCATGAGCGCGCGCTTGCGTTCCCATAGTTGCAAATTCTCGGCGTGTAGGCGGTCTCTTTGCCGGACTAGGCCGCGAAGGCGGTCCAGTGCTTTTTGCGTATCAAACATGGTCACACCTTTCTTTTTTCATAAACGCTATTAGCATTCGGCATTTTCTGGCCGCCGCTCATGGCTTCCGGTCCCACGTGGCCGTTTATGCTGCCGACCGTCTCATCGTCTGCCTGGGCTTGCAGGTCCATGATGATGCCGCGAAGCCCATTTACCGGGTCGGCGGCGAATGATGCAGCGTACACTTCCGGCTCCGGCAAGTCGGAGGCTTCCGCCAATCCTCTCACGGTGGCGGCCATCTTAAGCCGCGCTTCAAGGCGCGAAGCCGGAAGCCCGGCCTCGATTGAATCGGCTGCCATGCTGGGAAATCCGGCCTCCCTGCATCGCGCAATTGCGGCTTTGGCTTCAATCGGTCGTGGCGCAAGATGCACCATGGCGTCGGCCAAGGCTTCCGGGTCGCCGAATTTCTCGGCCAGCGCCGTGTAATCCACGTCGTCTTTTGCTGCTGCCAGAGCATTGACCAAATTTTGCTGGAAGGCGTCGAAAACCTTCGCCAGCGGTACGGCCTGATCTTTCGTGAGTCCTTGAGAAACTAGGTTTTTTGCAAATGCTTCAGCGTTCATGGTGTTTGCACCCCAATAGTTGATTTCAAAAAATGCAGACCTCTGGATACAAGGTCTCGGTCGGGTTCAGAATCGGCCAGTCCGGCATTGCTTCGCAGCAAATAAAAACAGACGTTCAGCCAGCAATCCTCGTCGAACTCGCGCAGTTCATTCAAAGCTGATTGAGCCAAACGGATACGTTCGCGGGTCTCGGGGTCGGTCATCTGGATACCCGGCGGGAGTCGTGCGTGAAATCCGGTATCGGCCAAGACTTCGCCAGCGCAGAGCGTCCCCATCGGGGTATTTGATTCTTGGATCGCCTGAAATTGGGCGGCGGTGTAATCGCTCCAAAGATTCATCGAGTACCAAAATTCGCCGGATCTCATGGATCAGATTTCGGTGCGGCCCAAATCAGGCGCGGAGACGCCGGCGCGAGATAGCCCGTCTCGGATCAGGTGCCATTCGTTTATGGCGGCATCGAATGCCTCATCGTCTCCGGCATCACGCGCAGTTTGCATGACGGCCTCCAGATGCTTCATGCGAGACTTGGCGGCGCGGATGTTTTCCGAGAGCGAGTTGACTTGGGATTGAGTGAAAGCCACGCGGATACCTCCAATTAAGGTTAGGTTTTTTCCAGCGCGGCCTTAAGGCGGGGCTGATAATACGAATTGTTGCGATTATTGTAACACGGTTTTAAGGCGACGCCACGAGATCGCCGGAGAGCGTCGAAATCCGAAAACATGGCCTGTGGTGCGGCCAAAATCGGCAATTTAGGCTGCGTCGCGGCGGTCCTTCGGCTTCCGGCCGCGTCTCTCCTTGGGGCGGCTGAAATCCCCGCGCGCGGATGGTCCGGCTTTTTTCCGCCAACGGTCGCCGTGATGAACGAACGCGTTAAATGCTCTGCATTCCCATCCAGACGTTGCGCAAAATTCGCGCAAACTGCAATCGTCGCAGGGACAATCCTCAAGCATGACGCGGGTCGCAAGGTCCGGTCGCTTCAGGTTTTTCGGGTGGCGGATTTCGGATTTTCGTGGTCGGCCACGATTGGCCATCGGTTCACCTCAAAAAAGTCGTAAGTCATTGATTATACAGGAATTTTTGCCGTCCTTGGCCGGGGTGGGGTATCAAGTCGTTCAAATACTTGCTAGGCGTTTTGCTGATTCCATGTATCGGGTCCAATCCTTGGAAGTGAATCCTATGTTGCTAAGCAGGTAGACGATATGAACTCCGAGTCCTTGAGCCATCCACCTTTTTCCTTCCACGCGGTTATCTCGTTCGAAGTCGTGACAGCAATGCTTGTGCGTGTGAAATACGCGGTCCACATATTCGCCGTCCTGTCTTTCTACAGATGCTTCTAGCCACTGCGCGTTCCCCTGGTTGGGTCGTTCTATCGGCTCCCCGCAATGGTCGCAAATGAATCTCGGGCATGATCTACCGTCAATAAATTGAATGGTTAGCATGGTTTTCTCCTTCGTGCGAATCAAAACGGAATCTCGTCGTCGAAATCAGGCGGGGCGGTGTCCGGTGGTGCAGGCTTCGCCGACTTCCTTTTTCCACCAGGGCGGACGGTTCGGCTACTCACCATGCTGTCGACGATGACGCTAAAGCCGATGCGCTCCTCACCATCCTTCCCGGTCCAGCGGCTTTGTGTAAGCCTGCCGGTGACGGCCAACGTCTCGCCCTTCTGGTGCTTTGCCAGCGTCTCGGCCTGCTTGCCGAATGCCAATACCTGAATCCACACCGTCTCCTGCTCGTCGGAATTACCGGGGGTGGCGTCACAGGCCATCCGGGCGGTGGTCATCGATTTGCCTGATTTGGTGGTCCGGGTCTCGGGGTCGCGGCCCAATCGGCCGTATGCGGATATGTGAATCATTGTTTACCCCGCTTTCTTGCTGACCGTGCTTTTTGAAGTTGCTCATAACCGATAGGGTCGCACTCTTGGCATATCAAACGGTGGCTATGCCCGTGCCATATCCGAAATGACTTTTGTGCGAGTTCGCTCATAACGCCGGTCTCGTATGCGCTGACGATAGGCGCTAAATCCTTGAGGAGCATAATCAGGCTCGGGAGATCATCGGTTTGGATGAAATCGTTTGAACTTGCATCAAGGCACACGGCCACCATGCAAGGCGCGATTCCTTCCGTTCCTAACTTCGGGTAAACCTCGATAAAGTCTCCATCCTCTGGAAAGTTAATCGCTGCCCCTCTCGAATAGCCATTACGTTGTAGCGCGTCCTCAAAATCCATTAGGTCCGGCCAGTCAAAAACGGATTCCGCCCATTCGCCTCGGCTGTACTTCCAAATATCCATGTATATCTCCTCACTAATGCGTTAATTCAAAGCCACAATCCAATGTCTCGTAGTGCTTCCCAATGCTCCATATCTAGCCGGTCAATCGCTGTAAAGCCACTTCGCTTGGCAGTCTCTCCCCACGGTGCTTGGTCTATGTTTCTCTCGTACCGAAGCACAACTGGGTCGATTTGGATGCGGTCATGCAAAACGCACCCTTGCTGAAACCCGCGGCGGTACGATGTCTCAGAAACTCTTGCAACGAACTTAATCAGAGATTTCTTCTCGCGCTCGGTCAGCTTGTCGCTCAGGTCAAGAGTTATTCCTTTTGAGATACTCATTTTTCACCTCATTTCATTTTCAATTCATCGTTTAATGGTGTGGACAGTGTGGACGGTGTGGACATCCCGCATGATTCCTTGACTCCCACTGTCCACAGTTAGAAAACCATAGTGTGGACAGTGTGGACGGCTCAATGGATCACCTCCCCACTGTCCACACTGTCCACACTCTCGGTTTCGTTGTGTGGACGGCCTCTATCCCGCATGGACTCTTGCCTGTCCACACCGTCCACACTGTCCACACTTAAAACTGACGCCTTGATACTGAAAACGGGGATGCGCTCGTTGTTCACTCTATTCGCCTCATTAGAATCAATTAAAAAACTGTCCGGACAGTCCGGACGGGTTGGACAGACCGCATAAACTCTGCCTTCCCGTCGTCCGGACACCTGATTTTAAAGTCCGGACATGTCCGGACGGTTGATTTCTCCTGCATCGCTGTCCGGACTGTCCGGACTAGCGGTTTCGTTGTCCGGACGGCCTGAACCCCGCATGTACTCTTGCCTGTCCGTGCCGTCCGGACTGTCCGGACTTAAAATAGAAGATTTGATACTGAAAACGGGGATTCGCTCGCCGTTAACTCTGATTCGGCTCTTATATTCGCGCCCCTGACGATGCAGCAGCCGCATTTCCATCAGCTCCTTGAGCGCTGCATTTTGATTGGCCCCGTTAAGCGCCTCCTTGAATGACTCCGGCGTAAAGTGATAAAAACCATCCCGAACCCATCCGGCCCTGTCTCGCGGTATATCGCCATCAAGACGCTCAAATCTGGAATCATTTTTAAGGATGAAATCCTGTATGGCGACGATGCCCCGCTCGGCGTCGGTGCTGGATGACTGACTACCACGCCAAACCTCGTAAGCAAAACGTGCAGCATTGAGTGCATCGCCCTCATTCCAGGGCAATAGCCCAATTCGGATTGCCAATTCGCCAGCGCAGGCAGCCAGCGCAAACCGCTTTCGGACGCGGCCTGCTTCCGGTGTCCTGGCTTCGCCGACCATGCTTTCCTCAAATGCCTTCCAGTGGTTGAGCATCATTTGCGTCCCATGCTCAATGAAAAGCGGCCCAACGTGGCCAAAATGACTCGCGCAAATATGCTTGATCGTGTCGGCTTCATCGGCGTCACGAAAAAGCGTAACTTGATCTATCGGTATATCCGCCAACCTGACGCGTTGCCCGCCACGTACTTTTTTGCCGCCTTCCTCGGCGTACTCTGACGCTGCCAGCTCGCCAGCACTCAGCACCATGACGCGCCATGATTTCGATTTTCTCAGCCCGCCACTAGTGGTGGAGCGCTTCCGCCCGGTCCCCGCCATGATGCGGTAGATCGTCCGTCCGAAATCTTTGGTATCGCTTTCGCCGATTTCATCGACGCAAAGCGGCAAATCGTTGAAGCATTCGGCGGTTGCCTCTAGCGCGTTATCGGTGGCATTCCATCGCTGGATGTAAGCCGTGCTCCCCCCGGCCATCTGCGGATCCGAGCCATCGCCCCAAACACTTGCTGCAGCTTGCAGCAGGGTGGTCTTGCCGTGCGAAGTCTGCCCATGGAAGTGAAAACCGCCCGCCTCAATCCCGGTGATAAACCTCATCGGCGCGGCTAGCGAAGCGGAGACGGAAAAAACGATGAGCGCCGAAGCATTTTTCAGGGCGGCTTGCCATTCATCAATCGACCCTTTCGATCCGAAGGCATCGGCGGCCGTCTGGATGTCCGGCGGCTGATAGATAATTTTTTCGCCAACCGGGTTGTTGATGGTCCCAGAAGGCAAAACAAACGCTCGGCCATTCCAGCCTGTGACGGTTGCTGATGTGAGTCTCTTTTTGGTGGCGAATGACGCCAGATATTGGAGAAGCTTACGTTCCTTTCCGGGTACAATTGGAAGCCCGCCGACTGACAGTAGTTGCGCCATCTCGTTGCCGCTTGAATGCAGCAGATTTGCCGACATCGCCATTTCGTGACGATGATTGTCGTGATCCAACCAAACAACAAGCCGCCCCCACGATTCTTTCTTACCGTCTCGGGATAAGGCATCTACCCAAACAGGCTTGTGTGCGATTTTTACCCATTCGGTTTTATCGTCCTTCCCTTCAACCGAGTAAGCCACGCCTCGATCCGTGCATTGCCATCCGTCAGGGGATGGGTACTTGGTTTTCCGCATGGCGGATTTTTTTCGGCCTTGCGCTTTCTCTAGCCGCTTTCTGGCCAATTCGTCTAATCTTTCCTTTTCGTCCAAATCATTTGTCATTTTGGCGGACTCCTGAAATTTTCATCGCGTTCTCGATTCGTGATACAGCCACCTCGATACGATCTAGGTCGTGGTCGCTGAACTCAGCGCCTTGCAAGAGCGTTTCCCCGGCGGCCATCAGCACCAGCGATTCGTAATGCAGCGCACGTAGCACATCGGATGCGTAGAACGCCGGTTTGATTCGCTTGGCCGGTTTTCCCGGCTCGGGTGGTCGTGGCGGGAACAAATCCCGGAGTTCCAACCCAAGCGCTTGGGTGATCTCGTGGATGCTGCATTCTGCGAAGCACTTCAATAAAATCCGCCCATCGTCGCCTTCGCGGATCGAAAGTGACGGCGATTTGTCATCATGGGCTGGGCATTTTGCGGTCCATCGGCCTTGGCCGGTCCGCTTCACTTTTTCGAGTCGCGGTAGGATCGTTTCGGCGGGGGATGTGGTGATGCTCATACGCCCACCTCCAGCATCCGCAACGATGCCCGAATCGACGCCCGAAGGTGCTCGTATGCGCGACACGTCCGACAAGGCGCGCCGTCCTGAAAACACGAGCAGGCTGGAAGAACTTTTTCGTAAGTGGCTGATTTAGAAGGGTTTTTTTCTTGCGATTTACGCAGAAAAACCTTGCGGCGGTGGTCGCCGTTGTGTAGAATAGTGTCTAGCATTCGCTAGCTCCTATGCATGCTATGCAACGCGAGTCTTGGCGAAGAGTGGCGTTGCGATTAAGATTGCCCCGGCCAATGAGCCGGGGCATTCGCGCTTCTGGCGTTCAGCTATCTGCGTTCAGCACGACCTTCAGAGCATCGACATTTGCGCCCACGAGTTCGCCCAATCCGGTAATCGTCCGACCATCCACCAGTTCGGTTTCGTCGGCGGCAATCCCGGCAGCAGTGGCAAGCCTGCCGATGGTCTCCAGTCGCCGTAAGATCGTCTCGACGGCGTCCATCCGCCCGACGTCTCCGTCGATGTCATGCGTTCCGATTAGCGCTCGCAGCAATTCCCGCGCGCGGTCTCGCTTGACGCGGTTTCGCAGGTTTTCCAAGTCTTCATCGTATGCACGGTTCATCGGGCACCTCCCTGCTGTAACTCGCCCTGCAAGTGCTCGCAAAGCGCCCGCCGGGCAAGCAAAAGCAAACCGCATGCAGCACGGGCAGCGCCACGATCAAACGCATGGTCGCGTAGATCGTCCTCTGCCGCTTGGACGGCAAGAATGCATCGCTTCAAGCAATCAAGGCGCTGCAGGTATGTATCCGAATAGACGGGGGTGGATTCGCCTGAAAAGGCGCGTTCGATTGTGGATGTGGTTTTGGTGGGCATGATTGCCTCCATACATTCAGAGTTTTTCGGTCGGCCACCATCAATAGGGTGGCCGGGTGTCACTCTCGGCTGCATGGAGCCGCCGCCATTATTCCCGCCGAAACGGTCTTGTATTCCTGGCTGTCCACCCGACCATAAAAACTGGCCGGTAAAATTTCCGGTAGGCAAGAAAAAACCGCCTGACGGGGCGGGGTATCCGCCATGCATTTTGAGAGTGTATTCAGAATAACCCCGCGCGCCGTCGAAGGTCAAGGGCATCAAGCAGCCACACCACGCCCGGCCAGCATATCCTCCTTAAGCTTTAAAGCCTGGTCCTTTGGCCACAACAGACGCCCCGTCGGCAGTTTGACGGGGCGCAAACCATAATAGCTGCCCTCAGTACAAAGCCGCCCTCGAACACTTGTGGGCTTGACGTGGAAAAGTTTCGCCAATTCGTCAGTAGTTATTTCGTTAATATCCAAAGCAAACTCCATAAACACGTTTTAATTCGATACGCGAATTATTAAATCACAAGACTTTTCTGCCTGACACCATACATGGATACCATCAAAAACCGGACATAAAAACGCCGAAAGCCTGAATAAATGCGGCCTCCAGCGTTTTGTCCACAGACTTATCCACTAAAAATGTGGATAACTTTGCATAATTATCTTTTGTGGTGTGAATAATCTGTGGATAACTTTTTGGTTAGTTATATGTTGTGATGTCTTGGTTTGTGTTGCGATAAGTTGAAATCATCAAAAGCAGGTATTGCGATACCTTGTTTTACGTTGTTTTTTATTGCAGCCGGGGGTGATTATCTTTCGTTTCCTATTAAGAAAAAAATTGTTTCCTATAAGTTAATTGTCGTCTTTACCGACAACTCGCAAGCCGGTTCCCCCGTCCTGAGGGTGCTCAATTCCGGCCTGCTCTAAAATCCATCCCTCGATTCTAGAATGCCAAAGTCGTAGCAGGTCCAGCGGTCGGCGGCGGTAATGTTTTTCGGCCAAGGCCGACGGTTTGTGTCCCATGATTTGCGCCACCACGCCCACGGGTGCTTCGGTCCATTCCGCCAGCGTCCCAAAGCTCCGCCTAAGTCCGTGCAGCGTCAGATGTGGAAGCCCCGCCCTTGCAAGCGCCTTGGAATGAGGGTGGTTCGGGGTGGCAAGCTTGCCGCTCGATGACGTGCCGGAATAGAAAACAAACTCGTTACGACGCGGCAAAGCATCCAGGACTTGCGCCAAGTAAGGCGTCAATGGGACGATCCGCTCGCCATCGATTTTGTCCTTCAGCGTCATCGATCGCCATTGGAAATCCACGTCCGCCCAACGCAAGCTCGCCATTTCCTCCCGCCGCGCCCCGGTCAGCAGCAGCGCTTGCAAGTAGGCGCTAACGGACGGATGGGGAATTTGCCGAACGGCATCGAACCATGTCCTAAGCTGTTCGCGCTGAAGGCAATCATCTTTTGTGCGGGGCTTCGGTACGGCTCGGCGAACATTCCCATTAAGCAAGGCGGCCACGTCCACAAGACCGCGATAGTCCGGGTGGGCGGTCGTCCAGTTCAGAAATGCCCGTAAAAGCCGAAATGCCCCAGCGGTGGAAGTCGGCCTAGTCCGTTTCTCTTGGTTCAGCCATTGCATCAACCCCTCCGGCGTCAGGTCTGCTAGCGCCTCGCCCCTCAGCGCCCACAATGGCCCGGCTTTCGTTTTCTGGCTGGTGCGCTCCCTGGGTTGTCCGGGGGGCTGCATCATCTTCTCGTGATCTCTGAGGGTTCGCGCGCTCCAGTCCTTTCGGCGGGCCTCGATGTAGGCGTCCCAAGCCTCGCCTAGCGTAACTTCCGCCCTCTCCTCCTCCTGGCGCTGGACCTCGGCTTCCAGTTCGCGCCGTCTCTTCTCTTCGCCGGGGTGAATGCCTGCATCCACCAGTGTCCGTAATCGCCGTGCCTCGGCGCGTGCCTGGGCAATGTCGAAAGCGTCCTGGCGGCCTATCCTGTAGCGTCCTGATTTGCCGCGAAGCGAGAATTTGAAGACGTAGGCACGCTTGTCATTTTTCGTGACGCGAAGCCCAAGCCCGGACACTTCGGCATCCCATAGGGTAGCCTCAGACTTCCCCGGCGGACATTTAAATTCGGCCACTCGACCGGCGGTGAATTTGACTCGATTGGTGTTTTTTCGACCGTTAGGCATGAATCCGTCATCCGTACCAGTTTTCTTGGTCCGGCTATGGTACGGCAAAACGCAAATTTTTAGGTGTTTTTTAGCATTCAAACATATTATCAGGATATTCTGATATATGGCCTAAATGACTGACTTTACAAGGAGAAATTCAGTAAAACCGGGGGGTGTGGAGGATTGCTTGGAATGAATAAATGATTCGTTGATCGGGGGTGGGATAAAAAAATTGGGGATGGGATTCGAACGGCGGCGAGACCAGCACGTGCGACAGGCGATCCTGCCGGCGTCCGTAAAGGGACAGGGCGTAGCCCAGATAGTAGCCCATGGTCTTGCGTCCGCCGGCGAGGGAAATATGCAGCGCGGCTTGCTTGTCTTCGGTCAGTCGGCGGACGGTGTCGACGACGAAATCGGCCGTTTGTTCGTTGTCCTTGGGGGTGCGAATGTCGGCGGCCGGCTGACCTTCCGCGTCGGGAATGGTCAGAATCCGGTCCGAATCGAAGGCGATGTGCGGCAGGTCGTATTCGCGGCATAGGCGATGAAACCAACCCGGCTCATCGGATAGGAGATGAAGCCGTGCATGCTCGGCGCCGGTGCGGGTGGTGATCAGGATGATCTCGGTGGGAATGAAAGCCGGTTCGCCTAGCACAGCGAGCGCGTACAGGGTTTCGGTCACTACTTGGGGCGACAAGCCGGTGACCGCTAGCAGGATTCGGCGTGGGTAGGTGTACGGTTGTTCCGGGTCAAAATTGATTGTTGGCTTATTATTCTGCAATTCCTTCATGCCACTTCCATTGGGACGCTCTGCCCTAAGGTTAGATGCATTCAGTCGATTTTTCCAATCCGGCAAGCTTGCAGAACGGGAGTAATCTTGCTGATTGGCTGACGCGGATCGTTGCCCAGGGTTGGATGTGGTCCCACGGGAGCTACCCTGCTGGAAGGGGATATGTGGCGGTTATTTTGGGTTGTCGGAATAGGTTATACGTTAGATCGGCTGAGCCGGTAATTGGTCTTAATCCCTTTTTCATCAGGTCAATTTCTCGAGAGCCAATAAAGCACGGAAGAAATACCTACGCGAACGTCTTAATCCCTTTTTCATCAGGTCAATTTCTCGAGCCAGAAAGGGGCGTTGGTTATCGTCGGCGGACGTGTCTTAATCCCTTTTTCATCAGGTCAATTTCTCGAGCTGACTGTTATTGTCAATTACCAGAGTAGGAGAAGTCTTAATCCCTTTTTCATCAGGTCAATTTCTCGAGCATGCCGACCTGTCCGGTGCCAATCTGACCTATGCGTCTTAATCCCTTTTTCATCAGGTCAATTTCTCGAGTGACAATGATGGTTAAGTATGCGCTGTTACATGGGGTCTTAATCCCTTTTTCATCAGGTCAATTTCTCGAGGAAACTTGGCCACAGTGAGTGGCGTGCAGAAATAGTCTTAATCCCTTTTTCATCAGGTCAATTTCTCGAGCTAGCAGATCTTTAACAATTGGGATAGCGTCGTCGTCTTAATCCCTTTTTCATCAGGTCAATTTCTCGAGGCTGGTAAAGCACCTCCATGCGTCCGGATTGGACGTCTTAATCCCTTTTTCATCAGGTCAATTTCTCGAGGCAGCGAGCTTAAGAAAGCGGTCGGCACGTTTAGGTCTTAATCCCTTTTTCATCAGGTCAATTTCTCGAGAGGAGAAAGAATCAACCGTGAGCGACCTGAACAAGGTCTTAATCCCTTTTTCATCAGGTCAATTTCTCGAGGGATCTCGTGCGCCTAGATAAATCTCCAAACCAAGGTCTTAATCCCTTTTTCATCAGGTCAATTTCTCGAGGAGACAGCGGCCATTGGGCCGCTAGCAGATCTTTGTCTTAATCCCTTTTTCATCAGGTCAATTTCTCGAGAAAGAAGACGCCTTTGGGGCGTTTTTAGATTACGAGTCTTAATCCCTTTTTCATCAGGTCAATTTCTCGAGAAACATCTCTGCGGAAACAGTCCATTCAACTCTGTCTTAATCCCTTTTTCATCAGGTCAATTTCTCGAGTGTTGCACATATCGATGACGGCTTTCGGCTCCAATGTCTTAATCCCTTTTTCATCAGGTCAATTTCTCGAGCGGCATAAACCAAGAGGAGAGAGAGATGAAGCAAGTCTTAATCCCTTTTTCATCAGGTCAATTTCTCGAGAGGGGCGTTGGTTATCGTCGGCGGACGTGCGCCAAGTCTTAATCCCTTTTTCATCAGGTCAATTTCTCGAGAGCACCCCCTAATTTTCTTTTTAAAGATCAACGCCTTACAAGGACCCTTGAAGAAATTTTTTGACGCCAAAAAGTTGACGCTCATCAATTGCCTCCATCGGCTTAAAATCTAGCATCCGATGTCTGTTTCTACAAGCGGGTTTCGGGAGTATTTGTGCTCGGACAGCGGTTCCACTTGGTATTTTCCCAACCCCATCACCGTACCCTTGCCCACGTGTAACCATTGGCCGGCGCTTAGCCAGGGCCAGAATGGAGCCAGGGCTTGTCCCTCCAGAATCACTTGTCCGAGCAGTCCCCCCATGTGCATTTCGGTTTTTTGGCGGTTGGAGTAGCGTTTCCAATCGAACCAGCGGAGTTCGGTGCGAAGCGGGGTGACGGATTTTGCTTGGTCGATTAATGTACGAAAATCGATTTCCAAGGGCGTATCGCCGTGAAAATAACAGAGGAGTGACAGGCGCCGAAGCAGGGCGGCGAGCAGGCCGCGGAAGCTGAAGTTTTCGACCCCCATGAGCCGATCCCGATAGCGGACTCGGAGCGGGGTATGGAAGGTCAGCACGCATTGTCCGTTGGGCGCGGGCGTTGGCGGCGGCGTTTGCGGGGACAGGGCGGTCAGGGGGTTGCCGCGGCGGTGGATTTCTTGCCATTCCGCGTTCGGTGTTGCTTGCTGTTCGACGCTTTCCAACTCGAAACGCCCCTTGCCGCCGCCGATGCCCAAGTCGCCGATCTTTTGCCAGGCATGAACGAGGTAGGGCAGACGGGCGTTGGCGTGGCCGATGAGGGTCAGATCCACGGAAAACGGTTCGCCCGCTTGATAACGCCCGCTGTTGGTGGCCTCGGGATGGATGATGAAGGGGTGGGGGGCGGCGGGGTATTTGCGCAGGATGTCGGCGTTCTCCGGCGGCGGGGTTTCGAAGATGTAGCTGTAGGCGCAGCTCCGCCACAACAGGCAGTCGCGGCAGTCGGGTTGACGGGTGACGCAGACCGACTTTTTCAGCGCGTGGCCGAAAGCGCCGCGCCAGGTGGAGCCGGCATAGCGGGGAAAGCTCAGTGGCGTCAGGGCGCGGCAGTGGAAACGGTAGTGGGCAAGAGGCAGCGGTAACATGCAATTCTCCTTTTGGATGCGGTCAGTCTACTTTTTTAATAGGTTAGTCGATCGCCGGGCAAGCTTGCCGCACTGGTCTCGGAGGAAGGATGCTAGGATAGCCTTTCGGCGACCGATTGCGAGGATTGCACGATGTTTTTGTTCAAGATCGTCTTTTTTGGGGCGCTCGGGTTGGTCCTGTTGGTGTCCCTGGGCGGCTGGGTGTTGGCTCGGACCGCCGCGCCCCCGTCGGGTCTGGGGGTGCGCGACGGCAAGCTGGCGCCGTGTCCGGACAGTCCCAATTGCGTTTCCAGCCAGGCCGATTCTTCCGATTCAGCGCATTATTTGCCGCCGATCGCATTTTCCGGCGATCCCGCTCGGGTCCGGGAACGTTTGCGTCAAGTATTGGAAAGTCGGCCGCGGGTGACCGTATTGCGCGACGAGTCCGACTATCTCTACGCCGAGTTCCGGTCCCGGTGGTTCGGTTTCGTCGACGATGTGGAATTCTGGATCGATCCGGAGGCGGGGCTGATGCATTTTCGTTCTGCTTCCCGGGTGGGCTACAGCGATCTGGGGGTGAATCGATCCCGGATGGAACGGATTCGCGATCTGTTGAAGCAGGATTGAGCGCCCGGCGGTCGTTGCCGACCGCCGAGATTGGGGTTCGTTCAGGCGGCCATCTGCCGGCAGGCGTCGGCGCATTTCCGGCAGCTTTCGGCGCATTTGAGGCAATGGTCGTGGTGGGTGTGCTCGGCGCACTGCTCGGCGCACCATTCACAAACTTCGGCACATAAGCGGCAGTATTCCTTCTCCCATTTGCTTTCGCGCGCCATGGCTTGGGCGCACAAAAGACACAGTTCCAAACATTCGCGGCAGCAGACGGGACAGTCGTTATGGCTTTTGAGTCCGGACATTTTGTACAGGCAGACTTCGCAAGCGATGGCGCATTCGAGGCAGAGACGGATACATTCGTCGCGGTTCATAATAACCTCCTCGTGATGGTCGTTTTGCGACGCTTGCAGTGTATACCCGTTCTCTGTATGGGGTAAACCGAATATCGTGGAATTGAATGTGAGATGGGAGGGTCCGAGAGAATGGGAACGGATTGAAATGGCTTGTATTGTTTGGTGGCAGCCCGCATTATTTGGTTCGAGGCAATGGGCTAAGAGTGTTTATTCTCCATGTTTCGTCAGATTTTGAAAATGTTTACCGTGGTGGTGGGGGTCAGCCTGGTGTGTTCACTGATGGTCACCAGCGCCGCGGTGCTGCTCGCCGAGCGTCAAGCACACAATGCGCGCGTCAATCAGATCGATCATCTCATGGATGTGGCGGGTGTTTCCGGGATCGGTGAGGATGCCTTGGAACTCTATCGAAGCCATGTGGAAGCGATGCTGGTGGATTTGGATACCGGCCGTCCGGTGGATCCGGAGGCGGTGGGGATCACCGAATTGGTGTCCTACGACATCCCCATCATGGCGCACGATCCTCGCTACGGCGAGCCAATTCCGGCCGATCGGGACATCGCCGGCATCAAGCGGCGGCCCCGCTACATGCCCGTCTATAAAGTCCGGCGGAAGCAGGGAGGCGACTGGCTGATCCTGCCCATTTACGGCCGTGGCCTGTGGTCCACCTTGTATGGGTACTTGGCGTTGGAGCAGGATTTGGTCACCGTCGCCGGCATTACCTTTTATCAGCACCAGGAAACGCCGGGCTTGGGCGGGCAGGTGGATAATCCCGCCTGGAAGGCTCAGTGGCGGGGTAAAGCGATTTATGACGAGCAGGGCCGATTGGCGATTCAAGTGATCAAAGGAACGGTGGACGAGGGCGGCCCCCGGGCCGAGTATCGCGTGGACGGCCTGAGCGGGGCCACCTTGACCACCCGGGGGGTCAACGATTTGGTCCGCTACTGGCTCGGCCCGCACGGTTACCGGCCGTTCCTGGAATGGATGCGTTCGCGGATGAATACGGAGTCTTGAGCTTTATGGAAGCCAGCGAAGTGTTGACGACTCAGTTGCAGCAGTGGACGGATTTCCTGGCCGCGTTGTGGTCGGAGCACGGTTTCTTGATCGGCTTGGGGGTGGGGGTCTTCATCGCCATCGTGGTGGCATTGACCACGCTGATTTCCATCGCGCAGGCATTCCTGGTGCCCAAGGGAGAAGCCAAGATCCTCATCAACGACGACCGGGAACTGGAAGTGCCGATGGGCAATAAGCTGCTGCAGGCGCTGGCGGCGCAGGGGATTCAGTTGCCGTCGGCCTGCGGCGGCAAGGGGATGTGCGGCGAGTGTAGGGCGATCATCGAGGAGGGCGCCGGACCGCCGCTACCGACCGAACGGGACAACCTGGGGCGGGCGATGATTCGACAGGGCTATCGCTTGACCTGTCAGGTGAAGGTCAAGGACGACATCGAGATGGTGATTCCGCCGGAGATTCTGGGGACCCATACCTGGAAGGCCACCGTCCGCAGCAATCGCAATCTGACGCCGCTGATCAAGGAGCCGGTGTTGGACTTGCCCGAGCCCGCCATGCGTTTCATGGCCGGGCAATACCTGTTGTTGGAGGTGCCGCCGCACCGTCTCGCTTTCCGGGATTTCGACATCGACGAGGCGTTTCACGAGGAATGGGACGGATTCGATTGGTGGCGCTACGAGTCCCGGCTGAAACAAGCCACCACCCGCTCCTATTCCATGGCCAACTATCCGGAGGAAGGCAATATCGCCATCCTCAACGTGCGCCTCGCCCTGCCGCCGAAGGACCCGCCGGGGATTTCGCCGGGCAAGGTGTCCTCCTATGTGTTTTCCCTCAAGCCGGAGCAGAAAATCAAGGTTTCCGGCCCTTACGGGGATTTCAACGTGCGCGAAGGCGACGGCGAAATGATCTTCGTCGGCGGCGGGGCGGGGATGGCGCCGCTTAGATCGATGATTCTGGATCAGCTCGAACGCGTGCAGACGCGGCGCGAAATCTCCTATTGGTACGGGGCGCGAGGATTGCGGGAGCTGTTCTACGCGGATCTGTTCGAGGAATTGGCCGAGCAGCACGACAATTTTTCTTGGCATGTGGCGCTCTCGGAGCCCCGTCCGGAGGACCATTGGGACGGCCCGACCGGGTTTATCCATCAGGTGTTGTTCGATCGCTATCTGAAGGATCACCCGGCCCCGGAGGATTGCGACTACTATCTCTGCGGTCCGCCCCCGATGCTCAAGGTGTTGTTGAAAATGCTCGATGAACTCGGAGTGGATGGGGAAAATATCTTTTTCGACGATTTCGGCGGTTAATAGGGGCGGACCTGAGTGTCCGCCCCGAGGCTCTCAGTTGCGAGGCGCGAACCAGCGAACGGCGGGATGGTCCGGGTTCTCCTCTTCGGGCTTTTGCAGCCACGATTCCAGAGATTCGCCCGTAAAGCGGGCCTGAATGCCCATGGTCAGCCGGATCAGCAAAAACGCGGTGGATAGCAGGGTCCAGAGGATGACCGCTTCCAGCCCCAGATCCGGCCTTCCGGCGACAAATCCCAGGGAGAGCAGGATCAAGCACGGATTGCGGCGGGCGGTGATCAGGCGGGAGATGGAATCCACGGGTCGCCAGCTGAAAATCCCGAAACGGCCCAGGAAACGCTTGAACAAGCCTTCGACGGCGCGTCCTCCCACGTAGCCCGCCAGCAGGATATAAAAACCTCCCGGAACCGATGTTTTCAGCAAGGCCGGTTCGTAGAACGCCAGGCCCAACCCCCATGCCAGATACCAGAAGGGCGGATGGACGATATCCAGGATATGATCGAGATAATGGCCCAATTTGCTGGAATCCAAGGTCACTCGGGCTAGCTTGCCGTCCACGGTATCCAGGAAGGTCATGAGCCAGCCGGCGAGCAGTCCCCATCCCAATTGGCCGGCAAAAAACAGCCCGGTGGCCGCGATCACCAAAACCCAACTGAAGGCGGTCACGTGGTTGGGACGGATGCCGAGTTTGACGCAGCCGCGCACGACTTGCTCCGCCGGACGCGGCCAGACCCATTTGGTGATCAAGTCGGTAACGCCCTTATAGGCTTCATTGAAAAGATGGTGTTCCAATGGGCGGACGTTTGCGGGGGTGATTTCGAGCGCGAAAGGCGGGCTGGCTTTTCGCAGTTTATTGTGGAAAGATGAAGCGGCCTGCGCCGGCGTGAGCGTTCGAATATCGGCAGGGAGTGGGGTTTCACCCGTCAGGATGGGTATTAACTCTGAGACTTCGGCGCCGTTTGTCATGGCGGCAACGGGCCTGCCGTCAGCTTTCAGCACCGCCCGGCCGCTTTTTATCAATCCTTGGATGATCCTTTCGTCCAGCAAGTAGTCGGCACGGAGCAATAAAACCCGGTCGTTCCGCTCGATTCGTGATAGATCGGTGACGGCTTGCCAGTCTTCCTGCCGAGTCAGAATGCGTTCGAGCCGTTCCCGGGTGGTCAACCCCCAAATGGAAGCGACCTCCTCGCCAATCAAGTAAAAATAATGACTGCTCATGTGGGTGATTTATTTTGTTTTAGAGTTGGATTTCAGTTATCAGATCAAAACAAAGCTTAAAAATTGCCGAGCCGCAACAAATATGTAATTTTTTGGCTGATTTTATTGCCGGTTTGCGCCCTTTTCGAGATAATCTTAATCAATCCGTAAGAATTATTTGCTAGCGCGAAGCGGGTGTTTTAGGGCAAGCCGAGAGCAGGTGGGCCTTTCCCGGATCTTGGTATCCGGATCGGCAAACGCCAGCTAAATTTTGGAAGCCATTCCGATTTTTTAAAAATACCTTTAAAAGGATAACGGTTATATGAAAGCGATCATTCTGAGTGCTGGGCAGGGGAGTCGTTTGTTGCCCCTGACCGCCGATACTCCGAAATGCACCTTGCGCCTGCATGGAAAGTCTATCCTAGAGTGGCAGATCGATACATTGCAAGCGGGCGGTATCGAAGAAGTGGTAGTGGTCACCGGCTACCGGGCGGACAAAGTGGAGAAGCTGGTGTCTCGCCGCTATTCCCCGCAGCAGGTTCGTACGGTCTTCAACCCTTTTTACGATGTCGCCGACAACCTGGCCAGTTGTTGGATTGCGCGCGACGAGATGAAAGGGGAATTTATCTTGTTGAACGGCGACACCCTCTTCGAAACCGCTGTTATGCATCAGTTATTAGAGGCGCCGGCGGAACCGATCGTCCTGGCGAAGGACCACAAATCGCATTACGATACCGATGATATGAAGATCGTTCAGGAAGAGGGTCGTTTGCGCGCCATCGGCAAGAAGCTTTCCTTGGAATCGGTTAACGGGGAATCCATCGGTATGATTCGTTTTCTACCGGCAGGTGCGCGTTTGTTTCGCGGCGCCATCGAGCAATGCATGTATTCCGCCGAGTCGTTGAACCGCTGGTACCTCTCCGTGATCGGCCAATTGGCTGCCGAGCATGGATGTGTCTGGACGCAATCGATTCACGGGCTCCAGTGGGCGGAAGTGGATTATCCCCTGGATTACAAACATGCGGGCGAATTGGTTCGAGAATGGTCGGATCCCGCGCAAGCGAGTCAAAAAGAGTCCACCTTGTCCGCCGGTTAGTCTCCTTTCCTTCCAAATTTCCAGCCTGCCCGGAGCTTGCCGAAAGCGTTTCCCGCTTTCGGCAAGCTCCATTTAAATACTTCGATCTCGAAAGCACACCGCTTTGCCTTAGAGCTTGTTTACAAATCCGAAAAGGCGGGTATCGGGCGTTCGTCCGAAGGGCGTACTCGGTCGGGATGGCCGAGTCCCGAGCGTCCAGGGACGGACTTGCAGCGACCCTGAGGACGAATGGCCGATATCCCACAGCAATTGTAAACAAGCTCTTAGCTCGACTTTCCCCATTATGCGGCATAGCACATTATCTCGATACAGCGGGTCAGTAATGGGTTGGGATTTTTTTCCACGTCGGTGGCTGGCGGCGACCTGGAAAAAAGGTGTGCACTCCACAGGTGACGGCGTACCAAGGCCAACGCATCGATAAAGGTCGGGTGAGTTTTGCGATACCAGGCAGCGGTACGCACCGGCATCGCCTGGTTGGCGACCAGCCGATCGGCCATGAGGGTGACCAGGGAGAACAAGCCGAGCAGGATGGGCGTGGTCCGGGCGATCGCCCGCCTTGACCATTGGCGCTGCGTTTCCAGTCCCAAGTGGGCACGGGTTTCTTCGAAGGTGACCTCGACCTGCCAACGGCGGATAAACCACTGGACGATCTCTGTCGGCGCGGCCTTCGGATCCGTGCACAACAGCGCTTGGGCCTGGAAGCGCTGGAGCGGATCGCGGATCAGCACCCAACGGAGCGGTACGGGCGGTTTGCCCGCGTGGTACCACACCGCCGTGCCCGAGGCGATTTCCACCGGGCGGTCGGATTCGCCATACCACCGCGCAACGGTCAAGCGTTGCCAACGGGTCGCCGGGTCGGCGGCCACTTGCGCCAGCGTGGGGAGCCGTTTCCCTTTTTTGCGCGGTCGACCAGAGCGGCCCGGTCGCGGCGGCGGGGCCGGTTCGTACAACGCCGCATCCAACCGCAGCCGGGTCACGACACTGAACCGGTCCCCGGTCACAGCCGCCAATAGATCCAAGGCCGCAAAGCTCTGATCGGCGACCACCACGATCGAGCGGGTGGGCAACCAGCGCCGGACCATCCGCAAGAGCTGCCGGGCCCGCTCGGTCAAGGATCGATGCGCACGCCGATAGCGCCGATAGTAGCGCTCCGAGGGGCATAGCGAGGTCAGAAAAGGAAGCGCCCAAACCCGATGGGCCCAAGGGATCGGCACCAACAGCATCAGGCTCAACCAGCGCAGGCCGCTGGCTTTCACAAAATGCCCCCGGCTGGAGCGGACCGGGTCCCGGTAGATCCCCCGAGCACCAATCTTGCGCCCCCACCGTCGCTCAATCGTGTCATCCAATCCCATCACCAAGGGTCCCTGCCAGGCAAACGCCTGGATTAACAGCCCCAACAACAGGCGACTGCTGGCCAGCCCAGACCACCGCGCCCGGCTGAGCACCCGATGGTAGTTCTTGAACCGTCGCTCCTCGCCGAGCCCCATCACCCGAAGCACTGCCGCCACCGTGCGTCGACCAGGCGTGAGGATCGCACCTATCAGTAACACTTGCGCCCGTTGCCATACCCTTTTGCTGAACAGCGGTGCAAACACCTTTATAATCGACAAGACGTCGGGAGGTAATCCGCCCATCTGAAGAACCTCTTTTTGGTCGAAGATGATTCTTCATAGGTGGTTATCTCCCGGCCCTTATACAACCCCTCAAATGGGGAAAGTCGAGCTTAGCTTTGTTGATATTGGTATGATTTTTGGGAGTGAGTGGGTGTCAACAGGTGCCTAATTTATTGGCTGGCCATGCTTGGGCACATTACTCAATTGATCTTAACCTGGTCTGTCTTTATAGAGCCGCCGTGGAAATGTTTCACGTGAAACATAATCGTCCAGACGGTTTCACGTCTCCTCGAATGTTTCACGTGAAACATTCGTCGGACCATAATCATGCTAGGAAGCGATTCAAGCGCCGCAGAGAACGCCTACGGGAGTGCGGGAGGAAGCGTAAAAAGAGGGC
Organism: Methylohalobius crimeensis 10Ki; assembly: GCF_000421465.1. NCBI lineage: Bacteria > Pseudomonadati > Pseudomonadota > Gammaproteobacteria > Methylococcales > Methylothermaceae > Methylohalobius > Methylohalobius crimeensis. The sequence continues at coordinate 203,157 of NZ_ATXB01000001.1, forward strand.
TTGCTAAACCCTTCTTTAATCGGGAAGGTTTTCCAGTGCCCGTAGCGCGCGAGAGTGAATGTCTCCGAAACCGCCGTTACTCATAAACAACCAATGATCGCCCGGCCGGGCGAGTTTAAGTAGGGCATCCAGCAGGTCGTCCAGGTTGTGAAAGACCTTTAGGGCGGGGTGCTCGGCGGTGAGGGTTTCGGCGTTCCAACCCAGATCGGGCGGCGCGTAGACGAAGGCCATGTCGGCCGTGGAAAACGAGGAAGCCAGGGTATGGGAATGAACGCCCAGGCGCATGGTGTTGGAGCGGGGCTCTAGAATGGCGAACAAGCGTTGATTGCGAATGCGGGCGCGGAGTCCCTGGAGTGTGGTGGCGATGGCGGTGGGATGGTGGGCGAAGTCATCATAAACCGAAACGCCGGCGACTTCGCCGCGCAGCTCCAGACGCCGTTTCACACTTTCGAAACGATTCAGGGCGGCGGCGGCCGTGCTCGGATCGATGCCTGCGTGATGGGCGGCGGCGACCGCCGCCAGGGCGTTGCTGACGTTGTGGCGGCCGCTGAGAGGCCAGTCCACCGGAGCGATCGATTCCTTGCCGCGATAAACCTGGAAGCGGCTGCCGTCCTCGGCGAGCAGGCGAGCGTGCCAGCCGCTGTTTTCAACCAGGCCGAAATGTTCCACCGGCGTCCAACAACCCCGATCGAGCACTTGTGCCAGATTGGCGTCGCCTGCCGCGGCGATGATTCGGCCATTGCCCGGCACGGTCCGGATCAGGTGGTGGAACTGGGTTTGAATGGCGGCCAGATCGGGGAAGATGTCGGCGTGATCGAATTCCAGATTGTTGAGAATGGCGGTGCGGGGGCGGTAATGGATGAATTTGGAGCGTTTGTCGAAAAAGGCGGTGTCGTATTCGTCCGCCTCCACCACGAAGAAGGGCGCATTTCCCAGGCATGCGGAGCGTCCGAAGTTCTGAGGAATGCCCCCGATGAGATAGCCCGGGGATTTCCCCGTTGCTTCCAGAATCCAGGCGAGCATGGAGGCGGTGGTGGTCTTGCCGTGGGTGCCGGCGACGCCCAGCACCCAGCGATCCCGCAGGATGGTCTCGGCCAACCACTGGGGGCCGGAAGTGTAGGGCATTCCCCGATCGAGCACCGCTTCCAGTTCAAGATTGCCGCGAGACAAGGCGTTGCCGACGATAACCAGATCGGGGTTGGTGTCGAGATTGGTCGGGTCGTAATGATGAAGCTGGATGGCCTGGGCTTCCAGTTGCGTGCTCATGGGCGGGTAGACGTTGCGGTCGGAGCCGCTGACATGAAAGCCCATTTCACGGGCGAGCAAGGCCAGCCCGCCCATGAAGGTGCCGCAGATGCCGAGTATGTGGATATGCATGGCGCTATGGTACCGGAAGGCGGTTTATTTTTCCTCTTGAGGGGCCGGCTTTTGCGCGTCCGGCTCCTTCGCTGGCGGAGCCGGGTTTTTTTGGGCGCCGGCCGCTTTAAGCAAGCGAATGATGACCCGGTTGCCCGACTGCTCGGCTTTGCTCAAAACCGATTGTCCGCTGGAGTCTCGGGCATTGACGTCGGCACCGGCCGCCAACAGCAATTCCACCACCCGTGGCCAGCCGCCGGCGACCGCATCCATCAAGGGGGTGATGCCGCGATTGTCCGCCGCATTGACGTCGGCACCGTAGCCCAAAAGCAGCCGCACGGTATGTTCGTTGCCGAAGAAGGCCGCGCCCATCAGGGCGGTCCGCCCGCCGGCAAGTTCGGTGTCCACCGGCACCCCCTGGCTCAAAACCGCTTGGACTAGGGCGGTTCTGCCCTGACTGGCGGCGGCGAACAGATCGTCGGCCGGTTCGGCGGCGTGGGGCGGGGGGGCGAGCAGGCATAGGAAAAGTGCGGTCGCGCCGCGATTGGGAAAATAGAACACCCGAGCCATCTGGATCGTCGTAGAAGTGAAACTTGTCAAACAGTATAGCGGCGGGTGAGCGCTTAAAGGAAAATAAAAAACCGACTCCAAACTTGCTTTGAGGTGGGCGATGCGGTACAAGATCAGGCTTTTTAAAGAGGGGGCGTCGCCACCAGGGCGGAGGCTCTCTCAAAGTGAAAGGAGTACCATCTATGGCGCATTATGCCATCGGAGATATCCAGGGGTGTTTCTTCGAGTTGCAGCAACTGCTGGATAAGATCAACTTCGATCCGGCGACGGATCAACTTTGGTTCGCCGGGGATCTGGTCAACCGGGGGCCTCATTCCTTGGAGACCCTCCGCTTCGTGAAGGCATTGGGCGATCGGGCCGTCAGCGTGCTGGGGAACCACGATTTGCACCTATTGGCGCTGGCTTACGGTCAGTCGTCTAAGGGGCGGCGGGGTTTGGCCGACGTGCTGGAGGCTCCGGACCGGGATGATTTGATCGACTGGCTGCGCCACCGCCCCCTGTTTCACCACAACGAACGGTTTTGCCTGGTACACGCCGGGTTGCCGCCCCAGTGGGATATCGATACCGCCATCCATTGTGCCCGCGAGGTGGAAGCGGTGCTGCAAGGGGACGAGGTGGAAGTCTTCATGGGGCAGATGTACGGCAACGAGCCCAACCTTTGGTCGGAAGACTTGGCGGGCTGGGATCGCTTACGTTACATCGTCAATTGCCTTACCCGCTTGCGTTATTGCGACTCGGAGGGGCGGCTGGCCTTGGAGCCTTCCGGTCCCCCCGAGGATCAACCGCAATTGATTCCCTGGCTACGTTTTCCGGGGCGCAAGAGCGAGGACCGCGAAATCGTATTCGGACATTGGTCCACGCTCGGGTTTGTGGCGGAAAACGGCTGTTACGGGATCGACACCGGTTGCCTGTGGGGCGGTCAACTGACCGCGCTCCGGTTGGACGGGGATATGTATCGGGTAAGCATCGATTGCCCCCGCCATTGCCAGCCGGGTTGAAAAGCGGATTGAATCGATATCAGGCCGTCCTTTCCAGGAGGATGAAACTGTAGGGATGGGGAAAATCCGGGTTCGCCGGCCGATCTTCCCGCGCCACTTCCCGCCACGAGTGAATCGACCATTCGGGGAAATAGGTATCGCCGGAATAATCGGCGTGGATCAAGGTTAAATAGATCCTTTGGGCCCGGGGCATCAGCGCGGCGTAAAGCGTCGCCCCGCCGATCACCATCAATTCCGTTTCGCTATGGTTGGAACCGATTTCCTGTGCCCGGGCCAATCCCTCTTCCAGGGAATGCACCACTGAGCAGCCGGAGGGATGAAAAGCCGCCGAACGGCTGACGACGATATTGTGCCGTCCCGGCAGGGGGCGCCCGATGGACTCGAAAGTGCGCCGCCCCATCAAAAGGGGTTTGCCCCAGGTGATTTTTTTAAAACGGCGCAGGTCTTCCGACAGATGCCAGGGCATTCGACCATGGCAACCGATCACCCGGTTGCGCGCCATGGCGACGATCAGGTTGATTTGCAAGCGATCACCTCTCTGTGTGAATGAGTCGTTCAAGGCAAGGATTCGAGCATCTTCGGAAAGGGAACGAGAGCGGCGTCCCTGCTCGTTGCTGAAATTTATACCATAATTGTATGGGAAGCCTTGGAGGCGTCACAACACTGCCTCCAAGAATGGTTCATTGGAGTAGGATGCTTAGGATGGAGGACCGAGATTCATTGACGCCCTTTCGTTTTACCGGCGAAGGCGGGGAATACTTCAAAATCTGGATTGTGAATGTGGCGCTGACGATATTGACCCTGGGTGTGTATTCCGCGTGGGCGAAAGTTAGGCGCGAGCGTTACTTCTACGGCAATACCTGGCTGGGGGACCATGCCTTCGAATATCTGGCCAGCCCCACGGAGATTCTCAAGGGGCGGGCGATCGTCTTTGCCGTTTTATTGGCGAGTGCGGCGATCGCCCATTATTATCCGCTGGCCGAGTCGGTGTTGGGCTTGCTGGTTTTGGTTGCGACTCCGTGGGTGGTGGTCAAGGCGTTGCAATTTCGGATGCGGAAATCGGCATTCAGGAATATTCGTTTCAACTTCGACGGGACGGTTTGGGAGGCCGCAAAAGCGTATTTGTGGTGGCCGTTTTGGATGCCGTTCACCTTGGGATTGCTGTTGCCTTATGTGATTTATCGGCAAAAACGGCTTCGGGTGGCGAATAGCCGTTACGGGGCCACGCCGTTTTCCTTTCACGCCCGGCCAGGGGATTTTTACCGGGTTTCGGGTAGATTCCTGGTGATCGCAATCGGGGGCGGCGTGCTGGCCTTGCTGCTGGGACTGGCGATTCCCGCGGTGGGCGCGGCGGTGGTTTCCGTTCCCCTGGCGTTCTTTTTGTATGCCTATTTTCAAAGTCGCGTGCAGAACGTGCTGTTCAATCACACGCGCTTGGGGGCGCATGGCTTTCAGAGCCGCTTGGAGGCGGGCCCCCTGTTTTGGATCTATCTGACCAACGCGCTGGGGATGGCGCTGACCCTGGGTTTGTATGCGCCATGGGCCCAAGTGCGGTTGGCGCGCTACCGGGCGGAAAGACTGGCTCTGGCCGGCGAAAGGGATCTGGACGCGTTCGTCGCCGACCAGGTGGAGCGTGTCGGCAGTTTGGGCGAGGAAATGAGCGAGGCTTTCGACATGGACATCGGCCTGTGATGACGAGATTGGAGGGCTATTATTACGATGGGCGAAGTGCCCGCGGCCATCCCGCCGAGGCGATTCTCGGGCGCGACGGCCGATTGTCGCTGACCCGGGCCGGGCAGACCACGAGTTGGCCGCTGCGGCAAGTCCGGATCAGTTCCCGTCTGGGCGGGACGCCGCGGCATTTTTATCTGCCCGATGGCGGCAAATTCGAAACTCTGGCCAACGACGACGTGGATCGGGCATTGGATGCGCTGGGCTTGCACGCGGGTCAGCGTTGGCTGCATCGTTTGGAGTCCCGCCTGGGATGGGTGGTGCTGTTTGCCGCGGCGGTGGGGCTTTTCAGTTGGGGCTTCGTCCGTTACGGCGTGCCCATGCTCGCCCAAGGGGCGGCGTTCGCCCTGCCCGCCGAAACCAGCGCCGAGGTGGGGCAGGGGGCTTTGGCGATCATGGATCGGACCCTGTTCCGACCCAGCCGTTTGCCGCCCGAGCGCCGGCGAAACTTGCAGCAAGTGTTTAGCCGGCTGGTGGCCGCCCAGCCACCGGACTACGCCTATCGATTGGTGTTCCGGCGCGGGGAGAAAATCGGCGCCAATGCCTTCGCCCTGCCTTCGGGTACCATCGTCATGACCGACGAACTGGTGAAGCTGGCCCGGCGCGACGAGGAACTGCTGGGCGTGATGGCTCACGAAGTCGGGCACGTGATTCACCGCCACGGACTGCGGCGGTTGATTCAGGATTCCCTGGTGGCGATGCTGATTATTTGGGTGACCGGCGACCTATCCGCGTCCAGCTCCCTGGGAGCGGCGCTGCCGACTCTGCTGGTGGAGCGGCAATATTCGCGCGCTTTCGAAACCGAAGCGGACCGTTTCTCGGCGGCGTATTTCTGTAAAGAAGGCCTCGATCCGGCCCATTTCGCCGCGCTCCTGGAACGATTGGAGGAAGCATTCGGTGGTGGAGAAATGGGCTATCTGGCCACCCATCCGTCCACCGCGGAACGGATCGCTAAGGTGCGTGATGCTTGTCCGGCGATGCGTTTTACTTTCTGACGCTGCCTCAAAACTTGTGTGAGGCTCGTCATCGCGATTACCGTTATCGCCCTCTCCCGATGGCGGATGGGGTTGGAGTGAGGGTGATTTAAAATAAAAATATTTTTCATTTCAATTAGATCCACCCTCTTCCTCCAAGAGGGAGAAGGGATCTTTACTTTTGCGATACTTCCCGCCCTCGAAAAGGGGAGAGAGAGTAATATGAGCGATTAGCTTATTTTCATAGGTAGGGGCGGGTCGTCCCTGATTAGACCGCCACCGGCGCCTTGATGTGGGGATGGGCTCGATAGTCGTGGAGTTGGAAATCCTCGAATCGGTAATCGAACAGCGACGGCGATCGGCGCAGGATTTCCAGACGCGGCAAGGGATAGGGTTCTCGTTCCAGTTGCAGGCGGGCCTGGTCCAGGTGGTTCGAATACAGATGGACGTCGCCGCCGGTCCAAATCAATTCCCCCACCTTCAGCCGGCATTGATCGGCCACCAGATGGGTCAATAGCGCATAGCTGGCGAGATTGAAGGGCAGCCCGAGAAACACGTCCACCGAACGCATGTTGAACAGGCACGACAAGCGGCCGCCGGCGACGTAGAACTGGAACGCGTAGTGACACGGCGGAAGGCGCATTTGGGCCAGTTCGCCCACGTTCCAGGCATTCACCAGCAAGCGGCGGGAATCGGGATCGCGCTCAAGCGTTTCCATGACCTGGCTCAATTGGTCGATGGTTTCTCCGCTTGCCCCCTTCCAGGCACGCCATTGCTGGCCGTAGACCGGCCCCAAATTGCCCGCCTCGTCGGCCCATTCATTCCAGATGCGGACCCCGTGTTCGGCGAGGTAACGGATGTTGGTGCTGCCGGACAAAAACCACAGCAGTTCGTGGGCGATGGAGCGCCAGTGCAGCTTTTTGGTGGTGAGGAGGGGGAAGCCCGCGGAAAGGTCGACGCGCAACTGGCGGCCGAAGACGCTCAGGGTACCGGTGCCGGTGCGGTCGTCTTTGGGGGCGCCGTGATCGAGAATGTCCCGGAGTAGGTCGAGATAAACGCGCATGATTCATTCCCTGGCGGTGGCCGGCGATGGGCGTCGGTAGGCGAAGGCAAGCAAAAGCAAACCGGCGAGGATCATGGGGGTGGACAGCAATTGGCCCATGGTCAGCCAGCCGAACGCCAAGTAGCCGATGTGGGCGTCGGGCTCGCGGATGAATTCCACCAGAAAGCGGAATGCGCCGTAGAGCAGCAGGAAAAGGCCCGAGACCGCCATTTGGGGGCGGGGTTTGGCCGAATAGATCCAAAGCACCGTAAATAAGACCAGGCCCTCCAGAATCGCCTCGTAGAGTTGGGACGGATGGCGCGGCAGGGGGCCGCCGGTGGGGAACACCATCCCCCAGGGCAGATCGGTTACCTTGCCCCAGAGTTCGCCGTTGATGAAATTGCCCAGCCGGCCGAAGAAGAGACCGATGGGCACCAAGGGGGCGAGGAAGTCGGTGACCTCGAAAAACGAGCGCCGGTGCTTGTGGGCGAACCACCCCATCGCCGCCAGTACCCCCAACAGTCCGCCGTGGAACGACATGCCGCCTTCCCAGACCCGAAAGAAGCTCCACGGGTCATGAAGGAGCACCGGAAAATTGTAGAACAGCATGTAGCCGATCCGGCCTCCCAGCACCACGCCCAAGGCGCCGTAGAAAATCAGGTCGTCGATGGCCTCGTTCCGCCAATCGTGCCGCTGGGCCCGCCGGCGTGCCAGGAACCAGGCGCCCAGGAAGCCGATGACGTACATCAGGCCGTACCAGTGGACCTTGAGGGGACCGATTTGAACGGCGACCGGATCGATCTGAGGGTATGGCAGCATGGTTAGATGTCCAGGTTCTCGACCGCCAGGGCATTGTCTTCGATGAAGCGGCGACGCGGTTCCACTTGGTCGCCCATCAAGGTGGAAAAGACCTCGTCGGCGGCCACCGCATCCTCGATGGTGACCTTCAGCAAGCGGCGACTTTCCGGGTGCATGGTGGTTTCCCACAATTGATCGGGATTCATTTCCCCCAAGCCTTTGTAGCGTTGAACTTGCTGGCCCTTGCGGGCTTCGGTCATCAAGGCCGCGAACGCCTCCTTGAACTCGCTCACCCGGTGTTTGCGTTCGCCGACCTGGAGCACGCTCGTCTCCCCGCACAAACTGGCCGTTTCCTGGCCGTATCGGGCCAGTTTGAGATAGTCCGCCGAATGGAAAAAGCCGGGGGCGACTTCGAAGCTTTTGGTCACGCCGTAGAGACGTTTGTGGATCGTCGCTAGAAACGCGTTGCCGTTGTCTTCGAAAAACGCCAATTCGACCGTGTATCGGGTGGGACGGCTGGGATCCCGGTTGAGGTAGGCCTCCAGAGCCTCGAACCATTCCCGGCAGGCCTTTTGGTCATGCAGGAAGGATTCTTCGAAGGAGGGCAGATGGATCAGCGCTTCCAGGAATGCTTCGTCGTAATGCAGGCTGTGACGGTGAATGACGTCGCGCACCGTCAGATACGCGCGCACCAGTTTCTCCAGCCCGGCGCCCTTGATCGGCGGCGCGTCCGGATCGGGCAGCAAGGCCGCTTGATCGAGCGCCATCTGGAGGAGGTATTCGGCCAACTCGTCGTCGTCCTTGACGTAGTGCTCCTGTTTGCCCTTCTTGACTTTGTACAAGGGCGGTTGGGCGATGTACACGTGGCCGCGTTCGATCAGTTCGGGCATCTGGCGATAGAAAAAGGTCAACAGCAAAGTCCGAATGTGGGAGCCGTCCACGTCGGCGTCGGTCATGATGATGATCCAGTGATAGCGCAGCTTGTCCGGATCGTAATCCTCCTTGCCGATGCCGCAGCCCAGGGCGGTGATCAAGGTGGCGATTTCGTCGGAGGAGAGCATTTTGTCGAATCGCGCCCGCTCCACATTGAGGATTTTCCCCTTGAGGGGGAGGATCGCCTGGGTCCGCCGATCGCGACCCTGCTTGGCCGAACCGCCGGCGGAATCGCCCTCCACGATGAACAATTCGGAATGGGCGGGGTCCTTCTCCTGGCAGTCGGCCAGCTTGCCGGGCAAACCGCCCATGTCCAAGGCGGTCTTGCGGCGGGTCATTTCGCGCGCCCGACGCGCCGCCTCCCGGGCGCGGGCCGCTTCGATCACCTTCCCCGCAATGGCCTTGGCGGCGGACGGATTTTCCCACAGAAATTCCTGGAACTTATCCGTCACGACCGCTTCCACCACCGGCTTGACCTCCGAGGAAACCAGTTTTTCCTTGGTTTGGGAGGAGAACTTGGGGTCCGGCACCTTGACCGACAAGACCGCGGTCAGTCCTTCGCGGATGTCGGCGCCTTCCGGATGGACTTTGTGCTTCTTGGCCAGGCCCTGGGCGTCGATGTGCTGATTGACGGTCCGGGTCAGGGCCGCGCGGAAGCCGGCCAAGTGCGATCCGCCGTCCTTTTGCGGAATATTGTTGGTGTAGCAAAGGGTGTTTTCCTGGTAGGAGTCGTTCCATACCATGGCCACTTCCACCCCCATGCCGTCCTTTTCCGCCTGGCAATAAAACACCTTGTCGAACAAGGGGGTCTTGTTCTTGGCCAGGTGACCGACGAAGGCCCGGATGCCGCCGTCGAACTGGAAGACGTCCTCGCGGTCGTTGCGCTCGTCGTGCAACACGATGCGTACCCCGGAGTTGAGGAAGGACAGCTCGCGCAGGCGTTTGGCGAGAATGTCGTAATGGAATTCGATATTGGTAAAGACTTCCGGACTGGGCTGAAAGCGCACCTTGGTGCCGGTGTGCTTCTTGGCCGGGCCGACTTCCTCCAGCGGCGTGACCGGTTCTCCCATGCGGTAGGTCTGACGGTAGTGCTTGCCGCCGCGCTTGATTTCCAGCACCAGTTCTTCCGAGAGGGCGTTGACCACCGATACCCCCACGCCGTGCAGGCCGCCGGAGACTTTGTAGGCGTTGTCGTCGAACTTGCCGCCGGCATGGAGGACGGTCATGATGACTTCGGCGGCGGGTCTGCCTTCCTCTTCCATGACGTCCACCGGGATGCCGCGCCCGTCGTCCTCCACCGAAACCGATCCGTCGGCGTGCAGGGTGACGTGGATATTCCGGCAATGGCCGGCCAGGGATTCGTCGATGGCGTTGTCCACTACCTCGAACACCATGTGATGGAGGCCGGTGCCGTCGTCGGTGTCGCCGATGTACATGCCGGGACGTTTGCGTACCGCTTCCAGTCCCTTCAGGACTTGGATCGTGGAACTGTCATAGGCTTGGGTTGCTGTTTTGCTCATAATTTTCCAAAAGGTTGCCGAATCAATTCGGTGTGATGACTCCCCGTTCCAGCCGGAAGGTTCGGCCCGCGCGGGGGCCAAGACGGGGGAGCGCCTCCGGATGGGTGGCGGTGATAAAAATCTGGATATTGAAATGGACGATCAAATCGGTCAAAAGTGCCTGATTCTCAAGGTCTAATTCGGATGCCAAGTCGTCGATCAGGAGACAGACGGGACGCGCCGGCAAGCAGGTCTGCACCAAGGCGAGGACGCAAGTCAACAGCTTCATCTGTCCACGGGAGAGACGGCGACGAACCGGTCGTCCCGCATCGTACAGGGTAAAATCGTCCCGGTGTGGACCGCTATGGGTGCAGCCGTGGCGGATGTCCCGATCCAGGTCGTCGTGCAAGGCCGCTTCCAGGCTTTTACCGCCCGCCCAGCCGGGAAGATAGCGGAGCTCCAGCTCCGTCCCCAGCTCCGCTTGCTCGGCGACTTCCTTGAATCGGATTTGCAGGGCCTCCACATAACGACGTCGGCAAATCTCGATTATTTTACCGTATTTCACCAGTTCCCGTCCCCATAGGATAGCGGCTTCGCGCCGGCCGGATTTGAGGACCGCGTTGCGTTGCTCCAAGGCGCGCCGATAGCGCCGCCAAGCGGGTAAATAATCCGTTTCGGCATAGAACGTCCCCCAGTCCAGAAATTGGCGCCTCGCTTTGGGCGCGTCTCCCAGGAGGGTATGCAGCGTGGGATCGATGAATTGAACCGGCAAGGCGTGAAGCAGCTCAGCGCGTGCGTCGACAATTCGACCGTCCAACTTCAAGCGGCGCTCTCCTTCGGCAAATCCTACCCCCAGGGAAATTTCCCGTTCCTCCCTAAAAATCCTGCCGGCGACACTGAAGCGATCGGTTCCATGAGCGATCAGGTCCGCGCTCCGTGGCGTGCGGAAGGAGCGTCCCCGGCCGAGCAGATAGATCGCCTCCAGCAGGGAGGTTTTGCCGCTGGCGTTGGGGCCGACGATCAAATTAATGTGGGGGTCGGGCCGGAGGGAGCTCGCTTGGAGGTTGCGCAGTTGGTGAATATCGAGGCGTAGCAGCGACATTCCCTCATGATACCCGACTCTGTAGCGGCTTACCCGTAGAACAAGCGATAGGCGCAGAAATCATCCGTCCATTCCAGGAGACGGAGGATTTGGGCCTCCCGGTCGCCGATCCATATCTGGACGCCGGGTTTGATGCGTGTCGGCGGGAGAATCAGGGCCGCTTCCCGCTGCCGGGCTTGGATGATTCCGATCGCGGGCGTGGGGCCTTGGCCGGGGATGATGGCCTGAACGTGCTCCACTTTGCCGGCGAACAGATCCAGGCCGAAGCGAACCTTACTGTCCTGGAAGCTGGTTTGAAGCCAACGGACCACCGCCGCGATCCGGGTTTCGTCGAGCAGTGTCAGGATCACCAAATCACCCGGGCGAACTTCGATGTGTTCAATTTCCAATACCGCGACCGGATCGTCCCGCCGCTGCCTGAGCCGACCGTCGAGTCGCCGATGGACGCGGCTGACCCTTTCCGACGGGGCGGCGGGTTCGGCGGCGGCGAAGGGCGCATGATCCAGCGGCGTGAGTTCGAACTCGGGAACCGTCAACCATTCGCCGGACGCCGGGGAACGGGAGTGGCGGCGTTTGAGTTCCGCCATCGCGCTTTCCCGCCGGCACCACAATTCGTCGACCCGGCGGTCGGAGGTGTATTCCTCTCCCCCTTGCGGTTGACCGAGATGATGGCGCAGGCGCCGCAGCAATGGCGGGGCGCCCTCCTCCGCGGGCGGCGGCGCCATGTTCAAGTAGAGGCATAAATCCGTTGCTTGCTTGAACTCGGGAGCGGCTCGCCGGGGACCGTGGGGTTGGGATAAATCGAGATACCAGCCGTCCGTGGAAGGGGTGTTGTTCAGCTCGATGGCGTGTCGATGCCGGGAGAGGAGCAGGAATAGATCACCCAGGCGTTCGGGGGCGAATCGCATGGGCGCCAAGGCGACGAACATGACGGCGTGCTTGAACGCTTCCAGGGGCGTTTCTTCGGCGTTTCCTCGCGTCGGATCCGCCACCGGCCGGGTCAGCCAGCCCCGGGTTTGTCCTTGTCGATACAGGCGATATAGGCGCTGCCACACACTGGAACCGATCGGCTCGCCCAGTTGCAGAATGCGCACCAACATCCAGCCCAGCGATACCAAAGCTCGGTGACCCGCGAGAGGTGCCGATTCTTCCGTGAGGCTTTCGTAGCCGGCGGCCAATTGATGATGGAGGAAGACACTCAGCTTGGCGGTGTTGCGGGCGGTTTCCGACAACGGCGCGGCGAGGCGGGTGAAGTCCCGAGCCAGGATTTCGGAAGCGGTGTACACGCTGGGTCGCAGGGTTTCCAAAAGGGCGATTCGAGCCTCGGCCGGGGCAATGTCGGTCATCGCCTGAAGCACGGTGTACAAATGCCGGCTGCGCGTCTTGGGAGGCGCCGAGTCCATTTGGGCGAGCCATTGGGCGGCGGCTTCCGGCCGTAATTCAAAAGGCAAATTGGCCATAAATTTCAGTCATGCCTCGTCGTCTTTCGGCGGGGAGTGATTTCTGCGGGATTCCTTCGCTATATTTAAGTTTAGTCCAAGCGACGCCAAGGCTTAGGGAATCAAAACGATTTTGCCGATGTGCTCGCAGTTTTCCAGAATCCGATGGGCGTCGGCGGCCTGCTCCAGGAAAAGCGTTTTATGGAGGATGGGCCGTACTTCCCCGCGCTCGAGAAGCGGCCAAACCCGAGTCGACAATTGACGGGCGATGGCGGCCTTGAACTCCGGATCGCGGGCGCGCAGGGTGGACCCGGTGAGCGTAAGCCGCTTGAGAAAAACGTCGGGAAGCGAAATTTCCCCCTTGGCGCCGCCCTGGGCGGCGATGATCACCAAGCGCCCCTCCGTGGCCAGCGATTTCAGATTGGCGTGAAGATAGGGACCGCCAATGATATCCAAAATAATGTCCACCCCTTTTCCGTGGGTGAATCGAGCGATGCACTCGGCGAAATCTTCCCGGCGGTAATGGATGGCGCGGCGGGCGCCCAGCTTTTCGCAGAATCGGCGTTTGGCCTCGCTGCCGCAAGTGGTATAGACCTCCGCCCCGCGCAGGGCCGCGGCAAGTTGGATGGCGGTGGTGCCGATTCCGCCGGCGCCGCCGTGAACCAGCAGCCGCTCACCGTCTCGGAGGCGTCCGCGCTGGAAAACATTGGCCCAAACGGTGAAAAAAGTCTCCGGCAGCGCGGCCGCTTGCACCCAATCCAAACCCGCCGGAATCGGCAGGCAGGTCAGCGCCGGCGCCGTGCAGTATTCCGCGTAGCCGCCTCCGGTAACCAGGGCGCACACCCGGTCACCCGGGCGCCATGCCCGAACATCGCCCCCCACCGCAACGACGGTCCCGGCGACTTCCAGGCCGGGAAGGTCGGAAGCCCCGGGAGGCGGGGGATAAAAGCCCTTGCGCTGGAGAATGTCCGGACGGTTGACGCCGGCGGCGGCCACTTGGATAAGTACTTCGGTCGGCCCCGGTGCCGGGACGGGGCGACGGGTGATTTGCAGCATCTCGGGGCCGCCCGGCGCCCGGATTTCGACGGCGCGCATGGCTGACTGGGGCGTTACGGGCGGTTTGCGATCCGTCTTCTCGGGCGCGTGTCCTCGGGGGGCGGCTTCCGGCTGTTGCAATCGGTTTTTTGGGCGACGATTCATGGAGTGCGGATCGATGGAAGTATTCGGAGAATTGTACTGAATAGGGAGAATTCGAATCTAATTCGGTTCCTGATGATAAAAAAACAACAAGTTACAAAAAACTATTATGCATGTCGCTGTATGGCGACATGCATAATTCGTTATTTAACAAATAGTTACTAAAAAAATCGAAAAAAGTGTCGCCTTTTGGTATCAAAAAATGCGCGAATTGTCATACAAATTCTATTTTTTTTGCGTTGTGAGCATCGTTGGCACGGTTCGTGTATTAATTGTGCCCGGGGGTTGGGATAAGCGATCGGACTCGTTTGAGTTGGCATTAAGCAACGAAAGTGTGCCGGTGAGAATACTTCAGGAACGTTCTCACTGGTTCTCATGGTGAATGTCGACAACGTTCTAAGCGAAAGAAATAATAGGGAGGGATGTATATGTTCGACGGTCGTTATCGGGCCATTCTTGCCGACACCGATGAGAGTCGTTCCATTCATTATCAGTTACGTTATCAGGTTTACTGTTTGGAAAAACGCTTCGAGCCGGTCGGCCGTTTCGTCGATCGCATGGAAATCGACGCTTTTGATGGCCATTCCGTGCATTTCTTGATTCAGCACAAAGCCACCGGACGATGGGTGGGCACCGCCCGTTTGGTGATCGATGAACCGGATCGATTGCCGATGACTCGAATCGCCGATTTTTCCCTCCAAGATTATGACGTACATGGGCGAAGTTTTGCCGAATTGTCGCGCCTATCCATTCTTAAATCGTTTCGTCGTGGGAGCCAGCAGCAGGTGGTTAGTGAACCTGAGGTGCTGTTGGGGTTGATTCGCGCGGTCAAGGATTACAGCGAGCAAACCGACATTGATTACTGGCTCTTTCTATGCCGACGATCGATCATGCGAGTGGTGGGCAATTTGGGGATGCAAATGGATGTGATCGGCGAACCGTGCGAACATCGAGGCATCCGGATGCCGTATCTGGCCACATTGGCCAGCGCGTTCAATGGTATCGCGCACCGTTCGGCGCCGGTCCACGCCATGTTTTCCCGCAAAAATACCTTGGTGCCTTATTCCTATTTGGCCAGATCGGCGACGCTGGCGGCTTGCGCTTGAATCAAACGGATACTTTTCCATTTGACCGGGGTTGTACAATGGCTTTTTTGCAGAAAAAGTACAACCATGGAAACATTCGCTTACGATACCAAAAAACTGAATAATCCGGTTTACGCCTTGCGCTGTCTCGGCCAAGGAATGGCTTTGTTGGGACGTCCCCAGCTGCGCAAGTTCGTGCTGATCCCTTTGTTCATCAATTTGATTCTATTCGCCGGCGCTTTCACATTGGCGGGGTATTTTTTCGCCGATTTCCTGGACTGGTTGATACCCGGTTGGTTGGATTTCTTGCGCTGGCTGCTATGGCCACTGTTCGGCCTGGCATTCATCCTGATCACCTTTTTCAGCTTCACCCTGGTGGCCAACTTGCTGGCCTCGCCGTTCTACGACAAGTTGGCCGAGCGGACCGAAGAACTGCTCACCGGCATACCGCCGCAACCGCCGGAGAAAAGTTTTGCCAAGGCGGTGATTCGGGAGATGGGCGCGGAGTCGAGGCGGCTGGCTTATTTTGTGTTGCGGGCCATTCCCTTGGCGATTCTGACGCTGATCCCGGGCGTGAATTTGATCGCGCCGTTCCTGTGGCTCCTGTTCAACGCTTGGTTCATGGGATTGGAGTATACCGCATATCCGCTCGCCAACCACGATATTCTGTTTCCCGAGCAGCGTGCATTGCTGGCCAAGGTGCGATTGGGCAATTTGACCGTGGGCGGCGTGGTGATGTTCGGCGTGGGGGTTCCCTTGCTCAACATCGTGATGCCGCCGGCGGCGGTCATCGCGGCGACGGTCTATTTCGTCAATGCCCGGCGGGATTAGTTTGCGATTCAGATTCATGGGGGCACTTCAGGCCGGTTCCGCCACCAGTTGATCGCCCTCCGCAGTAAGCGCATTCAGACGGGCCGGGCGGATGGCGTTGGTCAGATCGATTGCGTCCGGAACCGCCATTTGCACCCGGAGGTAATGGGGGGTATAGCCGGAAAAGATCCGCCGGCCTTCGATTTCCCGGGCTTTCTCCCACAATATCGGTTCGACGTGGCCCAAATGCCGCTGGAGAGCGTCCCGGCGTAAATCGGCAGCCAGGGCGTGCAATCTGCGGCTGCGGTCTTTTTTCGTCGCTTCCGGGATTTGATCGGGAAATGCGGCGGCGGCGGTGCCCGAGCGCGGGGAATAGGTGAAGATATGGAGATGGGCGAAGCCGATTTTTTCCACCAACGCCAGCGTTTGCTGAAAGTCTGCCTCGGTTTCGCCGGGAAATCCGACGATGATGTCGGAGGTCAAGGATAGGTCCGGGCAATGCCGGCGAAGATCGTCCGCCAGACGGCGAAAATCGTCCCGACGGCAGCGCCGCGCCATGCGCTTGAGGATCGCGTCGGAACCGCTTTGCAAAGGCAAATGAAGATGCGGCATCAGGCGGCGGTTTGGAAACAGCTGGAAGAAACCCGGCGTGAGTTGCCACGGTTCCAGCGAACCGAGGCGGAGGCGCGGCAGATCGGTTTCTTCCAGAATGGTTCGAATCAAATCCGCCAGTTCGAGCCCCAAGTCGCTGCCGTAGCCGCCCAGATGCACGCCGGTGAGAACCGCTTCTTGAATCCCCGCGGCGCGAAGGGCTTGGATCTCCGTCACGATGTCGGCCACCGGACGGCTGCGTTCTTCTCCCCGGGCCACGGTGACGATACAGAAGGTGCAGCGGTGACGACAGCCGTCCTGGACTTTAACGAAAGCCCGCTGCCGACCGCGGGTGAATAGGGCGGCGGCATCGTCCGGGGAAGGCGAATCGTGATGGGCGCCTACCAGGTTTCGGGTCAGTTCCACCAATCGGTCCTTGTCGCGGTTGACCACCACCAGGTCGACCCCCAGCGCGTCGGCGGCCTCGGCGGGCTGCAAAGTGGCGTAGCAGCCGCTCACCACCAGGCGGGCGCCGGGATTGGCCCGCTGCAGGCGCCGGATCATTTGGCGCGATTTACGGACCGCCTCTTGGGTGACGGCGCAAGTATTGAGCACCACCACGTCCGCTTGTTTCGCCGGAACGATTTCCGCGCCGACGGTGCGGAAGCGGCGTGCCCAGGCTTCCGATTCCGCCTCGTTGAGGCGGCATCCCAGGGTTTCGAAGGCAACGTGTAACATGGTCAACCGAAAAACCAATAAGCGATAAGTATGGCCGCCGTCAGGCCGGCGCCGTCCGCCAGAAGACCGCAGCCGAGGGCGTGGCGCACGTTCCGGATGCCCACCGCCCCGCAATAGACGGCGAGGACGTAGAAAGTGGTTTCGGTGCTGCCCTGCATGATGGCGGTCATTCGGCCGGCGAGCGAGTCGGGGCCGTGGGTGTGCATGGCGTCGATCATCATGGCCCGCGCGCCGCTGCCGCTGAAGGGCTTCATCAAGGCGGTGGGGAGTGCGTCCAGGAACCGGCTGTCGACGGAATAACTTTTTAGAATACCACGCAGTCCATCCAGAGCCAAGTCCAGCGCACCGCTGGCGCGCAACAGGCCCACCGCGGCCAGCATCGCCACCAAATAGGGGATGATCGTGACGGCGGTCTGGAACCCCTCCTTGGCGCCTTCCACGAAGGCATCAAAAGCGTTGACGCCGCGCACCAGCGCGGCGATCAGAAAGGCTGCGATGATTCCCAACAGCAGGAAGTGACTGAGTTGGGCCGAGCGTTGTTGCAATGTATCTTGATCCATTCCGCTGAGCCAGATGGCGATGCCGGCGATCAAGCCGCCCAGTCCGAGAAGGTAGGCCAGGACTGCCGGATCGAAGAGTTTCAACTTCTGGACCGTCGCCACCGCCAGCAAGCCCACCAGGGTCGAGCAATAGGTGGCCAGCAGAATGGGCAGGAACACATCGGTGGGGTTGGCGGCACCCAGTTGGGCGCGGTAGGTGAACACCGCCACCGGCACCAATGTGACGGCCGAGGTGTTGATGACCAGAAACAGGATCTGGGCGTCGCTCAAGGTATCCGGCTTCGGGTTGAGCGCTTGGAGCTCCCGCATGGCTTGAATCCCCAAGGGCGTGGCGGCGTTGTCGAGCCCCAAGGCGTTGGCGGCCAGGTTCATGGTGATTGTCCCCAGCGCCGGATGATCGGAGGGAACCTGAGGCATGAGGCGGCGGAACAGGGGGGTCAAAAGGCGGGTGAGCAGACTTACCGCGCCGGCCTGCTCCCCGATTCTCAGGATGCCCAGCCACAAGGCCAGTACGCCGGTCAGCCCCAGGGAAATTTCGAAGCCGGTTTCGGCCATGTCGAACAGGGCTTCCATCATTCGCCCCAGCACCTTTGGGTCGTCCTGGATCAGAAAACGGAAAGCGCCAGTGGCGAAAGCGATCAGAAACAGTCCGGTCCAAACGCGATTCAACATGGCGGCCACCGTATCGTGACGACGGTACGAACGAAAAAGCCCCGGACGCGGCCTTGCGGGCGCGTGACGGGGCAGGGCTGCCGGAGAGGGCGGAGGGAGGAGGGGATAGAGGGCAGATTCACCGCCGTCCTGCCGGGCAACCCCGGTTTGAAGTGTGGCACATGGAGTAAATTATTATGTGAACTGGGTCACATAATTAAACGGTTAAATGCTTTCCGCCAGTTTTTGCGCCAGGCCGAGATAACCCGAAGGTCGCAGGGTTTTGAGTCGGGTTTTGACTTCGTCCGGCAGGGCCAGGCCGTCAATGAAAGCTTGTAACGCTTGCTCGTCGATGCGGTGGCCGCGAGTCAGCTCCTTGAGCTTCTCGTAGGGCTGTTCGATGCCGTAACGGCGCATCACCGTTTGAATCGCCTCGGCCAAAACTTCCCAATTGGCATCCAGGTCCTCGGTCAGGCGGGCCTCGTCCACCTCCAGTTTGGCGATCCCCTTGAGGGTGCTGTGCAGGGCGATGCGGATATGGGCGACCGCGGCTCCGATATTGCGCAGCACGGTGGAATCGGTCAGGTCCCGTTGCCAGCGGGAGATGGGCAGTTTTTCCGCGAAATGCCGGGCGAGCGCGCAGGCGATCCCGAGATTGCCCTCGGCGTTTTCAAAATCGATGGGATTGATCTTGTGGGGCATGGTGGAGGAACCCACTTCCCCGGCAACGCTTCTTTGCCGGAAGTAGCCCAGGGAAATATATCCCCACACGTCGCGATCGAAATCGATCAGAACGGTGCTTATTCGGCTCAGGCAGTCGAATAGCTCGGCCAGATAATCGTGGGGCTCGATCTGGGTGGTATAAGGATTCCAGGCGAGCCCCAATCCTTCCACGAAGCGCCTGGAAAGGGCTTCCCAATCCACTTCGGGATAAGTGAGGCAGTGGGCGTTGTAATTGCCCACTGCGCCGTTGATTTTGCCCAAGAGCTCGATTTCCGCCAATTGACGGCGTTGACGTTTGAGACGATACACGCTGTTGGCGATTTCCTTGCCCAGGGTGGTGGGCGTGGCCGACTGGCCGTGGGTGCGGGACAGCATGGCCAGGGGCGCGGTACGATGGGCGAGCGCCGTCATTTCCGCCAGCACCTCGTCGAGCAAGGGCAAAAGCGCTTGCTCGCGCCCTTCCCGGAGCATCAACCCGTAGGCCAGGTTGTTGATGTCCTCGGACGTGCAGGCGAAGTGGATGAATTCCGACACGGCGGCCAATTCGGGGTGATCGGCGATCTTTTCCTTGAGGAAGTATTCCACCGCCTTGACATCGTGATTGGTGGTGCGTTCGATGGTTTTAATCCGGGTGGCGTCGGTTTCGTTGAAATTGGCGCTGATTTCTTCCAGAAAACGCTTGGCATCGGGGGATAAGGCGGGGACTTCGGTAATTGCCGGTTCTTCGGCCAGCGCCTCCAGCCAGCGCACTTCCACCTGGACCCGATAGCGGATCAGGCCGTATTCGCTAAAAATGGAACGGAGCAGATCGTTTTTGTCGGCGTAACGACCGTCGATGGGAGAAATGGCGGTTATTCCGTGCATGGGACAGCTTCTTGAGTTGATGATGTTTTAAATGCGGTCGGAGCCGGCGTGCCGATGGTTTCGATAATGCCGCCGCCCAAGGTCGCCTCGGCGGCGTAGAACACCACCGACTGGCCCGGCGTCATGGCACGTTGGGGACGGTCGAAGGTGACCCGGAAGCGGTCGGTGCCGATGCGTTCCACCCGGCAAGGCTGATCGGGCTGGCGGTAGCGGATCTTGGCGGTGCAGCGGAAGGCGTCGGCCGGCGGGGCGCCGGCCAGCCATTCCATTTGCGCGGCCTCCAGCGTCGCATGAAACAGCCGGGGATGATCGTGACCTTGGCCGACGATGAGCACGTTGCGCTTGAGATCCTTGTCGACCACATACCAAGGCCGACCCGACGTGCCGGCGCGACCGCCGATGCCGAGCCCCTGGCGTTGGCCGAGGGTGTAGTACATCAAGCCGGCGTGTTCGCCGATGACGTCCCCGGTTGGGGTTTCGATGGGGCCGGGTTGCGCCGGCAGGTAGCGTTGGAGGAAATCGCGGAATTTACGCTCTCCGATGAAGCAGATGCCGGTGCTGTCCTTCTTGGCGTGGTTGGCGAAACCGGCTGCGGTGGCGATGGCGCGGACCTCGGATTTCTCGAGATGACCGATGGGGAACAGGGTGCGCGACAGGGCTTCCTGGCCCATGGCGTAGAGGAAATAACTCTGGTCCTTGTTGGCGTCGAGGCCGCGCAAAAGCTCGAAGCGGTCGTCACGCTGCCGGACCCGGGTGTAGTGGCCGGTGGCGATGGCATCACAGCCCAGGTCCAGGGCGTAGTCCAGGAAAGCCTTGAATTTGATGTGCTTGTTGCACAGGATGTCCGGATTCGGCGTGCGGCCGGCGCGGTATTCGGAGAGAAAGTGACTGAACACCGCGTC
The DNA here is from genome assembly GCF_000421465.1 of Methylohalobius crimeensis 10Ki. NCBI lineage: Bacteria > Pseudomonadati > Pseudomonadota > Gammaproteobacteria > Methylococcales > Methylothermaceae > Methylohalobius > Methylohalobius crimeensis. The sequence continues at coordinate 223,720 of NZ_ATXB01000001.1, forward strand.
CCAGTATTCGGCGGCGAAATTCACCGTGTACAGCTCGATGCCGAGCCGGTCGCAAACCTTCTGGGCGTCTTCCAGGTCGCGCAGGGCGGTGCAGTATTCGGTGCCGTCGTCCTCGTCCCAGTTTTTCATGAACAGCCCGGTGACGTGGTAACCGGCTTCCAGAAGCTTGAGGGCGGTCACCGAGGAGTCCACGCCCCCGGACATTCCGACGATGATGTTGTGAATCGGCTTTTTCATAGGTATGTCTGTAGCGCTGCCAAGGGAAATCGTTGGCCTTGTTCGTAGGCGGCGATGGCTTCCATGACCAAGGGGCTGCGCAATTCATCCCGGCAGTGTTCGATTTCCGCCCGGCTCAGCCAGCGAGCGGCGATGATGCCCTCGTCCAGCGGCCGGTCCGGATCGTGCGCGTAAAGCTTGCCGGTGAAGGTAAAGCGCAGGAAGGTCAATGCGGCGTCGGGTACTCGATACAATTGGACCGCCACCAGGGTGCGCGGTTCGAACCGCCAGCCGGTTTCCTCCAAGACTTCCCGCGCCGCCGCCTGGAGCAAGGATTCGCCTTCCTCCAAATGACCGGCGGGTTGGTTCCAGACGCGGCGGCCTTCGATTTCCTCTTCGACCAATAAATAACGGCCGTCCCGTTCGACCACGGCGGCCACGGTTACGTTGGGTTTCCAGACCATTGTATCTCTGTCGCTAAAATCAATAGCTAATTTTACTTGATTTCCTCCGTTCGTACTTGCCAAACCGGATGCCGGGGGAAAATAATGATTTTCAGTCGTCCGTAAATTCACCGCCAGCGAGATTGTACGATGTCCTACGATTTGAAGAATCTGCCGTTTTCGGTCAAAGTCTTATTTACCTCCTATCTGATCATCATCGCCATGGGGTACTTTATCGCCATGCTGCAGATTCTGTTCACCCATGGACTGGCCGACAGCAAGTTCGGATTGTCGATTCAGGATATCGTTTACAGTTACTACGGCAATCGTTCCGGCTCCAAGCTGGAAACCATGCTCAACGGCTCCATGGAGCCCTATGCCCCGCCCGAGGAGCGTTTTCGAATTATCCAATGGGTTCGCGACGGGGCTTCCCAAGCCGCCTATGCAAAAAACATCCGGCCCATTATTCAAAATCGCTGCGTGATGTGCCATAACGCCGATTCTCCCCAGCCGGATTTTACTCGCTTCGAGGCGGTGAAGAAGCGCGCCGCGACCGATACCGGCGCCACCATCCAGTCACTGGTGCGCGTGTCGCACATTCACTTGTTCGGCATCGCCTTCATTTTCATGTTCGTAGGTATTATTTTTTGTTTCGCGGCCGGGGTGTCCGAATATTTGAAAGGGTTGGCGGTGGCGATGCCGTTCATTTTCCAGTTGACCGACATCGCCTCCTGGTGGCTGACCAAATTGTCGCCCCATTTTGCCTGGCTGGTGATCGCCGGCGGGGCGGGGATGGCGATGTCGTTCGTGTTCATGTGGATCTTTTCCCTTTATGAAATGTGGATTTTGCCGATGCAGCAAAAACGTGCCGGCCTTCGGACCGAATCCTATTTGAATTATTTGCGTCCCAACAAAAGCTGAACCCGAAAGGAAGAATCCGGTCAAATGGAGTAAGGTGAATCATGGCGTTCAATAAATTTCGCGAGCCTGTCTTGTCGCAATATAATGACGAAAAAACCGACGAAGGCGGGTCCGGCACGGCGGTTCAGGAAACCCGGCCCAAGCTCAAAAAGCCGCCGCTGTACAAAGTAATTCTACTCAACGACGATTTCACGCCGATGGATTTCGTCGTCGAAGTGTTGATGCGGTTTTTCGTGATGAACGAAGAGCAAGCCACCCGCATCATGATGCATGTGCATACCCGGGGAGTGGGCGTATGCGGATTGTTTTCCAGGGACGTGGCCGAAACCAAGGTGCAACAGGTTAACGAATATGCGAGGCGCCACCAGCACCCGTTGTTATGTACGATGGAAGAAGCCTAACTGAACAATAAAGAGTTTTGTCATGCTGAGCAAAGAACTGGAACACTCTCTCAACGCGGCATTTAAATACGCCCACGAAAAGCGCCACGAATACATCACCGTGGAACACCTCTTGTTGGCGATGTTGGATAACCCTTCCGCCGTCGAGGTGCTCAAGGCGTGCGGCGGCAACCTCGATCAACTGCGCCGGGAGTTGGTCCAGTTCCTGGACGAGACCACGCCCCTGCTCGCGCCCGGGGTGAATCGCGAAACTCAGCCCACCCTCGGCTTCCAACGGGTTTTGCAGCGGGCGGTGTTTCAGGTTCAGTCTTCGGGCAAAAAAGAAGTCAGCGGCGCCAATATTCTGGTGGCCATTTTCAGCGAGCAGGATTCGCACGCGGTTTATCTGCTTCATCGGCAAGACATCACCCGCCTCGACGTGGTGAATTTCATCTCCCACGGGATCTCCAAGACCAAAGAAGACAGCGAACCGGAGGCCCCGTCCCAGGAAATGGGCGAACCCGGTGACGAGGCCCCCGCCGGCAATGCGGTCGACCCGCTGGAAAAGTACGCCACCAATCTCAACGAGGCCGCCCGGGCGGGCCGCATCGATCCGCTGATCGGCCGGGAAGGAGAGATCGAACGAACCGTTCAAGTCTTGTGCCGGCGGCGCAAGAACAACCCGCTGTTGGTGGGCGAGGCCGGGGTAGGCAAGACCGCCATCGCCGAAGGCTTGGCCAAGAAGGTGGTCGAAGAGGAGGTGCCCGAAGTCCTCAAGGATGCGGTGATTTATGCCCTCGATCTCGGAGCGCTGGTGGCGGGTACCAAATACCGCGGCGACTTCGAGAAGCGCCTCAAAATGCTTTTGGCGCAGCTCAAGCGGCAACCGGAGTCGATCTTGTTTATCGATGAAATTCATACCATTATCGGCGCCGGCTCGGCTTCCGGCGGGGTGATGGATGCTTCCAACTTGATCAAGCCGGTGCTGGCTTCCGGAGAACTGCGCTGCATCGGCTCGACCACTTACCAGGAATACCGGGGCATTTTCGAGAAGGATCGGGCCTTGGCGCGCCGTTTCCAGAAGATCGACGTGCATGAACCGAGCGTGGCCGAGACTTTCGAAATTCTGAAGGGGTTGAAGACCCGCTTCGAAGAGCATCACGCGGTCAAATACAGTGAACAGGCGTTGCAAACGGCGTCGCAGCTTTCCGCACGCTACATCACCGACCGCCATTTGCCGGACAAGGCCATTGACGTGATCGACGAAGCCGGCGCGCGCCAGCGGCTGTTGCCCGAGGATCAGCGCAAGGACGTGGTGGATACCGAGGAGATCGAGTACATCGTCGCCAAGATCGCCCGCATCCCGCCCAAGACGGTTTCGGCCAGCGACAAGGAGAAGCTGCGCGATTTGGAAAAAAATCTGCAGATGCTGGTATACGGACAGTCGGAGGCGATCGGGGCGCTTTCCTCGGCGATCAAGCTGGCCCGGGCGGGATTGCGCACGGAGCACAGGCCCATCGGCGCCTTTCTGCTGGCCGGTCCCACCGGGGTGGGGAAAACCGAGGTCACCCGGCAACTGGCCAAACTGCTGGGGGTGGAATTGATCCGCTTCGATATGTCCGAATACATGGAGCGCCATACCGTCTCGCGCTTGATCGGCGCGCCCCCCGGTTACGTGGGTTACGATCAGGGCGGGTTGATGACCGAGGAGGTCAACAAGCATCCCCATGCGGTTCTGTTGCTGGACGAGATCGAGAAAGCCCATCCGGACGTGTTCAATCTGCTATTGCAGGTGATGGACCACGGTACTTTGACCGATAACAACGGACGCAAGGCGGATTTCCGCAACATCATTCTGGTGATGACCACCAACGCCGGGGCTATGGAGTCGAGCCGAGCCTCGATCGGTTTCACCCCCCAGGACCACACGACCGACAGCATGAAGGCGATCGAAAAGACGTTCTCTCCCGAATTTCGAAACCGGCTCGACGCGATTGTCCAGTTTCGCTCCCTGGATCGCAAAACCATCGGCCAAGTGGTGGACAAGTTTATTTTCGAGTTGGAATCCCAGCTGGCGGAGCGTGGCGTCACTTTGCAGCTGACCCCGCAGGCGCGGGAATGGCTCGCCGAGCGCGGCTACGACCCGCAAATGGGTGCGCGGCCCATGGCGCGCGTGATTCAAGAGCATGTTAAAAAGCCGCTGGCGGAGGATCTCCTATTCGGTCGCTTGACCGAAGGCGGTCATGTGAAGTTCTACGTTCAGAATGGAGAACTGAAATTCGCGGTGGATGAAAGAAAGCCGCTGGCGCCGGCGTGAAAGGGCCGCCGGATCACTTGAGACGGAAGGTGATCCGGCCTTTGCTGAGGTCATAGGGGGTCATCTCCACCTTGACCCGATCTCCGGTCAGAATGCGGATATAGTGCTTGCGCATCTTGCCGGAAATATGTGCGGTAATGATATGTCCGTTTTCCAGTTTGACCCGGAACATGGTATTGGGCAGGGTTTCGATCACCGTGCCTTCCATTTCGATGACGTCTTCTTTGGCCATATGGGCGTTTTGCTCGCTTCTTGGAATTTAGGGAAAAACGCTGAGATTCTACCATAAAGACTTTTGCGGTAGCCAACCAAGACAGGGTGGATAAGCGCAGCGCATTCGCCAAACGCCTGGCGAGCGATTTTCTAGTGTCGGGCAGCCTTGAGTCCCGAACAGTTCTCGGAAAACCGGTTTTCCCCTTCTTCCGGTACCTCGGCTTTCGCCCAATGCGTTTGGTCCCAGGTGGATTGAGTCCATTCCGGGCGGACCGCCCAATCTCCCTTTTTGAGCCAAGCGGCGATTTCTCCGGCCACATCGGGATAGTCGACTTTGATCGCCACCGGTTTGTCCAGCCAGGCCGCCACCCGGTCGGCGTCCAGGGTGGTCATCGACTCTCCCCAACCCAGCTCGGCTAATGCCTTGGCGTTGCTGCGCTGCTCCCATTGGCCGGCGAGGGGCTTTACCAGAATCTTTTTGCCCGCCTGCAAAGCTTCCGAGATCAACTCGAAACCGGCGTTGCATAAAACCCCGTTGCAGGTGGCCAGGGACTTGAGGAAACCCCGGCGCGACAGAGGGTGGTAATGAATGTGACCGGATTGATTCGGCATCTTAACGGCGCTGCAGTAGACCTGGAACCGGTATTCCGGAAAACGGCGCAATAGGGCGCGGACGGTCGCTAGGGATTCGAACGGCAGGTAAACCAGGATGGTACGCGGTTCAGGGAGTGCCGCCAGCGGCTTTTCCACCAAGGGAGGAAGAATCGGCTGGCCGAAGGAATGCCAGTGCAGCCCCAGCGTCGTGGGTGCGGGCGCATAGCCGCGCATCAGCATCCGTGCGATTAAGCCGCCGCGGGATTTGGGAATCGGGAAATGGAAAGCGTATTGATGTCCCATTCCGATGAGGGGTTTGCCTCGAAGCCGGGCCGCCCAAGCGGTGATCGGCTCGAAGTCGGTCAGCACCAAGTCGAACGATTCCAGATCGAGGTCGGCGACATCGCGGATGAAGGGCGCCAAGTCGGGCGCTTTGGTCAAGGTGCGGGGGAGACTGACCCGGCCGTTGCGGGTCACGAAGGTCAGCCCCTTGCGCCACCACCAATCCCCGAAGCCCTGCATATCGAAAAAGCGTTCTCGCGGCCGGCTGGAGAAAAGATATTGGACTTCTATCCCGGCGGACTTCAGCGCCGGCGCCATGACGCGGGCGCGGGTCAAATGGCCGTTGCCGGTTCCTTGGACGCCGTACAATAACCTCACAGCGCCACCGCCCAGATTCCGAAAAGCGCGCATGCGCAGCCCATCAAGGCGCCGATCGCCACGTCGGCGGGATAGTGGACGCCGAGGAAAATCCGCGATACGCCCACCGCCGGCGCCCACAGAAATACCCAGGGCGCGGTCGGCGGGTAAAAATAAGCGCATAGCAAGGCGGTGAGAAAAGCGGCCGAGGTATGGCCGGACGGAAAGCTGAATTCGTCGGAAGGAACGATGTGGCTGCGGAAATCCGGGATCCGAGTCTGCGGCCGCCCCCGCTTGAGGCTGTTTTTGAGAAGGAAGTAAAGCGGCCGCTCCAGGGCGAAGGCCGCCGCGCCCGTGGCCAGAAACAGCGGACCGTAGGTCGGCTCCAAGCGGAACAGCGCCAAACCGAGGACAACGTACCAGATTCCGTCGCCGGTTTTGGACAGCCAGCGGCTCAGGGCGACGAGCCGGGCGTAATGCTTGCGGTGCAAGAACCAGGCAAACAGATGCTGATCATAATACAGTATGGAGTGAATCAGGCGCATAAGGGTCACCGTCTGTCTCGTGATCGAGACGAGTACCCTAATTTGCTCAGATGACGCCGTCGTGACCGTTCGGTTAAGATTTGTTGACAGGCCAATCCGGGGAGATCGTATGGATGCCATGAAACTGCGTGACTGGTGGGAAGGGGGGCGCGCTTTCTGGGAATATTTCTGGCGCCGCTTCGAGGAGAGTCACTGCACCCACAGCGCGGCGGCGCTTTCCTATACTACCCTGCTGGCGCTGGTTCCCTTGTTGGCGGTGTCGCTGGCGATTTTCGCCGCTTTTCCGGCTTTCAACGAGGTCAGTGACAAGCTCCTGAACGTGGTGTTCGAGAACCTGGTGCCGGCGGCCCAGGAGACCATCGAGGAGTACATGCGTACCTTCGCCGAGAAGGCCAAAAAGCTGACCGGTCCCGGCGTCGTGTTTCTGATCATCACCGCCTTGATGCTGATGGTCACCATCGAAAAATCCCTCAACGAAATCTGGCGCGCGCCGCCTTATCGCGCCCTGCCTCGCCGTCTATTGGTGTACTGGGCGGTGTTGACTTTGGGGCCGCTTCTGATCGGCACCGGCATCGCGGCCACTTCCCAGTGGGTCGCCGACTTCGCCGGAGAAGGGGAAGCCGAAGGATTCGGTCTGCTGAACCTTTTGCCGTTTCTGTTGGAAGCGGTGGCCTTTACCTTGCTTTATCAATTGGTTCCCAACACCAAAGTCATCCTCAAATTGGCGGTGTGGGGCGGGCTTCTGAGCGCGGCCATGTTCGAAATCGCCAAGGCCGGATTTGCTTTTTATATCGCCCGGTTTCCCACTTACGAGGCGATTTACGGTGCCCTGGCGGCGGTGCCGATTTTTCTGGTATGGATCTATTTGTCGTGGATGGTGACCTTGATCGGCGCCCAGTTCGTTTATTGTCTCCATGCCTTTCGTCGAGGCAGGCATCTCACCGAAGCGGTGACCCCCGAGCGTGATCTGGGGTTGGCCTATACGGTGCTCGCGAGTCTCTGGCAAGGCCAGCGGAATTCCGATCTGTTGAACGAGGCCGCCTTGGCGCACCGTTTGCCCGAGATCAGCCCGGTGGAGTTGGACAAGGTGTTGGCCGTTTTGCGGGGCAACGGATGGGTCGCGCGCGCCGAGGCGGGAGGGTGGTTGCTGCGTTGCGACCCGCACTTGGTCACCTTGTTGGATCTTTATCTCAGCGATGCCTATATTCTCCCGTCCGCCGCGAAGATGCAATCGCCCCTGAGATCCCTTTTCGAGGAGGCGGAAGGCGCGTTGAGACAAGTCCTGAATGTGCCCTTGGCGAAATTATTCGCCGCGCAAGATCCTTGAATCTTGGCTTTGACCGCTCATGAGGCCGGGGCGGTATGCCTCCGTGCGAACGATGCATGGACGCATAACACCTTGACGGTAAAACGATATTTGCGTTAACTTAATCTACTATTTCTCTGCAAAAACGGTATTGTTTTTAGGGGTATAAGGTGGAGTTGAGCGGTGCGGAAATCGTCATTCAGGCGTTGAAGGACGAAGGGGTCGAATTCATTTTCGGCTATCCCGGCGGGGCGGTATTGCATATTTACGACGCCCTGTTCGGTCAGGAAGACGTCAAGCACGTCCTGGTACGTCACGAGCAGGGCGCCGCCCACATGGCCGACGGCTACGCCCGCGCCACCGGCAAGCCCGGCGTGGTGCTGGCCACTTCCGGGCCGGGCGCCACCAATTTGATCACCGGCATCGCCACCGCCCACATGGACTCCATACCGCTGGTGGTGCTCACCGGCCAGGTGGCAACCCCGGTGATCGGCAGCGATGCCTTCCAGGAGTGCGACACGGTAGGGATTACTTTGCCGTGCGTGAAGCACAATTTTTTGGTCAAGGATCGCCGGCAACTGGCCGAAACCATCAAGAAAGCCTTTTATATCGCCACCACCGGGCGTCCGGGTCCGGTGGTGGTGGATATTCCCAAGGACGTCACCGATCCCAACGTCAAAATCCCCTATCATTATCCCGACAATGTCTCGCTGCGTTCGTATCGGCCCAAGATTCAAGGGAATCCGCGCCAGATCCGCAAAGCCGCCGAATTGATTCTGGAGGCCCGCCGGCCGATGCTCTACACCGGCGGCGGCGTGATCTTGGGGGAGGCCGCGGCGGAACTGACCGAACTCACCCGCTGGCTCGGATTTCCCATCACCAATACCCTGATGGGGCTGGGCGCTTATCCGGGCGCCGACCGCCAGTTTTTGGGCATGCTGGGGATGCACGGCACCTTCGAGGCCAACATGGCGATGCACGAATGCGACGTGCTGATCGCCGTCGGCGCCCGCTTCGACGATCGGGTGACCGGCAAGCTGGACGAATTCTGTCCCTATGCCAAGATCATCCACATCGACGTGGACCCGGCCTCGATCGCCAAGACCGTACCGGTGGACATTCCCATCGTGGGACAGGTTAAACCGGTCCTGGCCGCGTTGATCGAACGGCTCAAGTCCACAGGAAAGCGTCCGAATCCGGACGCCCTGGCGGCTTGGTGGGAGCAGATCGAGAACTGGCGCGCCATCGATTGCCTGCGCTACGAGCAGGACAGTCCCTTGATCAAGCCGCAATACGTGATCGAGCAGTTGTGGGAGGCCACGCGCGGCAAGGCTTATGTCACTTCGGACGTGGGTCAGCATCAGATGTGGGTGGCCCAATACTACAAGTTCGACCGGCCTCGGCATTGGATCAATTCCGGTGGCTTGGGAACCATGGGCTTCGGCATGCCGGCGGCGATCGGTGTCAAGTTGGGATTTCCGGAGGAGGATGTGGTCTGCGTGACCGGCGAGGCCAGTATCCAGATGTGCATCCAGGAGCTGTCCACCGCGCTGCAGTACAAGGCGCCGATCAAGATCGTCAATCTCAACAACCGCTACATGGGGATGGTGCGCCAGTGGCAGGAGTTCAGCTACGAAAGCCGCTACTCCCATTCCTATATGGACACCTTGCCGGATTTCGTCAAGCTGGCCGAGGCCTACGGCCACGTGGGAATGCGCATCGAAAAACCGGAAGACGTGCGCCCGGCCCTGGAAGAGGCCTTCCAAATGAAAGATCGATTGGTGTTTCTGGATTGCATCACCGACCGGACCGAAAACGTCTATCCGATGGTGGAAGCGGGCAAGGCGCAGCATCAAATGCGCTTGCCGCCTTGGATCACGACCGACAGGGAGCTGGCTTGATGCGTCATATCATTTCGATTTTGCTGGAAAACGAAGCCGGCGCCTTGTCGCGGGTGTCCGGTTTGTTCTCGGCCCGCGGATACAATATCGAAGCCCTTACGGTGGCCCCCACCGAGGAGCCGTCCGTGTCGCGCATGACCATCGTCACCCGCGGCGACGAGCGGATCATCGAACAGATCACCAAGCAGCTCAACAAGCTGATCGACGTGATCAAGCTGATGGATATTTCCGAGGCCAACCACATCGAGCGCGAATTGATGATGATCAAGGTTCGCGCGAAAGGCCCGGACCGGGAGGAGGTCAAGCGCTTGGTGGATATTTTCCGGGGCCGCATCATCGATGTGGCCGCTTCCGCCTATGTGATCGAAATGACCGGCGACGGCGCCAAGCTGGACGCCTTCCTGACCAACCTGGCCCCGGGCCAGATCCTCGAGGTGGTCCGCTCGGGGCCGACCGGCATATTGCGCGGCGAACGCGGTTTACACCTTTGAAATGACGGGGCGTTCGATTTTGGCGACGCGCCGGACGAGTTGGATGCCAACAACGCCGACAATCATCTTGTGACTGTTATTCATCTTTTGTAAAGAGGGAATCCATGCAGGTTTATTACGACAAAGACGCTGACCTTTCCATCATTCGTTCCCGCCAAGTGACCATCATCGGTTACGGTTCCCAGGGGCACGCCCATGCCAACAACCTGAAGGATTCCGGCGTGGACGTGACCGTCGGCTTGCGTCCCGGGTCGAGTTCCTGGGGCAAGGCGGAAAAAGCCGGCCTGAGCGTCAAGCCGGTGGCGGAAGCGGTTCAAGGCGCGGATGTGGTGATGGTGCTGGCGCCGGACGAGCATCAACCGGCGCTCTATCAAAATGAGATCGAGCCGAATATCAAGCAAGGGGCCGCGCTGGCTTTCGCCCACGGCTTCAATATCCATTTCCAGCAAATCGAGCCCCGCGCCGATCTGGACGTCATCATGATCGCGCCCAAGGGGCCCGGCCACCTGGTGCGTTCCACCTATACCCAGAACGGCGGGGTGCCGTCGCTGATCGCGATCGACCGGGACGCATCCGGGCAGGCCAAGTCCATCGCCCTGTCCTACGCCTCCGCCAACGGCGGCGGCCGCGCCGGGATCATCGAAACCACCTTCCGGGAAGAGACCGAAACCGATTTGTTCGGCGAGCAGGCGGTGCTGTGCGGCGGCGCCACCGCCTTGGTGCAGGCGGGTTTCGAAACCCTGGTGGAAGCCGGTTACGCGCCTGAAATGGCGTATTTCGAGTGTCTCCACGAACTCAAGCTGATCGTGGATCTGATGTACGAAGGCGGGATCGCCAACATGCGCTACTCCATTTCCAACACCGCCGAATACGGCGACTTGACCCGGGGACCGCGAGTGGTCGACGAGTCTTCCAAGACGGAGATGCGCAAAATTCTCAAGGAAATTCAATCGGGCGAATTCGCGCGCGAATTTATCCTGGAAAACCAGGCCAATTGCCCGACGCTCAAGGCCAAGCGTCGCCTGAGCCGTGAGCATGCCATTGAAGAAGTGGGGGGGCGACTGCGGGAAATGATGCCGTGGATCAAGGCCAATAAATTGGTGGATCAGGAAAAGAACTAAGATTCCTCGTCGGCCATGGTTACTACTCCGCCCCGAAAGCGTCCGCGCGGCATTTATCTGCTGCCCAACCTGTTCACCACCGGCTGCCTGTTTTGCGGTTTCTATGCGGTGACCGCATCGATGAACGGTCAGTTCGACAGGGCCGCCTTTTCCATTTTCGCCGCCATGGTGTTGGACGGCTTGGACGGCCGGGTGGCGCGCTTGACCCATACCCAAACCGCTTTCGGGGGGGAATACGACAGCTTGTCCGACATGGTCTCGTTCGGTTTGGCGCCGGCCTTGATCATGTACTTATGGTCGCTTTCCTTTCTAGCCAAACTGGGCTGGTTTGCCTCCTTCGTCTATGCCGCCGCGGCCGCTTTGCGGCTGGCCCGATTCAACACCCAGATCGGGGTCGAGGACAAGCGCTATTTCCAGGGATTGCCCAGTCCATCGGCGGCGGCGATGGTCGCCGGTATGATTTGGTTGGGGGAGAACTACGGTCTGCAAGGAGAGGCCATGCGCTATGTGGCGGTGGTGATGACTACCGTCGCCGCCTTGTTGATGGTGAGTAATTTCCGCTATTACAGCTTTAAGGATATCGACATCCGCGGACGCGTGCCCTTTGTGGTCATTATTTTGATCATGCTGGGTTTTGCCGTGGTGTTCACCAATCCGCAGCTGATGTTGGTTTTGATTTTCTCCGGCTATGCCGTTTCCGGCCCCCTGTTGACATTGATCTGGCTGCGCCAGCGCCGGATGAAGAAACGTCACCGGTAGCCGCGTCGGGATGATATGCGGATTGGCGGCTTGGTATATTGGCGCGGGTCGGTGTATATTCAACAATTTTAAACAGATTGATTTGACTGGATGAATAATCGCTTCGCCAGGTCTAGGGTGATGTCCGTCTTAATGCATGCTTTGCGGCCGGAATCCTCCGGCAGCGCGGCTGCGGGAGCGCGTTCGGTCGATGAGTATCAGGTTTGGGGACCGGCCCTGAGCCGCGCTTTCCTTCGGGTGCGACTGCCCCGCTAGGGGCAATATCGGAAATCTCTTTTTTATTTTCCCCGAAATATGCGCGACACCTGAAAGGAGCATCAACCATGCAAGACAAGCTCATCATTTTCGATACCACCCTCCGCGACGGCGAGCAAAGTCCCGGCGCTTCCATGAACCGGGAAGAGAAAATCCGTATTGCCAAGGCGCTGGAGCGCCTCCGGGTGGATGTGATCGAGGCCGGGTTCCCCGCCGCCAGCGGCGGAGATTTCGACGCGGTCAAAGCCGTCTCCCAGGCGGTTGGCGAGAGCGCCGTATGCGGTTTGGCCCGCGCCCTGGATACCGATATCGACCGTGCCGGCGAGGCCCTGGCAGTGGCCCGGCGTTCCCGCATCCATACCTTCATCGCCACTTCGCCCATTCATATGGAGCACAAGTTGCGCATGACGCCCGACCAGGTGGTGGAGCGGGCGGTGGCGGCGGTGCAACGGGCGCGCCGGTATACCGACGACGTGGAGTTCTCGCCCGAGGACGCCGGTCGCAGCGAAGAGGATTTCCTGTGTCGGATCATCGAGGCGGTGATCGCCGCCGGGGCCACCACCATCAATATTCCCGACACCGTGGGTTACAGCCTTCCCCCGGCTTTCGGCGCAATGATCGGCCGCCTGCGCGAGCGCATCCCCAATGCCGACAAGGCGGTGTTTTCGGTGCATTGCCACAACGATTTGGGGTTGGCGGTGGCCAATTCCCTGGCCGCGGTGATGAGCGGCGCGCGCCAGGTGGAGTGTACCATCAACGGCTTGGGCGAGCGGGCCGGCAACGCCGCGCTGGAGGAAGTGGTGATGGCGGTCAAAACGCGCCAGGACGCCTTCCCTTGCGATACCGGGATCAACACGCAGGAAATCGTGCCTTGTTCGAAATTGGTTTCCAGTATTACCGGTTTTCCGGTGCAGCCCAACAAGGCCATCGTCGGCGCCAATGCCTTCGCCCACGAGTCGGGCATTCATCAGGACGGCGTGCTGAAAAGCCGCGAAACCTATGAAATCATGCGCGCCGAAGACGTCGGCTGGAGCGCCAACCGAATGGTCCTTGGGAAGCATTCGGGACGCAACGCGTTTCGGACGCGGATGCGGGAGTTGGGGATCGAATTCGAGGCCGAGGAAGCGCTCAACGAGGCGTTCGCCCGGTTCAAGGACTTGGCGGACAAGAAGCACGAGATTTTCGAAGAGGATCTCCAGGCGCTGATTTCCGAGCAGATCTACGAATCCGAGGCGGAACGGGTCAAATTGATCGCGTTGCATGTGTGTTCCGACACCGGCGAGACGCCCCGGGCGCAAGTGGTGTTGAAGGTGGATGGCGAGGAAAAGACCAGCGAGTCGGAAGGAAGCGGGGTGGTGGACGCCACCTTGAAGGCGATCGAGTCCTTGCTCGCCACCGGCGCTTCCTTGCTTCTGTATTCGGTCAACAGCATCACCACCGGCACCGATGCCCAGGGCGAGGTGACCGTGCGCTTGGAGCGCGGCGGGCGTATCGTCAACGGTCTGGGGGCGGACACCGATATCGTGATCGCCTCGGCCAAAGCCTATCTCAATGCGGTCGATAAACTGCTCAGTAGCGCCGGGCGCAAGCATCCGCAAGTGGCGGATGTCTGAGGCGGTGGATCCGATCCGGTTGCACTACCTGCTGGCGATGGGGGTTCAGCCGTGGGCTCTGCGCCGTCCGCAGATCTCGGCGGCGCCGGCCGAAAAGGCCGTGGAGACCTCTTCGGAGGAGGAATGGGAACAGCTGGAACGGGAAGTGTCCGCGTGTACCGCCTGCCCCCTCTATCGGACCCGTACCCAAGCGGTATTGGGGGTAGGCGATCGACGGGCCGATTGGATGCTGATCGGAGAGGCGCCGGGGGAGCAGGAAGACCTCAAGGGCGAGCCTTTCGTGGGCCGTGCCGGTCAGCTGTTGAATGAAATGCTCAGAGCCATGCAACTGAGCCGCGAGCAAGTGTATATCACCAATATCCTCAAGAGCCGCCCGCCCGGCAACCGCGACCCCAAGCCGGAGGAGGTGGCGGCTTGCGAGCCCTTTCTGAAACGCCAGATCGCCCTGGTGAAGCCGAAAATCATTCTGGCGGTGGGCAGGATCTCGGCCCAGAGTCTGCTGCGGACCGGGGCGTCGCTCTCCAGGCTGCGGGGTAAAGTCCACCGCTATGAAGCGATCCCCTTGGCGGTGATCTACCATCCCGCCTACTTGCTCCGCAACCCGGGAGCCAAGCGCCAGGCATGGGAGGATTTGAAACTCGCCCTGCAGGTGTATGCCGCCCCGCAGGGCTCCGAGCCGGAACGCCAATAGGAAATTCATGGATAAACTGACGAGCATGAGGGTCTTCGCCCGGGTGGCCCAGAGCGGCAGTTTTGCCGCCGCGGCCAAGGAATTGGGAGTTTCCCGCGCGATGGCGACCAAACACGTGATGTATTTGGAAAACTCCCTGGGGGTGCGCCTGCTGAATCGGACCACTCGCCGGATCAGCCTGACCGAAGCCGGGGTGGCCTACCTGGAGCGTTGTTTGCAGATTCTCGAGGATATCGAGGAGACCGAGTTGTCGGTCGCCCAGCTCCATACCGAACCGCAAGGCCTGCTCCGGATCTCCACGCCCCCGTTTTTCGGCACGTTCCACCTCGCCCCCACCGTCGCCGCCTATATGCAGCAATACCCCAAAGTGCGGGTGGATATAGACATCCGCGGGGGCGTGGTGGATGTGGTGGCCGAAGGACTGGATTTGGCGATTCGTCTCGGGGAATTGCCCGACTCCAGTCTCATCGCGCGTAAGCTGGCCAGTTCGCCGCGGGTGGTATGCGGCGCTCCCGACTATTTCGAAAAACACGGGCGGCCCCGGGAGCCGCAGGATCTGCGTTCCCATAATTGTCTGGTCAACTGGGGATTCGAGCCCCACGACCAATGGCGGTTCACCGGCCCGGACGGCGAGGTGAGCACGATCCGCGTCTCCGGCACCCTGCAGGCCAACACCGCCGACCCACTGCGCCTGGCGGCCATTCATGGCGCCGGTTTGGTGGTGCTGCCGACTTACATCGTCGGCCAGGATTTAAGCAAGGGCCGCTTGGAAGCGGTACTCCAGGATCATGAGCTGCCCGCCATGGATATTTACGCGGTTTATCCCCACCGCCGTCATCTCTCCGCCAAGGTGCGAACTTTCCTGGATTTTCTCGTGGAACGCCTGCATCCTATCCCCTATTGGGAAGGATGGCGCGGGGTATGAGGCATGGAGCGGAGAGGTGGCATTCGGGTTGTTGTGGATTTGCCGGGTGAGGCGTTGCCGGCCGGCGGAGGAGACGCCGTGCCGGTTCGGGTTCGGGATCTGTCCGAGGGCGGCGCCCAGATCCAATGTACGGCCCGGGGAAGCGAATGCCTGGCGCCGGGCGCCAACTGCCTAAACGACTCGGGCAGGCTCTTGGAATTGGAGTTGATTTGTTGTCCCGATCAAACTTCCTTGAATATACGATGTCGAGTGGTTTTTGTGCGTCGGATCGCCCGTGACGAGTACCGGATCGGTTTGCGCTATGCCGATCCGCTGCAAGCGGATCTGTTGGCACTGAAGCAATTCATCCGCAGTCATTATTAACCCCTTCCCGCGAACGGTCCCAAAACGTTCTCTCCGGTTCCCAAAGAGCGTATAAAGTGCGTGTGGGGGGCAAGGTAATCGCGCGAATGCCATTATCTCCCTCTCCCGCTGGCGGGGTCGGGGTGAGGGTGGAATTCATTAGGAAAATGCCTTTATTTCGAACCACCCTCATCCTAGCCTTCTCCCGCCAGCGGGAGAAGGGACTCTATTTGAGACATTCCCGGACGGAGAGGGGGTGAAGCTGATGTCATGCCTCGTCGCTTGTATGGTATATCGAAGTTTTGAACCGGCTGTAAATGTCAACCAGAACCTAGCGGATGGCCTCCTTCAAGGCTTGCGCCAATGCCTCCCGACGCTCCTCGCTGATCAGCGGCCGGCCGGCGTGATCGGTGAGAAAGAAAATGTCTTCGGCGCGATTGCCGAGGGTGGCGATTCGCGCTTCGTGGAGACCGAGTTGCTGCTGTTCGAAAACTTCCCCCACCCGGGCCAGAAGGCCGGGGCGGTCGGCGGCGATCAGTTCGACCACCGTGTGGCGGTGCTTGGGGTCGCGAAGAAAGTGCACCTGGGTCGGAATGGAGAAATGCTTTAGGCGCCGGTTGGGGCGTCTGTCAATGGTGAAATGAGGGGGCTGGGGATCTTTCAGGCAGTGCCGGATGCGGGAGGATATCTGCTGTTCCCGCGCCAGGTCCCGGATCGGCTGGCCGTCTCCTTCCAGTACCAGAAAGCTGTTGATCACATAGCCGTCCCCGGTGATTTCCAATCGCGCCGCCAGCACCGTCAATTCCAATTGATCCAACAACGCGGCGGTTTGGGCGAAAATCCCGTCGCGGTCGTGCATGTACACGAACACTTCGGCACTGCCATGCTGGGTTTTGGGCCGAAGGAGCACCAGCGGCAGGTCTTCGTCGGGCGTCTCGGCGATGGCCAGAGTTTGCCAAGCGCATTCCTCCGGTTGGCAGCGAAGGAAATAGCTGCCGCTGAAATGGCGCCATACCCGTTCCACGTCGGTATCGTTCATCCCCAGACGCAACAGCAGGTCGCGGGCGTCGCGTTGGGCTTCGGCGATGCGTTCCTCGGTATCGGGGCTTTCCAGGCCGTAGCGGAGCTGATCGCGGGTGGCCAGGTAGAGTTCTCGCAGCAGGGAGTCGCGCCAGGCGTTCCAGAGGCTGGGATTGGTGCCGCGGATATCGGCGACGGTCAAGAGATAGAGATGATTGAGCCGTTCCTCGCCGCCCACCTTGAGGGCGAATTCGCGGATCACCCCCGGATCGCTGATATCCTTGCGTTGGGCGGTGAGCGACATGACCAGGTGATTACGCACCAGCCAGGCCACCAGGCGGATGTCGTGCTCGGGAAGGCCGTGGCGGCGGCAGAAGTCGCGCACCAGGCGTTCCCCGATGATTGAGTGATCGCCGCCCTGGCCCTTGCCCATGTCGTGGTAAAGACCGGCGAGATACAGCAGTTCCGGTTTGGCGACCAAGGGGAAAATATCGGTGGCCAGGGGCAGTTCCTGGCGATATTGGGGGAGGGCGAGGCGACGCAGATTGCGGACCACGAACAGGATGTGCTCGTCCACGGTGTAGGCATGGAACAGGTCGTACTGCATTCTCCCCACGATGCGCGCGAATTCGGGCAAATAGGCGGCGAGGATGCCGTACCGATTCATGCGGCGGAATTGGTGGGTGATCCCGCTGGGCTGGCGTAGAATCTCCAGAAACAGGCGGCAGGCGCGGGGATCGCCGCGAAAGTCTTGGTCGATGCGGTGAAGGTTCTGGCGAATGGCGCGGATGGTGTGGGCGCGGACGCCTTTGAGCTCGGCGTGTTGCTGCAGGCGCAGAAAAATCTCCAGCAGCCCGAGGGGATATTCGGCGAATACTTGCGGGTGGCGGATTTCCAGGTGGCCGTTGACCACTTGAAAATGCTCGTCCAAAGTGCGGGGTTCGCTGCGGAAGTCCGGGCACAGGATTTCCTCGAGCAGTTGAAGTAGCATTTCCCCCAGCCGTTGAACGCTTTGGGCGGTGCGGAAATAGGATTGCATGAAGGTTTCCACCGGGGCGTTGCCTTCCCCCCGATAGCCGCACCATTCGGCCAGGGTGCGCTGATAGTCGAACAGAATCCGGTCCTCGCAACGCTCCGCGGTCAGGTGGAGCGCGAAGCGTATCCGCCAGAGCATATTGAGGTCGTGCTCCAGCTCGGCGTATTCGTCTTCGGTCAGGTAGCCTTGGTCCACCAGTTCGTGCAGGGTGGTGGCGCTGAAGTGGCGCTTGACCACCCAGGCGATGGTCTGGATGTCGCGGATGCCGCCGGGCCCTTCCTTGAGGTTGGGTTCGAGGTTGTAGGCGGTGTCGTGGTATTTGGCGTAGCGCGCCGCCTGTTCGTCGAGTTTGGCTTGAAAAAAGGCGCCGGATGGCCAGATCCGATCCGGGCCGATGCGTGCCTCCATGGCGCCGAACAAGGCCGAATTGCCGGCGACTCGGCGCGCATCCATGAGATTGGTGACCACGGTTTGGTCCTTGGCCGCCTCTTCTTCGCACTGAGTCACGGTGCGTACGCTGTGCCCCGGCTTGAGACCGATGTCCCAAAGGAAGGTGAACAACCCCGAAAGACCGGTTTCCAGGGCCGGCGGCATGGCGTTCGGCACCAGCACCAAAAGGTCGATGTCGGAGTGAGGATGCAGTTCCCGCCGACCGTAGCCGCCCACCGCCGCCAACGCCGCTTGTTCCGACGCATTGCCCAGATGCTGCTGCCAGCATTCCCTAAGCAGGGCGTCGATGAAATGGGCCCGCGCCCGCAGCAGATCGACGACCGGCGCGCCGGCGTGGAAGCGGCGTTCCAGTTCGGCGTGAAAGGCTTGCAGGGAGGCCTTGTAGGGGCGAACGTGGGAAAGCAAGGGATCAGTCCGGTTCGGCCGAAGTGCGGGGGAAGTCCTCTTCCTCCCGCAGGGTCAAAACTTCGAAGCCATCGTCCGTGACCAGGAGGGTATGCTCCCACTGAGCCGACAAGCTGCGGTCCTTGGTGACCACGGTCCAACCGTCGGGCAGCATCTTCACTTGGCGTTTGCCCGCGTTGATCATGGGCTCGATGGTGAAGGTCATTCCCGACTCCAGGATGATCCCGGTTTCGGGTTTGCCGTAATGAAGCACCTGGGGTTCCTCGTGGAAGCCGAGGCCGATGCCGTGGCCGCAGAACTCGCGCACCACCGAATAGCCTTGAGCTTCGGCGTATTTTTGAATGACGTGGCCGATCTGCCCCAGGTCCACCCCCGGTCGAACCTCTCGGATGGCCCGGTACATGGCTTCCTGGGCCGTTTTGACCAAACGTTTGGCCTTGATGGAGGGCTCTCCCACCAGGAACATCTTGCTGGTGTCCCCGTGAAAGCCGTCCTTGATGACGGTGATGTCGATATTGACGATATCGCCGTTTTTGAGCCGCTTGTTTGCGGGGATGCCGTGACAGACCTGATGGTTGACGGAAGTGCAAATGGATTTGGGAAACCCCTTGTAGTTCAAGGGGGCGGGAATCGCTTGTTGAATCTCGACGATGTAGTCGTGGCAGAGCCGGTCCAGTTTTTCGGTGGTGACGCCGGCCTGGACGTGGGGCTCGATCATGTCCAATACTTCCGCGGCCAAGCGCCCGGCCGTGCGCATGGCTTCCACCTCCGCGGGGGTTTTCAGGGGAATGCCCTGACGCGTGCGACGTTGGTATTCCTGTCTCATTCGGATAACTTGTTCTCGACGGTTCAGGCCATTGTCTGACAACGGCCAATTATGGTATAAAGCATTGCTATTTTAGCAGCAATCCACACACCTATCGACACATCCGGTAGGGTGCCCGTTCCCTTGGTGCGGGTGTCCGGATGGGATAGGTGGAGGCCCAACCCTACCTTTTAAGGAGCAATACACCATGGCGAATGTTAGCATGCGCGAGCTGTTGGAAGCCGGCGTACACTTCGGGCATCAGACCCGTTACTGGAATCCCAAAATGGCCCCCTACATCTTCGGGGTGCGCAGCAAAATCCACATCGTGAATCTGGAAGAAACCCTGCCCCTGTTGCGGGAGGGGTTGCATTTTCTGGAACAGACCGCCGCCAACCGGGGGACCGTCTTGTTCGTGGGGACCAAACGAACCGCGCGCAACGCGGTGCGAGAAGAAGCCGCGCGCTGCGGCATGCCCTACGTCAATTATCGCTGGCTGGGCGGTACCCTGACCAATTTCAAGACGATCCGGCATTCGGTCAAGCGTCTCAAGGACCTGGAGGCGATGCGCGACGACGGCACCCTGCAGCGCTTCAGCAAGAAGGAAGCCCTGCAGTTGATGCGCGAACTGGAAAAGCTGGAACGCAGCTTGGGCGGGATCAAGGACATGGACAGCCTGCCGGACGTAATGTTCGTGCTCGACGTGGGCCAGGAGCACATCGCGGTCAAGGAGGCGCGGAGACTGGGCATCCCCATCGTCGGCGTGGTGGACACCAACAATAATCCCGCCGGGGTCGATTACATCATTCCCGGTAACGACGACTCCATTCGCGCCATTCAGCTGTATTGCCGCGCCGCAGCCACGTCCATTCTGGAAGGCAAAGCCAGCCAGGCGGAGTTGGTGGCGGCGGAAGACGAATTCGTGGAAGCCCCGGAAGAAACCGCCGAAGCGCCGGCGGCGGAATCCGAGTCGGAATAAAGGCACATTGAGCGGAAATTATTTGCACGAGACGTAAACGAGGTAAGCATTAGATGACGAAGATAACCGCGGCATTGGTCAAAGAGCTGCGTGAACGGACCGGCTCCGGCATGATGGAATGCAAGAAAGCCCTGGTGGAAACCGGCGGCGACATCGAAGCCGCGATCGAGCAGATGCGCAAGTCCGGCCTCGCCAAGGCCGACAAGAAATCCGATCGCACCGCGGCCGAGGGGCAGATCGCCATCGAGAGAAGCGACGACGGTAAGCGGGCCGTGATCGTCGAAGTCAACAGCGAAACCGACTTCGTGGCTAAAAACGAAGATTTCCAAGGCTTCGTCGGCAAAGTGGCCAAGCAAGCGTTGGCGAGCGGCGCGCAAACCGTGGAGGCGCTTTTGGCCGCGCCGATCGAAGCGGGCGGGCCGAGCATCGAAGAAGCCCGCCGCGAATTGGTGGCCAAGCTCGGAGAGAACATCAATATTCGCCGCTTGATGCGGTTCGAAACCGAAACCGGCAAGGTGTCTCACTACCTGCACGGCAACCGGATCGGCGTGGTGGTGGAAGTGGAAGACGGCAGCGACGAATTGGGCAAGGATCTGGCCATGCACGTCGCCGCCAGCAAGCCCCACTGCGTGAGCGAGGAAGACGTCTCCGCCGACGCCCTGGAAAAGGAAAGGGCCATTTTCACCGCCCAGGCCGAGGACAGCGGCAAGCCCGCCAACATCATCGAAAAGATGGTCGAAGGCCGCCTGCGCAAATTCCTTCAGGAAATCACCCTGCTGGGACAACCCTTCGTCAAGGATCCCGATCAGAGCGTCGGCGAGTTGTTGCGCCAGGAAGGCGCCAAAGTGGTCCGGTTCGTCCGTTTCGAAGTGGGCGAGGGCATCGAAAAAGCCGAGGCCGACTTCGCCGAGGAGGTGATGGCCCAGGTGCGCGGCGATTGATGGGCGAGGCAGAGCGATCAGGATGACCACTTCCCGCTATCGCAGAATCCTGCTCAAGCTCAGCGGCGAAGCGCTGATGGGCGAGCGCGAATGCGGCCTGGATTCCGAGCCCGTCAAGCGGTTGGCCGCGGAAATCGTGGATTTGTGCCGAATCGGCGTGGAAGTGGGCCTGGTGATCGGCGGGGGAAACATCATCCGCGGGGCGGAGAAGGCCGCCGAAGGCCTGGACCGGGTCACCAGCGACCACATGGGCATGCTCGCCACGGTGATCAACGCTCTGGCGATGCAGGACGCGATCGAGCATCTGGGGGCGCCGGTGCGGGTGATGTCGGCGTTGAAGATCAATCAGGTCTGCGAGGATTACATCCGCCGGCGGGCGATCCGCCACCTGGAAAAGGGGCGGGTGGTGATTTTCGCGGCGGGCTTGGGGAATCCCTTTTTCACTACCGATTCGGCGGCCAGCCTGAGGGCGATCGAAATCGAAGCCGACCTTTTGATCAAGGCCACCAAGGTGGACGGGGTCTACACCGCCGACCCGCTCAAGGATCCTCGCGCCGAGCGCCTCGCCTATCTGACTTACGACGAGGCCTTGAAACGCCGGATCGGCGTCATGGACACCACCGCTTTGGTGTTGTGCCGCGATCATCATTTGCCCTTGCGGGTAATGAACGTATTCGAACCGGGCGCCATCGTGCGGCTGGTTCAGGGAGAGGCGATCGGTTCACTCATTGAAACGGGCAAGACTCGAAAAGCTGCGGAGGAAAAACGTGATTGAAGACATCTATCAGGAATCCCGGGGCAAAATGGACAAGACCATTGCCGCGATCAAGCAGGAGTTGGCCAAAATCCGCACCGGTCGCGCCCATCCCAGCCTTCTGGACCATCTCAAAGTGTCTTATTACGGCAGCGAGGTGCCCATGAGCCAAGCGGCCAACATCATCGTGGAAGACGCCCGCACCCTGGCCATCACGCCGTGGGAGAGAAACATGATTCCGGTGATCGAGAAGGCGATCATGGAGTCGGACCTGGGCATCAATCCGCAGACCGCCGGCACCGTGATTCGGGTGCCGCTGCCTTCCCTGACCGAAGAACGTCGCCGGGAATTGATCAAGGTGGCCAGGCACGAGGCGGAACAGGGGCGGATCGCCATTCGCAACCTTCGCCGCGAGGCCAATACCGAGCTGAAAGAGGCGTTGAAGGAAAAACTGATTGGCGAGGATGAGGAACGCAAGGCGGAAGAGCGTATCCAACAATTGACCGATCAATACGTCAAGAAAATCGATCAAATGTTGGAGGAAAAAGAGCGGGATCTCTTGTCCCTCTGAACGCCTGACCCAAGTTATGAGCCAATCACGCAGCGCAGAAGATTCCACCTCCGCCGTTTCAGAAGAGCTTCAGGGACGAATTCCCCGCCATGTCGCCGTCATCATGGACGGTAACGGTCGCTGGGCCAAGCAGCGTCATCTGCCCCGCACCGCCGGTCATCAGGCCGGCGTCACCGCCGTCCGCAAAACCGTCGAGCACTGCGCCCAATGCGGCGTCGAAGTGTTGACCTTGTTCGCATTCAGCAGCGAAAACTGGCGCCGGCCGGCGGAGGAAGTGTCGGTGTTGATGCGCCTGTTCCAGCTGACTTTGGAGCGCGAGTCCCGGCGCTTGCACGAGCACGGGATTCGCTTGCGGGTGATCGGCGATCGGGCCGCTTTTTCCCCGGACCTGCGACGACGGATCGACGAATCGGAGCGCTTGACCCGGGACAACCGGAAGATGACCTTGATCATCGCCGCCAATTACGGAGGGCGTTGGGATATCGTCCAAGCGGCCCAGCGCTTGGCGCGTCAAGTCGAATGCGGCGAATTGAGCGGCGATGCCATCGATGAATCCCGGCTTGCCGCCCAGCTCTCCTTCGCCGACTTGCCGGACCCGGATTTGTTTATCCGAACCGGGGGAGAGTTGCGCATCAGCAATTTCTTGGTTTGGCAGTTGGCCTATACCGAGCTTTTCTTCAGCGACGTGCTGTGGCCCGATTTCGATGAAACCGAATTGAATCGGGCCTTGGTCGAATATGCCCGCCGCGAGCGGCGTTTCGGTCACACCAGCGAGCAATTGAGGCATCGATCCCGAGCGGTTTCATCCACATGACCTCCCCGGACCGGGCGGTAGAACCATGACAACAACAAGAACCGGAATGCATTATGGCTGATTCGAGAAACGTCCAAGGAAAGCCTCTTTCCACCAACGGCCCGCTTTGGAACCGAACCCTGGGTTTACGGATTCTCACCGCGGCGGTATTGATTCCCCTCGTGGTATGGGCGGCTTACGCCCTGTCGGTCAGGAGCTTCCTCATCGTCTGGGGAGCGATTATTCTGGCCGCCGCCTGGGAGTGGGGGGCTCTGGCCGGCATTCGCAACCGGATCGGACGTGGTGTGTTCGTAGGCTTGGTGTTGGCGGCTCAGGTTTTGGCCTGGTATTGGCCCGAGTTGTTGAACTGGGTGGCGGATTTGACCGATTGGCAGGGTGTGTTGAGTCTGGTGCTGGCGCTGGACTACATCGCCTTTCCGACCGTCGCGGCTTGGCTGGTGCTGGGATTTTTCCTGCGCACCTGGCCGGACAAACTGGTCGGGCGGCCGTGGCCGCAGGGCGCGCAGATATTCGTCGCCTGGTTCGTGCTGTTTACCGCCTGGTTGATGATGGCGAGATTGCGGGCCAATTTCGGCAATGCTTCCATTCTCTATTTGCTGTTTTTGATCTGGATCGCCGATACCAGCGCCTATTTCATCGGCAAAAAATGGGGGCGCACGCCGCTGGTGCCCGCCATCAGTCCGGGCAAGACCATGGCGGGCGTTTACGGTGCCTTGCTGGTCTGTGCGGTTTTCGCCGGCGTGATCGGGTATATGGTTGAATTAAAGGCCAAGCTGGTCGTGGACTTCGTGATGCTATCGGTGATTGCGGTCCTGGTATCCATCTGCGGTGATCTATTGATTAGCCTCTACAAGCGCTGGGCGGGCGTGAAAGACTCGGGTAAATTGCTCCCCGGTCACGGCGGGTTGTTGGATCGGATCGATAGCCTGCTGGCTTCCAGCGTGGTGCTTTATGCCGGATTCCTGGGAAGGAGGTTGTTTTGGTGAGGCAGGAAGCAACCCGAGCCAAGGGCCTGTGCATTCTGGGGTCGACCGGCTCCATCGGGGTCAGCACCCTGGACGTGGCGGCGCGTTATCCGGACCGATATCGCATCATTGCCCTGACCGGCAATCGGCGCACCGAGGATTTATATCGCCAATGCCTTCGCCACCGGCCGCGCTACGCAGTGGTGGCGGCGCCGGAGGCCGCCGGCGATTTGAGTCGGCGACTCGACTCGGCCGGTCTCGACACCCGCGTCCTGGTGGGCGCCGAGGCCCTGGCGGAGGTGGCGACCCTGCCCGAAGTGGATTACGTGATGGCGGCGATCGTCGGGGCGGCGGGGCTTTTGCCCACCCTGGCCGCGGCCCGGGCCGGGAAGCGGATTCTCTTGGCCAACAAGGAAGCGCTGGTGGTTTCCGGGCCGATTTTCATGGACGCCGTCCGGGAATCGGGGGCGGAACTGCTTCCCATCGACAGCGAGCATAACGCCATATTCCAATGCATGCCCGCCGGTTACCGGGCCGGCGCCGATCCGCTGGCGGTGCGAAAAATCCTGCTCACCGCCTCCGGCGGTCCGTTTCTGGACACGCCTTTGGAGGCGTTGCCGCAAATGACTCCGGAACAGGCGGTGGCCCATCCCAAGTGGGATATGGGGAAGAAAATTTCGGTGGATTCGGCGACCATGATGAACAAGGGACTGGAAGTCATCGAAGCGAGCCTTTTGTTTGCCCTGCCGCCGAAGCGGATCCAGGTGGTCATCCATCCCCAGAGCGTCATCCATTCCATGGTGGACTATGCCGACGGCTCGGTGTTGGCCGAATTGGGCAATCCCGACATGCGCATTCCCATCGCCTACGGTCTCGCCTGGCCGCAGCGGATCGAGTCGGGTGTCGAGCCGCTGGACCTATACGAAGTGGCGCGGTTGGATTTCCGAACCCCCGATTGGGATCGTTTCCCCTGTTTGCGGCTTGCCTTCGAGGCCGCCCGCAGCGGCGGTACCGCCCCCGCCCTGCTCAACGCCGCCAACGAAGTGGCGGTGGCCGCGTTTCTCGAGCGCCGGATTCCCTTCACCGGGATTGCCGCCATCATCGAACGCACTTTGGAAACTATTCCGGTTTCCACCGTCCAAGACTTGGACGGCGTCCTGGCGGCCGATGCCGAAGCGCGCCGGATTGCGACGACGCTGATTGGAGATCATCCACTTTAGGTGACGATCATGGGAGCCTTAACCCACAACCTGTTTTTTTTCATCCTGGCCATCGGGGTTCTGATCACCTTTCACGAATTCGGCCATTTCTGGGTGGCCAGGCGGGCGGGGGTCAAGGTGTTACGCTTCTCGGTGGGCTTCGGTACGCCGCTGTGGCGCTACCGAAAATCCCCTAAAGACACCGAATTCGTCATCAGCGCGTTGCCGCTCGGCGGTTACGTCAAAATGGTGGACGAGCGGGAAGGCGAAGTCGCCCCTCAAGATCTGCCTTATGCGTTCAACCGCCAATCGCTGGCCAAGCGGTTCGCCATCGTCGCCGCCGGCCCCGTTTTCAATCTGATATTGGCGGTGTTGCTGTACTGGGTGATTCTGGTCAGCGGAGAAACCGGTCTCAAATCGGTGATCGGACCGGTGGAGCCGAATACCTTGGCGGCTCAAGCCGGTTTCCAGAGCGGGGAGGAAATCGTCTCGGTGGAAGGAGAAAAGACGCCCACCTGGACCCAGGTGCTCGGCCGTTTGTTCGCGGAAGTGATCCAGAATCGCCAGGTTCGGGTGACGGTTCGCACGCCGGCGGGAAACGAATTGACCAGAATTCTGGAAATCCCGCCGGAATTATCCGAAAACCCCAATCTATTGGGACAGAAACTGGGCTTGAAGCCGCCCGAACCGCAGCTTCCGCCGGTGATCGATCAGGTCGAGCCGGACAGCCCGGCCGCTACGGCGGGCTTGCAGCCCGGCGACCGGGTGGTGGCGGTGGACGGCGAGCCGATCCGGGAATGGCACCGTTTGGTGGAAATCGTGCGGAGCCATCCCGGGGAAATGTTGGAAATCATTCTCGAACGCCAGGGAAGCGAACGGACGGTGAGCTTGATCCCCGAGTCGGAGCCGGGCCCGCAGGGGGAGACTCAAGGCAGAATCGGCGCGGGGGTCAAGGTTCCCCCCGACATGTACGACCAACTGAAGGTCACTTACCGCCTGGGGCCGCTGGAAGCGGTGCCCGAGGCGCTGGTCAAGACCGGCGAATATTCCTGGCTCACCTTGAGAATGCTGGGTAAGATGGCGGTGGGCGAGGCGAGCGTGAAAAACCTGTCCGGACCCATCAGCATCGCCCAGTATGCGGGTCAATCGGCCGCCCTGGGAATGAATTATTTTCTCAAGTTTTTGGCGATCGTCAGCATCAGTTTGGGGGTATTGAATCTGTTGCCCATACCGATGCTCGACGGCGGCCACTTGATGTTTTACTTAGTCGAAGCGATTCAAGGGCGGCCCGTGTCGGACGAAGTCATGGCCAGGGCCCAACAGATCGGATTGGCGTTTCTGTTGGCGCTGATGGCGCTGGCCTTGTTTCTCGATTTTCAGCGCTTGTTCCAATAGAGGTTTTCGCATGACCAAATTTCTATTTCCCCTTCTGCTCGGCGTGGGTTTGAATGTGCAGGCGGCAGAGCCGGATCAGCTCCGTCAAGCCCTCGAGCAGCATTTGCCCGGAGCGACGATCGATTCGATTCAAAAATCCGAAATTCCCGGCCTGTATGAAGTGGCCGTCGGTCCCCATTTGTATTACGTATCCGAAGACGGCCGTTACCTGCTCAACGGGCATTTGATCGACTTATCCAATCGGACCGACCTGACCGAAGCCAAGTTGTCCAAGGCGCGGCTGGCTTCGTTGGACGAAATCGGCGAAGAGTCGATGATTATCTTTGCGCCGGACGAGCCGAAGCATACCGTGTCCGTCTTCACCGACATCGATTGCGGTTATTGCCGCAAGTTTCATTCCCAGATCGACGCCTATCTGGAAAAGGGCATCAAGGTGCGTTATCTGTTTTATCCCCGCGCCGGGAAGGGCTCCAATTCCTATCACAAGGCGATCGCCGTCTGGTGTTCCAAGGACCGCAACGCTTCTTTGACCGCGGCCAAGCAGGGGGAGACGCCGGAGATGAAATCCTGCGACCATCCGGTGGATCAGCACATGGCCTTGGCGGAAGAATTCGGGGTTCGGGGGACCCCGATGATTGTCACCGACAGCGGCGAAGTCCTGCCCGGTTTTGTGCCTCCCGACGCGTTGGCGCAACATTTGGGCGCCCAATGACCCGTGGCGGCGCCCTATTTCTTGCTATGCGAGCGATTGACGGCCGGGAAAAGGCGTGGTGACGATTCCCCGACACAAACGCCACGGTCGGGTGCTGGCGCTCACCGGTGAGGGAAAAGGGAAGTCCTCCAGCGCCCTGGGGATGGTGTTCCGGGCCGCCGGTTGGGGGATGCGGGTCTGCGTGATTCAATATATCAAGGGAAAATGGCAGACCGGCGAGCAACGGGCCGCCGCCCGGTTCGAGGAGATCGAATGGCATGCGATGGGGGACGGGTTTACCTGGGATACCCAAAACCCGGAGCAGGATCGAAAGACCAGCCGCAAGATCTGGGCGTTCAGCCGGGAGAAGATTTTGAACGGGCGTTACGATCTGGTGCTGCTGGACGAGATCAACTACTGTATCGACTACGGCTGGATCAAAGGCGAGGAAGTGGCCGATTTCATTCGCCTTCATAGGCCGTCCTGGATGCATTTGATTTTGACCGGTCGGGGGGCGCCCGCCGAATTGATCGAAACGGCCGATACGGTGACCGAAATGCGTCTGATCAAGCACGGTTTCGAGCAGGGCATCCGAGCCGAGCAGGGCATCGAATTTTAAAAACCGGCTCGATGGGGACCCTTCCGCTTTGGTTTCCCGGGTGCGGCGGAGCGGAAAATGACGCAAGCGAATGTTAACGGATTCCAGGAATGGAAGGTAAAATGGCATTGACGCCTCGCCAGATGGGGCGGACATTCTCATTTCCGAGAAAAATATAAAGACGACAACAACGGGAGAACTGGTTAGATGCGTTACCATACTTTGCTTCAGATTGGGTTGATCTTTCTCGCCATGGTTTCGATTCAAGCCCGGGCCGCCAACGATCCCCGCTATCCGGCGTCCGACTTCGAGCCCGAAGTGGTGTATCAGGATGAAGGGATGGTGGCAGTGGCCGCATCCGACAATCCGATGATCGCCGACGAGGCGCCGGCAAGCGATCCCGATTATCCCGCCGCGTATTTTCACCCCGAGGTGGTTTTCCAAGATCCGGATTTGATCGAGACGACCGGACCGTCCACTGCCGCCATGCTACAGTCCACCTCCGAAAGGTCTGAAAAGATGACGCCGACGAGGGTTTCCCGCGCCGCTGAAAGCACCGGAACGATTTCCGACGCAACGCCTCCCTACGGCGTGATGGGTGTGGCGATCGCGGTGATCGGCGTGGCGTTCTGGTGGTCTTCCCGCCAAAAAAAAAACTTAGGCATAGCGCCCGAAGCTGAGATCAAAGCGACCTCCGAGGCCGCGGCGATGGAGGCGGAACTGGAGGAGGCAACCGAAGCATCGGAAGAAGCGGAGGAAGCCTTGGATGAATTGGCCGCCGAAGCCGAGGAAACCTTGGCGACCAGTAACCGGCAGCGCGCTCATAAAACCAAGCGTAGCCGGCGGCGGTGAATGGATTCCTAATATTAGGAAGGGCGGACATCTGGGTCCGCCCCCTGTCTTCATCAGCAGCCCATCCAGCGGCTGACATGGGCGTTTTGGGTGGATGCGTTGCGCTTATCCACCCATCCTGACGGGGTCATGCCACAGAGATAAAACGTGGCTTATTCTTCGTCCAGCAAGGTTTTCAGTTCGTACAGCACAGCCAAAGCCTGGCGGGGCGTGAGGTCGTCCGGATCGATGGCGTTCATTCGATCGATGAGGGGAGAAGCTTCCCCCGGCGGTGCGAAAAGATCCAGTTGGGATTGCGCCGCCGCGTCCGCGGGGCGATTTCGAGTTTCGAGTGCTTCCAGCTTGCCGCGGGCGCGTTCGATCACCGCCTGCGGTACCCCCGCCAGACCCGCCACCTGCAAGCCGTAACTCTGATTGGCGGGACCCTCCCGCACTGCGTGCAAAAACACGATTTGGTCGCCGTATTCGGCCGCTTCCAGATGGACGTTGGCCACCTGGGGTATTTCCTCGGCCAGCGCGGTGAGTTCGAAATAATGGGTGGCGAACAGGGTGAGCGAACGTTTTTGGCGCGCCAGAAACTCGGCCACCGCCCAGGCCAGGGAGAGCCCGTCGAAGGTGCTGGTGCCGCGGCCGACTTCGTCCATCAGAACCAGGCTGTGCTCGGTGGCGTTGTGGAGGATGGTGGCGGTCTCGGTCATTTCCACCATGAAGGTGGAGCGCCCCGAGGCCAGGTCGTCGGAAGCGCCGATACGGGTGAAGATTCGATCCACCGGCCCGATTTCGGCGCCATCGGCGGGGACGAAGCTGCCCAGGTGGGCGAGCAGCACGATCAGAGCCGCCTGGCGCATGTAGGTGGATTTGCCGCCCATGTTGGGGCCGGTCACGATCAACATGCGCTGTTCGGGAGCAAGGTTCAGATCGTTGGGAATGAAGGTCTCCGTCCGGCTTTCCACCACCGGGTGGCGCCCGCCCCGAATTTCAATACCCGGGGCCGTGCTCAGCTTGGGCCTTCGCCAGTCCAGGGTATGGGCGCGTTCGGCGAAAGCGGCCAAAACGTCCAATTCCGCCAGCGCTTCGGCGCGGGCGTGGATATCGGGAACCGCATGGGTCAGCGTTTCCAATAAATCCTCGTAGAGGGATTTTTCCAGCGCCAGGGCTTTTTCCCGGGCGGTGAGGACTTTTTCTTCAAAGGCCTTCAACTCCGGAGTGAGAAAGCGCTCCACGTTTTTCAAGGTTTGCCGGCGGATGTAATCGGCGGGCACTGTCTCGCTTTGGCTGCGGGGAATTTCCAGGTAGTAGCCGTGGACTTTGTTGTAACGGACTTTCAGGTTGGCGATGCCGGAGCGCTCCCGCTCGCGCTGTTCCAATTCCAGCAGATAGTCCTCGCCGTGCCGGCTCAGCCGTCTGAGTTCATCCAAATCGGGGTGATAGCCGGGCGCGATGACGCCGCCGTCGCGGATCAGCAGGGGAGGCTGATCGATGATGGCCCGTTCCAACAGGTCCAGGGTGGCGGGCAAATCGGCCAGCTGTTCTCCCAGCGCCCGCAAGCGGGGACTGGCGCACTCGGCCGGTAGCGCCCGAAGCTCGGGCAGAAGGGCCAAGGTCTTTCGCACCAGGGTCAGATCGCGCGGCCGCGCCGATTTGAGGGCGATGCGGGTGGCGGCCCGGCCGATGTCGCCGGTCTCCCGCAAGCGCTCGCGCAGGGGATGGAATTGGCGGCCCAGGAGCAGTTCCTCCACCGCGTCCAGTCTTTGTCCGATCGCTTCGCGCTCGCGCAGGGGACGCTGCAGCCAGCGCTTGAGCAGGCGCCCGCCGGCGGCGGTGCCGGTGGTATCCAGCACCCCCAGCAGGGTGAATTCGAGCCGTCCGGAGGGATGGCGGTCCAGTTCCAGGTTGCGGCGAGTGGCGGCGTCCAGGCCGATGGTGTCGGCGCCGGTCTCCACTCGAATCGAGGTCAGGTGGGGCAGGGCGCGTTTTTGCGTCTCGCGGACATAGTCGAGCAGGCCGCCGGCGGCGGCCACCGCGGCGTCCAGCCCTTCGCAGCCGAACCCGGACAAGTCCTGGACCCGGAACTGTTCCTGCAGGGCGCGGCGCGCCGCGGCGGGTTCGAAATGCCAGGCCGGCCGCAGGGTGACGCCGGGACGTTGCCGGAGGCAGCCGGGGAGGGGCCAATCCTCGGGAAGCAGGATTTCGGCCGGGTCCAGGCGCTCCAGTTCGGCCGTCAGGGCGGTTTCCTCGGCCACCTCCTGAACCGTGAAGCGGCCGCAGCTGAGTTCCAGGCAGGCGAGCCCGATGCGATCCTTGAGTGGGGCCAAGGCGAGCAGCAGGGTGTCACGCCGTTCTTCCAGCAGGGCTTCGTCGGTGGCGGTGCCCGGCGTGACCACCCGGACCACCTGGCGTTCCACCGGCCCCTTGGCCTTGGCCGGATCGCCGATCTGCTCGCAAATGGCCACCGACTCGCCCGCCTTCAGCAGTTTGACCAGATAGTTTTCCACCGCGTGGTAGGGAATACCCGCCATGGGCACCGATCGGCCCGCGGATTCGCCCCGCGAGGTCAGGGTCAGATCGAGCAGGCCGGCCGCCCTGACCGCATCGTCGAAGAACAATTCGTAAAAATCCCCCATCCGGTAAAACAGCAGAATATCGGGATACTCCGCCTTGAGGCGGAGATACTGCTGTATCATGGGGGTGTGCGAAGAATTATCAATATTACTCATATAAAACAATCACTTATAATTTATACCGCGACTCTTTGGGGCAAATTTGGGTCACTTTTCGTCATATTTTGCATGCTCTCCCAGATACGATCCAACTCCCTGGGACTCTGTATCTATCCAGCGGCCATAGACCTGCACAAGCATGGAATAGTCTTTGTGCCCCATTTGGTTGGCGATGAAAGCGAGGTTACCTTGCGCTGTCAGGATAGGTGTATCGGGTCTGGTAGGGAGGACGTGGGCGGATTTTTGCGCGCCGTCAGTATATATTTCCAGGAGTTGCAGGCAGTAAAACCTCAGAATGAAAACCTGACAGAGCAGGTGGCTCGACTAATATACGATTTATAAAGATAAATTGTGTTTTTTAGAGATTTTTGTTAATCCGCCAAGGCGTTGATACCTCATATACTGAAGAGATTGTGGTGCCTGATGCAGAGCGCGTCAGGCCATGATGTCCATGGATATGGCAAGAATAGGGATATTGGAGGAATTTTTATAAAAATATAAATCGTCGTAGTTTAGTTACGATTTATTGAACTAATATAAATTGACTCGTTTTTAAAAAAAATGTATAAGTCGTAGTATGGCTACGAAAAACCCAGGTAAATTAAACCTTCTTTACACCAGCTTGGCGCCAGGTTCGCCCCTGACTTCAGACGACCTGGCGACTCTGGGCATCTCGGCAGATCTCGCCGTTCACTATGTGCGAGCTGGTTGGCTGATGCGTTTGGCGCGAGGTGTTTTCTGTCGCCCAAATGACGAACTCAAATTGTATCCCAGTCTTCTCCTGTTGCAGGGCAAGTTCACCGGGCTGCACGTCGGCGGTAAGTCGGCGCTCGACTGGTATGGCGTGCGCCAGTACGTCTCGCAACAGCCGATGCTAGAGCTTTACGGCTGGGCGAATGGTCGCTTGCCGGAGTGGTTCACGGAACGCTTCCCGGCCCAGTACCACCGCAAGCGCCTGTTCGACGAACCTCCCGAGGCCTTGCGGCATGTCACGCCTTTTGAGAGGAGGAAAGGGGCGCCTCAGGTGTCGTCGCCGGAAAGGGCGCTGCTGGAGTTGTTGAGTGAAGTCGGCGTACGCCAGCCTTTGCAGGAGGCCCGCGAACTGGTTGAGAGTACTTATAGCCTGCGCGCCAATGTGCTGAACGAACTGTTGCAACACTGTACCAGCGTTAAGACGGTACGGCTTTGTCTGCAATTGGGTCGCGAGGGCGGGTTGCCCTGGGCTGACAAACTGGACCCAGACGCATTGCCGACCGGCAGTGACCGGCCCTGGGTATCCAAGTCAGCCGACGGTCTGTTGGTGCTCAAACCATGAACCGGGCGTATCTCGAAACGGCACGGCTACTGACACAGGTTGCGCCACTTATATTCGTGGATGACACCTTCGCCCTGAAAGGGGGGACGGCCATTAATCTCTTTGTGCGCGACATGCCTCGACTGTCGGTGGATCTCGATCTGGTATTCCCGGATTACACGCTACCGCGTGATCAGGCGCTGGCGCGGATTAACGACGCCATTCGGGAGGCCGCCGAGCGCTTGAACAGGCATGGGTTTCAGACGCACATACCGGCCGCTGAAGCAGGTGAATCCAAGCTGTTGGTGCGCCGTGGGAGAACTGAAGTCAAAATCGAAGCCAATTTTGTACTGCGCGGAACGGTGAGGCCGGTACGCCGGCTTTCTCTTACTCCTGTCGCCAGCGATGTACTAATGGCCGATCTGGATATTCCGGTCGCTTCACTGGAAGACTTGTATGGCGGTAAGCTGATCGCAGCGCTGGACCGTCAGCATCCTCGCGACCTTTTCGACGTGATGCAACTTTTTGAGCGTGAAGGTATTACCTCCAGCATTCGCCGTGCTTTCGTTGTATATCTGGCCAGTCATAACCGCCCGGTGCATGAGGTGCTATTTCCGCATTTGAAGGATATTAGCCACGATTACAAATACAACTTCGAGGGGATGACGGTCGAGCCGGTGCCGCTCGATGCATTACTGGTGGCCCGTGATCGGATGATGCATGAACTTCAGACAGGGCTGGACGACAACGAGCAGCGATTTTTGTTATCTCTGGTGGTCGGTGATCCCGATTGGGATTTGATGGGTATCGCTCACCTTGAACACCTGCCGGGTATTCGTTGGAAGTTACACAACCTGGAAAAATTGCAAAAAGCCAATGCGGAAAAGTTTGCCGAGCAGGCTGATATGCTGGCCTCCCGGCTGGCCACCGTTACTTGATCGTGAACTCCAATAAATGGGCATCGGTTAGCTAAAGAGGTAAAAACGCTCATTTTGACAAATAAGAGAGATGAGGAATGGCTGAGAAATCGTTGAGAGAAAATCGTGTATCTCCTTCAGAGTTCATGCGCCAGCGTCGTCCTGAATATTATTCAGATACCGAAGATCACACAGCGTATCAGCTAGATAGCACAATACTTGAATACCACCTGGATTGAGGTGTGGCGTGCCAAAGGTGGATTTCGGGTCATATTTACGCGGGTCACGGATCTCCGATGAATCGGATCGGTTCCCGCCCGGCCAGGTGATCGGGCGTGATGATATAGGTGCCGCGCATGCTGGGGTTCCAGATCTTCTGCGCCGTTGCCGTGTCGCCGCCGGTGAAAAGCCAGGTCAGGCCGCCGGTAATCGCGCCCAGGCCGGCGAAAGTGAGCTTGAATGCTCCGTAGACCGGGGTGACCAGGAAACTGGCGAACCCGGTGATCAAATCGCCGGTGGCGCTGGAGGATGAAGTTTGGTAACGTTCCTGAGCTTGCACCCCGGCCGGAAGCCAAAATATCCAGCCTGCCAGAAGTAGGGCCAACCAGCGGTGGCGCGCAACTGTCGAAGTGGTGTTCATGAGATGCCTCCTCTGTTTTTCCATCCCGGAGTAATTAGCGTATCATTTTAACCTTTTCGGCAGACAGTCGGTGGATTGTCCTCGATCGAAAGGCTTGCACCTCATGACTCGTGACTGGCTAACCCTTAAACGCCTTCTCGGCCACCCGCTTTTCCAACTGGGCTTGATCGCCCTGGCGGTAGCCGCCGTCTACGGCCATACCCTGGACGTGCCTTTCTATCTCGACGATTACCTTTCCCTCCAGAGAAATCCGGCCATTCGTACCCTGGACGGCGATAATCTCTGGCGCTACAGCCCTCAGCGGGTGGTGGGCTACTTCACCTTCGCCTTGAATTATGCCCTCCATCAACTGGCGCTTCCTGGCTATCATCTGGGCAATATCGTCATCCACCTCTTGACGGCGTGGCTGGTTTGGGGGCTGGGGCGGGCGATCCTGCAAACCCCCGCCCTGGGGCAGGCGGGTTTGCCTCGGGCGGCACATTGGCTGCCGCTGCTGGCGGCGCTGATTTTCGCCCTCCACCCGCTGCAGACCCAGGCGGTCACCTATATCACCCAGCGTCTGGCTTCGCTGGCCGCCCTCTGGTATTTGGCGGCTCTGCTCTGTTATTTCCGAATGCGCCTGGCGACCGCCTCGGGCATCCGCATCGCTTGGCTGACGGGATGCGTCCTCGCCGCTGCGGCGGCCTTCCTCACCAAGCAGAATACGGTCACCTTGCCGCTGGCGTGTCTGCTTGCGGAGATCGCTTTCTTTCCTCGATCCCGGCGCAATCCGCTGGTTTGGGGCGGATGGGGCCTGTTGGTGGTGGGCGGTTTGTTCACCCTCTGGGCCATGAGCCATCTGGACGGCGCTTTGTGGCGCCGCCTGGACGCGATGAGCCGGGAAACCCGCTGGTTCAGCCGTCCCGATTATCTGGCGGCGCAGATGAAGGCGCTGTGGTGGTATATCCGCCTGTTTTTCTATCCGGTGGGGCTGCGTTTCGATTACGCCGTCCACGAGCCGCCCACGTGGGCCGATCCCGCTGTGCTGATCGCCGCGGTTGCGCACGCCTCGTTGATCGTCGCCGCGCTTTGGGGATTGCGCCGCTATCCTTTGGCCGCCTTCGGGGTGCTGTTCTACTACACCGCCCATTTGGTGGAGTCGTCGGTGCTCCCGATCCGCGATTTGCTGTTCGAGCACCGCACCTATCTTCCCAACGCCGGCTTGGCCTTGGCCGTGGCCGGCGGGTTGACCCTCCGGCTTCCGGCCCGGTTGCCCCGTGGGCAAGCCTGGGGCTACGGGCTCGCCTGCCTGGGGCTCGCGGCGCTGGCCGTCGCGACTTGGCAGCGCAATCAACTTTGGCGCGACCCCATCGCTTTCTGGCAAAGCAACGTCGCCCTCTCGCCGGAGGCCTACCGGCCGCGGCTGGAACTGGCCAACAGCTATTTCGACGCCGGCCGCAGCGCCGACGCCCGGCGGACGGCGGAGGAATTGGTCGCCCTGCTGGATCGTCACGGATGGCGGCCGGGAGAGAAGGACCTGCCCGATACGGTGGTGGCCAACCTGGCCTTGGCCTATACCATGGTGCAGCGTTACGACGATGCGGAAAAGGTGGCCCGTCATTACGCGCGCCGGGTCCGCTCCCGGGAGACCCGGGCCAATCTCCAATTGGTGCTGGGGGATGCCGCCTTCGTGCGCAAGGAATACCCCCGCGCCGAGACCCATTACCGTAAGGCGGTGGATCTTTATCCCGCCAATCCCAGCGCCTGGCTGTCGTTGGGGGAAACCCTGGGGGTGCAGCAGCGCTACGCCGACGCCCGTCAGGTGTATCAAAAGCTTCTCCAGCGTTGGCCCGACCATCCGGTGGGGCGCAAGAAATTGGCCCTGGCCGAATATCTCATGAATCGACAATCCCGTGCGCGTCCTGCATCTCGGTAAGTATTATCCCCCGGCGCGGGGCGGGATCGAGCATTTCCTGGAAAACCTGTTGCCGGTTCTGCCGAGCGAGGGAATCGCCCCCGCGGCTCTGGTGCACGCCCACGCCGAAGGGGAAAGACGCTGGACCCCTTTCCCCTTGTGGCGGGTGCCCACCCATGGACAGTTTCTCTATGCGCCTCTCAGTCCCGCCTTTCCCTTCTGGCTGAACCGGATGATTCGGGATGTTCGCCCCCATCTGCTCCATCTGCATCTCCCCAATCTGTCCGCCTTCTGGGCGTTGGCGGTCCCCGCGGCGCGCGAGCTTCCGTGGATCGTCCACTGGCACGCCGACGTGGTGCCGTCGCGCATCGACGCTCGCCTGGCGTGGGTGTACCGGGTCTACCGCCCTTTGGAGCAGGCGCTCCTCAAGCGAAGCCGAAAAATCATCGCCACCTCGCCGCCGTACCGGAGCGCCAGCCCCGCCTTGAAGCCGTGGCGGGAAAAGGTGGAAGTGGTCCCCCTGGGCCTGGACCCGGAGCGCTTGCCCCCGCCGGACCCGGAAATCCGCCGCTGGGCCGAGCGGACCTGGGGCGAGGAGGACCGGCTGCGGCTGCTCTGCATCGGGCGCTTGACCTATTACAAGGGCCACCGGGTGCTATTGGAGGCCCTGACCCGGCTGGAAGGGGTGCGACTTCTCTGCGCCGGCGGCGGCGAGCTGGCGGCAAAGCTCGCCGCTCAGATTCGCCAATCCGATTTGACCGGGCGGGCGAAACTATTGGGCGAGGTGAGCGACGCCCGCCGCAACGGGTTGCTGGCCACCTGTGATGTGCTCGTGCTGCCTTCCCTGGAGCGCACCGAAGCGTTCGGTTTGGTGCTGCTGGAGGCGATGGCCTACGGCAAGCCGGTCATCGCCAGCGACGTGTCGGGTTCGGGGATGGGCTGGGTGGTGGAGGACGATCGGACCGGCTGGCTGGTGCCGCCCGGCGATGCGGCGACCCTGGCGCGCCGGATCGAATTTACGCGAACCCATTCGGCTGCGAGGCATCGAGCGGGATTGACGGGACGGCAACGCTTGTGCGAGCGGTTTCATATCCAAGCGTGCGCGCGGCAATTGGCCGCGATTTATCGGGCCGCTTTATGGGGTTGATGAAGTTTCTTCGCGGCTTTTGCAAATGAAGGCGTAACCAGCAGTCGCATCAGTTGAACTCGTACTCGCCGATGCCCTCTTCTTGATCGCTGACCAGGATATCCCGGATCATGCTAAACGGCAGATCTGGATTTTCCTCGGCAATCTTCCCGTTTTTTGTCCAATATTCGATTTGCTTCGGGACGGAGTTCGGTGTTGGCCGATAAGTCGGTCATATGGTGATAATTCAGTATAATTATGCGCATGGTAATCTGACTATGGTGCTAAAAATGGAGCAAACGCGGATTTCAAAGTCTGAATTCAAAGCCAAAGCGCTGGAATTGCTTCGTCAGGTCGAGGCTCGGGGTGAATCTTTAATCGTGACCGACCATGGTAAGCCCACGATTGAAGTAAGGCGTTATCGCCTCAAAGAACGTCCACCTTTGGACATATTGAAAGGTTCGGTCAAAGAGTATCTCGATCCTCTGAAACCTGTTGGGGAGTGCGGTTCGATCCGATCGATGTAGAGTTGGCCGTTCATTCGGTACGGCTCCCAGGAGAGTTTCATGCCGATCCGGCTGATCGGCTGATTACTGCCCTTGCCCGCTATTATTCAGTGCCGCTTGTGACCGCGGATAGTCGGATCAGAAATTATAAACACGTTAAAACGATTTGGTAATTATATCGGCGGGCAGCGACTCTGCATGGCGCACCGGCTTGGACTTGTGCAAAAATACGCTTTCCTTTAGAAAAATATTTCAATCCGCCGGAACCGCATGAATCCAAATCTTCTGGAACCGATCCGTTCGGTGCTGCGCCGTCATCCCGAACTGCGAATGGTTTTGCTGTTCGGTTCCCTGGCCGCCGTGCACAATTACGAAGAAATCGATTGGTTCATCGTGCATGCGATTGTCCAGCCTCATCTGAGCGATTTCCATGATTTTGCCCGGGCCGTCGTCGAGAAAATCCAGGCTTAGGAAAAAGGATGTCAATTGTGATTTTGCCTTTCGCCATTCTCATGCCGGCCAGGAACGAAGCCTTATTGATCGGTCGGGTGAGTGCCTCCGTGCGGCGGTATTTTCCCCGGGCCCGGCTGATCGTGATCGACGACGGTAGCGGCGACGAGATCGCCCAAGTGGCCACCGAGGCCCCGGGGCCACCGTGCTCCGGTTGCCGGTTCCCCTGGGCGTCTGGGGGGCGATACAGACCGGCATGCGCTATGCCTTGCAGTTGGGCTACGATACCGCGGTGACCATGGATGCCGACGGCCAGCACCTGGCCGAGGAAATCCGCAAGCTGATGGAAACCTTGGCGCGGGAATAGGCCGAGGTGGTGATCGGCGCCTATCCGCAGCGGGGCAGCCGAGCGCGCCGCCTGGCCTGGCGGTTTTTTCGCGCCTTGAGCGGCTTCGAATTCGCCGATTTGACCTCGGGGTTTCGCGTCTACCGCCGTCCCGCCCTTTGGCTGCTTGCTTCCCCCCGGGCGAGTCTGCTCGAATACCAGGATATGGGGGTGTTCGCGCTCAAGGCCTGAAAATCGCCGAAACGGATGTCTCCATGCGTCCGCGCCTGGAGGGAAAATCCCGGGTATTCAGCAGTTGGTGGCGAGTGGGGGTAATTGTTCGATTGTCCGGTCGATCTGGTGATTCAAGATCGCCATGCGCCCCTCAAACCCGTGTCAGCCGTGGCACGGAAGCATGGCCGTACGATTGGAAGGGGAAGCTTACGTTTCCACCATTGATCCGGGAAACTTGGCCAAACCGGAGCGGCCGAAGGCATAGTAGTAAAGATGCTTGATCGCAAGATTGGACCTCGAATGACTCTGAAGTGGTTAATTTTGGAGAAATAAGATGCCTTGCAACCACAGAAAAGCACTGGACCTGGCAAAAGCGGGGGATTGGGATACCGCCCACAAGATGGTACAACCCCATTCCGACAAACAGTCCTGCCTCATACACGGCTACCTTCACCGGGTGGAGGGAGATCTGTCCAACGCCCGCTATTGGTATCGCCGGGCCGGCGATACCATGCCCGACAACACCCTGGACGCCGAGCTCAACCG
Organism: Methylohalobius crimeensis 10Ki; assembly: GCF_000421465.1. NCBI lineage: Bacteria > Pseudomonadati > Pseudomonadota > Gammaproteobacteria > Methylococcales > Methylothermaceae > Methylohalobius > Methylohalobius crimeensis. The sequence goes on from NZ_ATXB01000001.1 coordinate 263,519, forward strand.
ACTTTACACCTTGATCCGGGAAGACCAACCCCGGTAAGGGAACGAGAGCGGACGGCGTATAAGGACAAACTGAGAATAGATATTTTATCCCCAAAATATTCTGACCCCGAATATTTGGAGCGATTGGCCGCGATTTATCGGGTCATTGAGCCCTAAAATCTCCCGTGTGATCGGTATAATTAGGCCCATGGTGATCTGACGAGGGTGTTAAAAATGGATCAAGCGCGGATTTTAAAGTCCGTAATCGCGTTTATCGAAGATGCGGATTCCATGCTGTACTATCGGCGAATCCTTATCGAACGGAAACGGGCGTGGCTCGGGACATGCGATTGAACAAAAAACAAATTCGATCCATTCGAAAAATCGTCCACGAACTGGCCGGTCAGGAAGCGCGGGTATACCTATTTGGGTCCAGGCTTATAGATGAAAAAAAAGGAGGCGATGTGGACCTGCTGATCGAGTTGCGCGGGTCAATCGATCAACCGGCGGTACTAGCGGCGCGTCTTTCGGCCCGGATTTCGCGGGCTTTGGATGGGCGTCAGGTGGATATCGTTCTTAAAGCGCCGAATCTGAAATACCTTCCTATTCATGAAGTGGCCTTGAAAGAAGGGCATCCATTGTGACTTTACCGCTGGAGATTCGACAACGGCTACAATTCCTCGTTCGGGTGGTGAACAAAGAGAGGCGCCATCTTTTAGTTACTTTTCATCGATTGACGCCAGTGGAATTCACGCCCGATCAGATTGCCGAACTGGAAAACGATCCCGATCTGGCCGAGCGCATCGATGCATTCGTCAGTCGCTTCGGGCGGCTGCAGGATACGTTGGGAGACAAGCTTTTACCCATACTGTTAAAGGCATTGGGAGAAAAAACCAGGACCGTCGTCGATAATCTGGACCGAGCCGAACGCTTGGGATGGATTGCATCGGCCGATGAGTGGCTGGAAATCCGCCGTTTGCGCAACCAGATGATTCACGAATATGTGGAAGATCCGGTCGTTTTAGCCAATGCCTTGGAGGCAGCGCGCCGTTATGTGTCGGTTTTGACCGAAACGACTGACCGAATGACCGCAGAGCTCAAGCAACGAGGCTGGACGGCATGAATGCCGCGGCGTCCTGGGTGATATCGGCGGACATAATCGACCAAACCGCCAAACCATCCTCTTTCGCCATTCTCATCCCGGCCAAGGACGAAGCATTGCTGGTGGGCCAGGTGGTCGCCTCCGTACGCCGGCATTTTTCGCATGCGCATCTGATCGTGATCGATGACGGCAGCGGCGACGAGACGGCCGCCGAAGCCGCCGAGGCCGGCGCCACCGTGCTCCGCTTGCCGGTGTCCCTGGGTGCCTGGGGGGCGATCCAGACCGGCATGCGCTATGCCTTGCGGTTGGGCTGCGAGACCGCGGTGACCATGGACGCCGACGGCCAGCACCTGGCCGAGGAAATCCCCAAGCTGATGGAAGCCTTGGAACGAGAACAAGCCGAGGTGGTTATCGGTGCTTTTCCCGAACGAGGCAGTCCTGCCCGCCAAATCGCTTGGCGTTTTTTCCGCGCCTTGACCGGCTTCGAATTCGCCGATTTGACCTCGGGTTTTCGCGTATACCGCCGCCGCGCTCTGTCGCTGCTGGCCTCCCCACGGGCGAGCCTGCTCGAATACCAGGATGTCGGAGTATTGCTGTTGCTCCGCGCCCAAGGACTCAAAATCGCCGAAACGGAGGTCTCCATGCAGCCGCGCCTGGAGGGAAAATCCCGAGTATTCAGCAGTTGGTGGCGAGTGGGTGTCTATCTGTTTCAAACACTCATCCTCTGTCTGGCGAATCCCCGCTTCAAACGATGATTTCCTATCAATTGACCTCCGCCGTGTTGGGATTGGCCATTGCCGGCACCATGTTGTGGCTGATCTACCAGGACCGCTTGCATGCCCGGCATGCGTTTTGGTGGGGCGGTGTCGCCCTGGCGGTGATGGTGTTGGGCGTGTTTCCGCAATTGGTGGACTGGATGGCTCGCCGGCTCGGAGTCGCCTATCCACCCGTTCTGGGGATTATCGCCGCCATCGGTGTGATGCTGGTGAAAATGCTCGCCCAGGATCTGGAGCATTCGCGCCAGGAGCGTGCGCTGCGGCGACTTATCCAACGCATCGCGATCCTGGAGGCGGAACTCAAGGAAACGACTCGCAAAGGAAACGATCGACAAGAACCGAAATGAAACAATACTCCGACTTTATCAAGCTGGCCATCGCCATGCTTGATTTGGCCTTGCTAGTTGCGGCGTTCCTCACCGCCTTTCAGTGGCGTTTCGGCAAACTGGATTGGGCGGCGATGCAGCCTTATATTTGGTTGTTGTATGTTTCCGCGCCGGTGGGGTTGTTGTTCATGCTGCGCTACGGTGTCTTGACCGGCTACCGCTACCGTACCTTGCCGCATATTTTGTTCAATACTTTCCGCGCCTTCGTGTGGGCCGGGGTCATTTGCGCCGCGGTGTTGTTCCTGACCAAATCGGGTTGGTACAGCCGCCTTTTCTTCGGGGCCTATTTCGCCCTGGGGGTGGCGTTCGTGGTGGCCGAGAAAATCGCGGTCAAATCGGCCTACGATGCTTATCTGCGCCGCGGCGGCATGGGGATCGCCGTGATTCTCCTGGGATACGGCGAGCGGTTGGAGGAAATCCGAACCGATCTGACTTCCCATCCTAATTGGGGGATACGGATCGTGGGCGAACTTGATCCGCGTCGGCTGAGTGTGGATCGGATGTTCGAGCAGATCAAAAACTCGGTGGTGGATGAAATCTACATCGCTTATCCCCGGGACGAACTGTATCACCGCCAGATCGACGCCTTGCTGAGGAAGCTGGAACAATACGGCTTGCCCATCAAGATAGCCCTCAATTTCGACGAAATCTACGAATATTACGGCCAGCACCCCTGCAAAATGTCGCGTCATGATGGCATTTTGCTGGCACCTTACAATCTGGACCCGGACCAGAGGATTCTCAAGCGTCTGCTGGATATCGCGGGGGCTTTGGTGGGGCTGCTGATCACCGCTTTGCTGTTTCCCTGGATCGCCCTGGCGATCAAGCTCGATTCCCGAGGGCCGGTGATTTTCAGCCAGACCCGGGTTGGCAAGGGCGGACGGCGCTTCCGCTTGTATAAATTCCGGAGCATGCGGCAAGACGCCGAAACGGTCAAAGCCCGGCTCTTGCAGGAGAATATCCATGAGGGGCCGATTTTCAAGTTGGAGAACGATCCTCGCATCACCCGCTTGGGGCGCTTTTTGAGGAAATACAGCCTCGATGAACTGCCCCAGTTCTGGAATGTCCTCAAGGGGGATATGTCCCTCGTGGGGACGCGTCCCCCGACCGTGGATGAAGTGGACCAGTACGCCGACTGGCACTATCGCCGGATCAGCATCAAGCCCGGCTTGACTGGCTTATGGCAAGTGAGCGGGCGCAACCGGGTCAAGGAATTCGACCAAATTGTGCAGAAGGATATCGAATACATCAAAAATTGGTCCTTGGGACTGGATTTATGGCTGATCCTGAAAACCGTCGGCGTGGTGCTGTTTCCGGATAAGAGCGGGGGCGTGTGATGGCGGCGCTTTCGGCAGGGATCCGGCGTTGGATTCTGGACGGCAACATTTGGTTTCTAATCTTTCTGGCGCTGGTGTTGATCAAGCCGGCGACCGGCCCCAACATTAATCGTTATCTGGGTATCCTAGCCTGGCTGGTGGTTTTCGGGGTGTTTTTGGCCAAATTGGCGGTGGCGGGGCATCGGCCCGGCTTTTGGTTGGGCAGGTACAAAATACCGCTGATTTTCATCGCCGGCTTGTTTGCCGCCTATGGCGTCTCGGCCTTGGTGCATCTGGCCAGTTATCCGAATCTTTCCACTTTTGTATTCCGCGCCCTTTCTCCCCTGGCGGTCATGTCCCTGTTTCCCATGCTGTGGATCATTCTGGAAACCCGGCAAGCGGCCACCCGAGTGGCGGTACTGGGGAGTTTGTTCGTCATCGAAGCCCTGGGCGCCGTTCAGCCATTCTATCCCGAGTGGGTGAACGAGCTGCGCCGCCACACCGTGGCCGCCGACGCGCTGTATCAAGTCACTTCCCTATATCGCTGGCACACCATCTTGGGTACTTTGTCGGCATTGATCGCGTTGTACGGCATGGTTCGTCTGTTCCACGCCCGATCCGGCCCCGCGGCCCGCACGGGTTACGGCCTCCTGGCCCTGGTTTCGCTGACGGGCGGGGCCTTGTCCCGTTCGCGCAACTTTCTTTTCGTTCTGCTGGTGGGGCTGGTCGCCTGGTTGTTTTCTTCCCGGCAAAGAATATTGGCGGGTCTCGGGGTGCTGATCCTCTGTCTGGGGTTGTTCCATGCGGTGGTCTGGTTGAATCCGAAGGTGGCCGGTCGCTACGCCACCGCCTTGCCGTATCTGAAAAAACTGCACACCCCTTCCGCCATCACCGGAGCGGATTTTGTCCCGCGAATCAATAATCATTCTTTGTCCAACCGAGTCAGGATTTGGTCCAAGGCTGTCGAGATGTGGCGCGGAGGGCCATGGCTGGGAGTCGGCCCGGGGGTATTCAATTTGAAATCCGGATTGGGACAACGCTACAACACCCACAACGCCTTTCTTCAGGTATTGGTGGACGCCGGTGCGATCGGAATGCTGTGTTTTGTGGGGTTCTGGCTTTATTTATGTGGCAAAACCTTCGGTCGACCGGCCTTTCCCCTGGTCATCGGGGTCATGGGGGCGCTGAGCTTCGACAATTTTCTCGATTACTCCATGGCCTGGGTGCTGGCGACGACCTGGCTCGCTTACGATATTTCCCGCTTGAGTGAATCGTAATCATGTATCCTCCCGGTCACCTTGCAATCAACTACCTGGGCGTTCGCGCCGCCACCCGTTTTCTCGGTCCCTTGCCCCTCTGGCCCGCATTGATCGCAGCGCTGTTCCCGGACGTGGTGGACAAAGTGGTGGCGGACTTTCTTCACTGGGCGCCCTACGGCAGAAACTGGACCCACAATCTCACCGCCGTGGCGCTGTGCGGGCTTGCCTTGGGTGGGGCGAGCCGGAGTGCGGCGGTGGGTCTGTCCTGGGTCATCGGCCACTTGGGGCATTTGGTCGGGGACTTCGTCTTCAATCCCTGGCTTTGGCCCTGGTTCGATTATCTGTGGCCGCACGAATCGCGCAATATCGCCGAGGGCGTGGCCATGACCGCCGTGGATCTTTTTCTCGGGCGGGAGTTGAGTCCGGTAGCCGCGGCGGTGTGGGAAAGCCGGCGATTGCTCGTGGAGACGCTGTTTTTGGGCAGCGTGCTTGCCTCCGGTTTGTCCTGGTTCCCGCTTTCCACCCACCGCTGGTGGTTGGTTCTGGGCTTGACCTGCTGGCTGTATATCGTGATCGAATTCGATCTGGGACCATTCTTGTGGACCTGGGAGCGCTATGGCATTGGCTAAGGCCGCATCCATCCTGCGCGCTTACGCCGGCGATCTGGTCCATTGGCGCGGCGTATTCTGGCAGACCCTCCACTTGGCCGGCGGAGGCGGATTGTATCTGGTCCTCTGGCTGGTGCTGGCGCGCTTTTGGCCGGTGGAGACCTTCGGTCATTTCAATTTCCTGTTCGCGTTCATCTCGGTCAGCGGCATTTTTTTCGATTTCGGTCTCGACGTCCTCCTAACTCGCTTGGTGGCGGGCTCGGGGCGGGCGGAGATTCCCGCCGCGCTGTTGGTGGTGAAAGCTTCGGCGGTGGCGGTATTTTTTCCCCTCTTTGCGGTCATCGGGAAATGGGCCGGGATTCCCTGGCAGGAATTGGGACTTTTCCTGCCCGGGGTGTTGGTCCTTTCCCTGACCGCTTTGCTCAACAGCGTCCTGCGCGGCATGGACCGCCTCGATCTGGAGGGCCGAATCGGCCTGGGCCAGAAATTGGTTTTCGCCGGCGGCACGATTCTGGGGGTGGTGCTCTGGCAGCGTCAGATTGTTTGGGTCGGTCAATGCTATCTCATCTCCCACCTGCTGGCTCTGGCGCTGACCGTTTGGCGGTTGCGCCGTCTGCGTTGGGGAACCGCGGTGCCGATGGCCGCTTTCAAGCCGCTTCTTCGCGAGGCGTGGCCTTTGTGGGGGGTGGCGCTGTTGTCCTTGCTCGCCAGGCGGGCGGACGTATTTTTTCTGGAAACCCTGATGAACGAGCGGGCGGTGGGGATCTTTTCGGCCGCTTCCCGTCTCATCGAAGGCATTACCGTGGTCGGCAGCGCCTATATGGCGGCGGTTTTTCCCCGCTTGGTGAACGGCCTGGGCCAAGGGGGCTTCGGATCCATCCTCCGGCGCTCGGCCTTGTTTCTCGGGCTGGCGGGGCTGGTCATCGGCGTTTTGGGCTTCGTCGGGGCCGAACCCTTGGTGGCATTACTCTACGGAGACGCCTATCAAGAAACGGTTCCCGTGCTGGAAGGCATGATGCTTTTGATGGCGGTAATTTTCCTGGCCGATCTATTGGGGCAGGGGATGATGGCCAAGGCCTGGCAGGGTCGCTATATGCTGGCGCTCGGCCTGGGGCTGGCCGCGACCGCGGCGGTGGCCTGGTATGCGATCCCCCGCTTCGGGGCGATGGGAGCGGTCTACGGCTACTGGGTGCGGGAAGTCCTCCTGGCGGCGGTCCTTACCGCCGTATTGGCCGTCCATGCGTCTCGATAACAAATTTCTCGAATGAGGCGTTAAAAAGAGAGATGAAAAAGGTTTTCGCTTTGGGTATTGCGTTGGGTTTGGGATACGGATTACTGTCTAATCTATAAATCCCCCATCTACGGAAACTGTGAGCGAATCAATGCGCCTTACCCGGGAGCAAAGACAAAGGATTATCCAAACGATCTCCCGCTTGGCCGGTGAGAGCGCTCAAGTTTACCTATTCGGCTCGCGTCTTGATGACCAGGCTAGAGGGGGGGACGTGGACCTGCTCATCGAAACCGATGTACTGCCGGCATTCATCGACCGTGCCCGGGTCCAGATGGAATTGGAATCCCGCCTGGGCCTGCCGGTGGACATCGTATGGAAAGAGCGCGACCGGGCGCCCACGCCTTTCCAGGCCATCGCCCGATCCGGCGCGGCACGACTGGAGAATTGATGGAAACCGGAAAAGCCCCGCTCGAGGCCGAGCGCGAACATTTGGCAAGTCTTTTGGAGGCGATCCAGCGCTGTGTTTATTTCCTCGACGCATCTGCCGGCAAACTCGCCTGGCCTTTGACCGCCGAATTTCTGCAGGCGCATAAAAAGGACCCGGCACTGTTTGAATCCCTGGCCGCCATCAATGAACGATTTGCCAAGCTTCAGGACACGCTTGGGGCCGCCATGCGGCACGCCTATCTTCTGAGCGGGGAGTCGGGCAGCACCTTTCTGAAGGTGCTTGCCTTCTTTGAAAAGATGGGTGTAATCAACTCCATTGAGTCGTGGCAGCTATACCGTACCACCCGAAATCTTGCCGCCCACGATTATGAAATCGATTATGCGGCAATCGCCGAACACTTTAATGCCCTATATGAGCTTGAACCCGCCTTGTATCGCGATGCTTGGCGTTTTGTCGACTATTGCCGAATGGAACTGGCGGTTGCGCCAAGTCAAGGCGATTTCTCCGAGGAATTTTTGAACATCGTGCGCGCTGCTGAAAGAACAGCAGAATAATACTGATCGGCTGACCGGAACCCGCTATGACAGAGACGCTCCGCGACGATTATGATAGCCCGTGGAAGGAAGCGCTGGAGAAGCGGTTGCCGGAAGGGTTGGAGCGACAGTTTCTGGAATCGGTGTATCGACTTGAGGAGACCAAAAAGATGCCTTATGTGACCAGTGCCGAACGGTTTGGAATCGAAAAGGGAAAGCAACAGGGATTGCAGCAAGGTGAAGCGGCGATTCTTCTGCGTTTGATCGAACGCAAATACGGCGCCGAGGCGGCGGCCTGCCGGGAACAGGTATTGCAGGCGGATGCCGAGACCTTACTGGTCTGGTCCGAGCGGGTTCTGAGCGCCGACACCCTCGACGAGGTATTTCGTTGAGAAGGAACGGGAGGCTGTAAGCGCCTCTTTTTCATTGAGAAAAAATGCGGGAAGTATTCATGACACGACATCAACGAATCGAGGTAAATCCGAACATCATGTTCGGTAAGCCCGTCATCAAGGGAACCCGAATCACGGTGGAGCAGATTCTCAGAAAGCTGGCTGCGGGGAAGACATCGGAGCAGATCGTGGCGGATCACCCGAGGCTGACTATTGACGATATCCGGGCGGCTGAAGCCTTCGCGGCGGACTACTTAGCCGATGAAGAAATAGCCTTCGGATGACGGGGTTGCGGCTCCTGGCCGACGAAAATATCGCGGCACCGTTGGTACACGTGCTTCGCAGGGCCAACATCGACGTTATCTATGTTGCTGAAATCGCCAGTGGAATAACGGACGATGAGGTATTGGAGAAAGCAAGGCGCGAAGGTCGATTACTGTTGACGGAGGATAAGGACTTTGGTGAATTGGTCTTCCGCATGAAGCGGGACCTACCTGGCGTGATCATGTTGCGTCTTCCGATAGCCCCCGTGGAGATATACCGGTCATATGTCTTGTCGGTGTTAGAACGTTACGCCGACAAGTTTAGCGGATGCTACACGGTTATCGAGCAGAAACGGGTTAGGTTTCGCCCTTTGCCCACCGCTGGAAACGGAGAACTTTAACGTGGTTGATCCAATTGCCGGAAGGGTTGGAGCGACAGTTTCTGGAATCGGTGTATCGACTTGAGGAGGCGAAGAAGATGCCTTATGTAACCAGTGCCGAATGGTTTTGAATCGCAAAGGGAAAGCTGCAAGGGTTACAGTAGGGGGGGGCGGCAGGGAGATGCGGCGGTTCTTCTGCGTTTGACCGAACGCGCGGAAGCGGCGGCGGCCTGCCGGGAACAGGTATTGCAGGCGGATGCCGAGACCTTGCTGGTCTGGTCCGAGCGGGTTCTGAGCGCCCGACTAATCAGCTGTGCAGGTTGCTCAAAAAAGCGCTACCATGGCTTTGCCCATTTATGAGGGTTCGAAACCATGGAAACCACAACGAAATATTTACGCTTTCACACTAAGGAGATTCTGGCGGCTGCCGATCGGGGTGAAGAAATCATCGTTACCTGGCATGGCAAGCCTTACGCAAAAATCATAGGCTTGAAGGAAACGCTGCCGCGACCCCGTCGACGAAACGCCGCTTTCGGCATCTGGCGAGATCGGTCGGAGGATGTCCAAGCGCAGGTGGATCGCTTGCGGGCGCCTCGTGAGGTTTAGCGTGCTGATAGATACAGATGTCATCATTTGGAACTTTCGGGGCAACGAAAAGGCGGCGGATTTGCTTGATTCCCTTGAGAACTTCACGGTCTCATCGGTCACCTACATGGAACTGGTCCAAGGAATGCGCAACAAGCGTGAACTGCGAGCCCTGCGCGCTGCGCTGAAGGGATGGCAAGTCCAAATCGCGCACGTCACCGAAGGCATTTCCGCTCGGGCCGCGTTTTTGGTTGAGGAATTCTACCTGTCCAATGCGATAAGAGTGGCAGATGCATTGATTGCCGCCACCGCGCTTGAGTACGGCGCCAAATTGCTTACCGCAAACGATAAGCACTATCGTGTTATCGAACAACTGGAGATCGAAATCTTTCGACCGTGAGCGAAGGGCTCACCTGGATGCAAATAAACAGGCCCTTTACCCAACGCGATTATCCACAGGAGGCCAAAACCATGGCGACCTTTGCCGAACGATTCACGCAGGAAGGGATTCAGAAAGGAGTTCAGCAGGGCATCGCTGCCGAGCGTGACCTGCTGTTGCGTTTGGTGCAAAAACGCTTTGGAGAGCCTTGTGCCCGGCGGGCCGCGCCGTTGCTGGAGGCCGTCACCGATCCCGATCGTCTGGCCGAGATCGGCGAATGGATTCTGGATGCCGAGGACGAGGGGACATTCCTGCGCCGGTTGGAGGAATTTTAAGTTTTAGCAAAAGGTGTTTGATTCCTTTTTTGGCGTATACACCATACAGGAAATCGCGGATTATTTTCAGGTACACTACTCCACTGTTATCCGGGCAGTGCATTGGCTCGAAGGGACAGTTGCTGGATTGCAAGACCTGACCCCTCACCTTAAGACCTGACCCCTCACCTTAATGAACCCCCGATCCCTTATGATGGAAGAATCACGCAATGACTACGACAGTCCATGGAAGGAAGCGCTGGAGAAGCGGTTTCCGGAATTTCTCGCTCTCCTGTTCCCGTCCATTTATGCGGAGGTGGACTGGCGCCGGGGTCAAGTCTTTTTGGACAAGGAACTGCAACAGGTGGTTCAAGATGCCCAGTTGGGCCGGCGTTACGCGGATAAACTGGTGAAGGTGTGGGCCCGGGACGGGACCGAAGCCTGGGTACTCATTCACGTGGAAGTCCAGGGCGAGGCGGAGAAAGCGTTTGCCGAAAGGATGTATGTCTACCATTACCGGCTTTTTGACCGGTATCGCGTGGACGTGGTGAGTTTGGGTGTTTTGGCCGACACCACGATGACTTTTCGTCCCGACGGCTACCGGTGGCAGCGGTGGGGATGCGAGCTCACCTTTCGGTTTCCCGTGGTGAAACTGCTGGACTGGGAGGGACGCTGGTTGGAGCTGGAGACCAGCGACAATGTATTTGCCGTGGTGGTGATGGCCCAGCTTCGGGCGAAGACGAGCCGGGATGCCGACGAGCGCGGCGATTGGAAATTCCGGCTGGTGCGGCTTTTGTATGAGCGGGGGTACGAACGGGCGCTCATCCTGGAATTGTTCCGGCTGATCGACTGGATGATCCGGTTACCCGACGGGTTGGAACGACAGTTTCTGGAATCGGTGTATCGACTTGAGGAGGCGAAGAAGATGCCTTATGTAACCAGTGCCGAACGGTTTGGAATCGAAAAGGGAAAGCAGCAAGGGCTACAGCAGGGAAAGCAGCAAGGGCTACAGCAGGGACTGCAGCAGGGGGAAGCGGCGATTCTTCTGCGTTTGATCGAACGCAAATACGGCGCGGAAGCGGCGGCGGCCTGCCGGGAGCGGGTATTGCAGGCGGATGCCGAGACCTTGCTGGTCTGGTCCGAGCGGATTCTGAGCGCCGACACCCTCGACGAGGTATTCCGTTGAGAAGGAACGGGAGGCTGCAAGTGTCTGACCTTTTTCCTTTTGTTTTTTTCGTGTAGCTGAAGATGGGAGAAATCGTGTCTGAACCCATTTTTCCTCCTACACGGTTATCGAGCAGAACCGGGTCAGGTTTCGCCGGCTGCAAGTATCTGCCCCCTTTTTTCTAAATGGAAAATAAAGGTCAATCATCAGCGATGCGCTTAAGCCCTGGGCAAAGAGATACGATACGAAAAAAAGTAAAATCCGCGTTTGGCCGTGGTGCACGCATCTTTTTATTCGGTTCGCGATTGGACGATGCGGCGCGAGGCGGAGACATTGATCTCTACGTGGAAGTGGGCTACCTGCTTCCAAATCGTGCCGCCGCGGCCAGTCGTTTGATCGCTGAATTGCAGTGTGTCTTGGGTGATCAGTCAATCGATGTCGTGCTCGTCGATCCCGGCACCCAGCCGCAACCCGTGCATGAGATTGCGCGGCGGCAGGGGGTAGCCTTATGAAGACGGGAAATCATGGGCGTTTGATGTTCCTTTTGGAGACAGTAGAGAAGGAAGGACGTCATTTGGTGGGGACGACCAACCGATTGTTTTCCGAAACGATCGATGCCGCCTGGGCGCGCTTTGGTCGCTCGATGCCGAATTGGCCATCTCTGCTGCTCGAGAAACCATAGGGAAAATCGTGTCTGACCCTTTTTTTCCTCTTTTTTTCCTTCGCAATGGGTTGGGATCTGGAGCCTTGCAGTGTATTTGAGAGATTGGGGTTTTTCCCAACAGATATTTTCATGCTATTGACATGGGCTGGCTAAATGGTGACCCCTCCTGACCCTCCTTGGCAACGTATGAATCCGGAAGGGTTTTGCTGAGTCATCGTCAATGACGAAAAGCCATCATAGATTGTTTGGGAATAACGGATGAAGACTATTGTAATAATTCCAGCCCGTGGCGGCTCGAAAGGTATTCCAAGAAAAAATCTTCGACCGCTTGCAGGGAAGCCCCTCATCTACTATTCGATACGAGCCGCTAATTTAGCAGCGAATATCAACCGGGTAGTTGTATCAACGGAAGATGACGAAATCGCGCTTTTTGCGCAGCGATTTGGCGCTACGGTGTTAAAACGCCCGGGTTTTCTTTCTGCCGATAGCACTACGCTCGATCCCGTTATTGAGCACGCGGTAAGTGCTGCAGAAGAAAAGTGGGATGAGATATATGATCGCATTCTTACTGTTCAACCAACATCACCGCTTGTGACCGCCGATGACATTGAGCGAGTATGTGAATGTTTAGCTCAGGGACGTTACGATACTGCTATCACCGTGGTTGATGATCGCCATCTAACTTGGGGCATGCAGGATGGTGTTCCTGTGCCTAATTACAGTGAAAGGCTAAATCGGCAGCAATTACCGCCTCTTTTCAAGGAAACCGGCGCGATCGTGGGCTGCACGCGAAAGCAGATTAAGACCGGTACGAGAATTGGAACCTCCGTTGGATTGGTTGAAATGCCGGTCGAGCGAAGCGTGGACATAGATACCTTTTCAGATTGGTATCTGTGTGATGGGTTGTTAAAGCGAAAAAGAATCGTCTTCGCGGTCGTTGGGTATGCTGAGGTCGGGCTTGGGCACGCCTATAGAGCGGTAACGTTGGCGCATGAATTCATTCCGCATGAACTTATCTTTGTTTGCGAAGAACAAAGTGAACTCGCTGCAAACCATATAAGAAGCCATAACTACAATGTGAAGATTTGTCCTGACGGAATGCCTGGTGAAATAATTATCACGTTGGAACCGGATTTGGTGATAAACGATGTTCTCGACACAAGCGTCGGTTATGTTGAGGAGCTCAAAAGTTCCGGAGCCGTCGTTGTTAATTTCGAGGATATGGGATCTGGAGCTAACAAAGCAGATCTCGTGATTAATGCTTTGTATCCGAAACAAATGCCATCGGATAACATTCTAGTTGGGCCAAAATACTTTTGTATTAGGGATGAGTTTTTATTTACGCCCCATAATGTTTTGAATGCTGGCGTAGAGCGGATGTTGATAACGTTCGGTGGTGTCGATGAAGGTAATTTAACGCAGCGTGTGTTAGATATATTGTTGGACTTTTGTGAGTCAAAGAAAATTGAAATCGATATAGTCATAGGGCCCGGATACAGGCACAAAGAGTCCCTGGAGAGTGCTGTTGGTGGAGCAAATTTCGTGACCTTAGTAGACAGTACGACGCGGATTTCGGACTATATGGCGAGGGCTGACATAGCAGTAACGTCGGGCGGTAGAACGGTTCTGGAATTAGCAGCTCTAGAAGTACCAACAATTGTTATATGTCAAAACCAGCGTGAGACGACTCATGCTTTTGCATCAAGTGAAAACGGGGTTATTAACTTAGGGTACCGTGATCTCGTATCAGATGAAGAAATTAAGGCGGCAGTGATAAAAGTGGTGGAAGACTCGGCGCTCCGGGAAAGAATGAGAAAGAAAGCAAGGGCTCTTGACCTTAGCAAGGGAAAACGCCGAGTCGTTAGAAAGATCCTGTCTCTAATGGACAATCAATGAACACTAAAGGTGGGGTTATGAAGCCGAGGTTTATGATTGGTGGTAAAATAGTTGGTGACCCTCTAAGTCCATATATTATTGCGGAGATTGGTGTTAATCACGAAGGTGACATTAACCTGGCAAAGCGGTTGATTGAAGAAGCGGCCGACGCCGGTGCGCACGCTGCGAAGTTTCAGTCGTATAAAGCAGACAAAATTGCTTCGAAAAACAGTCCAGCCTATTGGGACCAAAGCGAGGAACCGACGAAGAGCCAATATGAGCTTTTCAGGAAGTACGACTCCTTCGGACCAGAGGAATATGAAAAGCTGGCAGAGCATTGTCGGAAAATTGGGATACATTTCATGTCGACGCCATTCGACCTGGATGCGGTCGAGTTCTTGTCACCTCTCGTTCCGGCCTTCAAAATAGCTTCGGCCGATATAACGAATGTTCCGTTGTTGAGAGCATGCGCAAGAACGGGCAAGCCTCTCATTATGTCCACCGGAGCAGCAACTTTGCCGGAAATTGAATTCGCGGTTCAGACTGCAAAGGGGGCAGGGGCCCGTGAACTGGCCCTCCTGCATTGTGTTTTGAACTATCCCACTCCAGAAGACAATGCACAACTCGGCGTAATTCGGACGCTCCTCAGGAGCTTCCCAGAGTTGGTCATCGGCTATTCCGATCACGTGGTTCCTGATGAAACGATAAGTTCTCTGGAAGTGGCGATGCTGCTTGGTGCTTCTATTTTGGAAAAGCACTTTACACACGATAAGAAGCTTCCAGGCAATGACCACTACCATGCAATGAACAAGGAAGATCTGCAGAGGTTCGTGAGCAAAGCGAAAAAATACGAGACTCTCGTTGCAAACTCCGGTAAGTCCGTGGCCAAGGAGAGTGCGGCACGAAAACATGCGCGCCGAAGTATCGTCGCAGCAAGAACCCTGCAAAAGGGCCATGTCATTAGAGAAGAGGACCTTATTGCTAAACGACCGGCGCATGGGATAAGTCCCATCCATTGGGACGATGTGATCGGCCGAGAGGTCACAACCGATATAGGCGAGGATGTACTCGTAGGGTGGGAGATGCTAGGTCAGCGCAGGTCAGCATGATGACAGATAAACCTTATTATGTTCTCTTGACGGGATCTAAGAATAATGCCGGCGATTTCCTGATTAAGCATAGAGCAAAGCAATTACTTCAGAAGCTTCGCTCTGACCGAGAGTTGGTTGACCTAAATGGATGGATGCCGTTTGACGATAGCAGTCTGGACGTCGTTAACCGGGCCAAGGCTTTGATTCTGCTCGGCGGGCCGGCTCTTCAGAAGAAAATGCGACCGAAAGTATACGGGCTCGTGGACGACCTTTCTAAAATTCGAGTACCGATTGTAACGGCGGGCATCGGATGGTACTCCCCAAATGGTGAATGGAAAGACACACACGACTATGCGCTTAATCAGCAGACTCATGAATTGCTCGATCGAATTGCGGGCGATGCTTTTCTATCGAGTGTTCGGGATTACCACACCCTAAACACGCTGCATTCGCTCGGATATTCTAATTATGCGATGACCGGCTGCCCGGCATTGTATAGCTGGGAGAACTTGGGTAAACCGGTACAGCTCGGTGATGTAAATAGAGTCGCCTTTTCCTTGGGTGTGGGGATGAAATCGTCCCGACGTATGGAACGCCAGATGCGGTCCGCCATACTCTGTACCGCGGAGGAGTTTTCCGGGGCCGATTTGAGCGTCGTCTTCCACCACGGTCTGTCCGACAATTACCTCAGCTCTCCCGGCGTAACGAAAGAGCTGTACAAAGCTAACAAGCGCATGGCAGCTTGGCTGGACAGCGAGAACATAGCTTATATCGATGTGTCAGGTTCAGCGGAGGCTTTGATCGAGCACTACAGCGGTATGGATTTTCATATCGGATACAGGGTTCATGCACACATTTTTATGAGCAGCATATCCAAGCCATCGATTCTGCTAAACGAAGATGGGCGAGGGAAGGCGCTGGGCAAAGTTCTTGGGGGGACGTCCCTGGATGCGTATGAAATGGTTCAGCACAACAAGGTAATAATCATTGCTAACAGGGTCGGTATTCCAATAGATACTATGCGCCCGGCACGGGGGTTTCTCAATGATCTGCGTCGGCTAATCCGGTACGAGAAAGAGCTGGGGGTCAGGTTACAGGAGCCGAGAGATCGTATTGACCGGCATTTCCCCGTGATGAAAACCTTCATGGAAAGACTACCGTGACTGCCAAGACTATTGTTAAATCGGTCATTAACCGCATGAGGCTCGCCGGGAAAGGGAATTTCATTTCGAATTTTGAAGGGATATCGGTTTCGGCGAAGATCGATAACAGCCGGTTTGAGGAGGGCGTGAGAGTAGCGGGCGGCGCTAGCCTCACCGGTGCGAAAGTGGGGCGGTTTTCATCTGTTGGAAGAGGCTCAAAAGTTTCCCATTGTGAGATAGGCAACTTCTGCGCGATCTCATGGGATTGCACTGTGAATGCTGTCTTTCATCCGCTAGACCACGCGAGTGTAAATGCGTTTCCGTATGCTCCCGAAATGGGCGGTTTCGTTAGTAGCAGGAAGCAGGAGCACCGGGTGGTCAGGCTCGGGAATGACGTTTGGCTGGGCGCTAATGCGATCATCATGCCGGGCATAACCATAGGGGATGGCGCTGTCGTAGGGGCCGGCTCCATTGTAACAAGAGACGTGGGCCCTTATCAGATTGTCGCCGGGAACCCGGCTCGGCGATTGCGAGATCGATTTGAACCCGAAATCGTGGATGAATTGCTTGAGATCAGGTGGTGGGATTGGCCGGTGCGCGCTTTGAAGATGCATGTTGCGCTCTTCCAAGAGCCTATATCCAGAAGTGTTGTCGATAAGCTTAAGCGGGTTGGCAAAAGCATTCGTGATTAAAGACTCTCTTGTTTATCTGTTTAGTAGTCTTGTCAACAAGGCCGTACCTTTCCTTCTCCTTCCGCTGTTGACTAGCTATCTTCCCCCCGCTGAGTTCGGGTTAATCGCAATCTTCCAAGTTTCGCTTACAGCCTTCCAGGCTTTTTATGGAGGACTTAACGTTAACGTAGCCCGGACGTATTTCAATCGGTCAAACGAAGAATTTCGGGAAGTGATGGGGGCCGTATTCCTTGCGCTTACCATTATCTTTTCAGTGCTGACCAGCGGGATACTTCTTTATCTGCTCTTTGATGGAGCTACTTTCGGTGTTCCGGCGTATTGGTTTGGGGCTCTTCCGATACTCAGCGCTCTTGGTGTGGCGAATCTGATAAATCTTACACTTCTACGTACTGAGGGGGAGAGCTGGAAATATCTTAGATGGGAAGTGGGACACGCGCTCGCTAACCTTTCACTAACTCTTATCCTTTTTGTTGGTGTGGAATCCTCTGGGGAAAGCAGGCTATGGGGAATATCGGTTCCGCTGGCACTCTATGGGGGCTTCAGCGTCTTCTCACTTCGGCGACGTGGGTTTTTAGATCGGTTCGCGCGCCGGGATTACCTTAAGGAAGTAGTTGGCATTTCGCTGCCCCTTATACCGCATGCTCTTGCTTCAATTGTAATTGCCGTCAGCGATCGGATTTTCATCAGTCACTATCTCGGAAACGCCGCCGTGGGGATATATACGGTGGGGTATCAGTTCGGAATGGTGGTGATGGTTATTACGGATGCATTCATAAAAGCTTGGCAACCGTGGTTCTTCCGAGAGATGGCTAAGCCCGGCATAGAAGCCGCCCGGGGGATCGTGCGGGCTACCTACCTGTACCTCGTGCTGCTTATCTTGGGTGCTCTAGCTTACTCAAAGGTTGCCGAGTGGGTTATCGACTTCGCGATTGATAGCGCTTATCGGGACTCAATCGGCCTTGTGTTACCAATTGCGATGTCTTACGTGGCTTTCGGGCTCTACCAGATTTTCATGCCGTACCTTGTCTACATAGGGAAAACTCAAGTACTGATGGTGACTACGTCCCTTGCGGCGGGTACAAATATCATACTAAACATCTTATGGATATCCGTATACGGAATGAATGGGGCCGTTTATGCGACCTTGGTAGCGTACACGTTCAGTGCATTACTGGTTATTGTGGTTTCACAACGCTATTGCCCAATGCCATGGAGGTTTGGGGGCAGTACAGTAGGCAGAGCGCCTTCTAAAGGTTGAGGAGTTGTCAGAAGGTTACGGCATGAGAATAGTTGTCATTTGTGATGTCGTTTCGGGATTTCACCTCATAAGCGCGATTAGTCATATTCAGGTTTTAGATGATTGTAGCTTTCTCGACATTCATTTGCTTCCCGGAATAAAAGGTAGTTACCTCCTTCCGGAAGGACGTGGAAGAATTGGCCACTTGGAATTTAAAGTCAGCCACCAAGTTTCCCGTCGCGCTTCCGAGTGGGTTGTACGATTTGTGAAGTTTTCTTTTGTTCGAATGAAACGAGCAATTTATCCAGTGCGCTTTCGACGGACCAGGGATTTCCGAGTTATTATCGGGCATCACACGTATTTCAAACCGGCTTCCCTTGCATATTCTCCGACTTCTCGGATGACTGACATTTCTACATTTTCATTCGAAGAGGGAATCGGTACTTATGGAGGGATGAAGCATCATGTTCATGCGGCAAGACGGGAAGGCCGCCAATTCGCGCGGACGAAATACTTACTTCGCAAGGGCCTGTCGCATGATTTTTGGCTGGATTCGTCAAGGACATTTTTAAAAACGCGTAGTGATTTAGAGAGAGACCAGTACCGAACTGCTATATCGACGCTGTTGGCGGCTCGATATGAGTCAGGCGCACTACTATTTCCGGCGTCGGCTAGGGTAGACCTGAAGGGGGCTGTGCTTTTCTTTTCAAGCCCGCTCTATGATCTGAACCTGATGTCGATGCCGCAGTACATCGATTTCATAAAGCGGGTCGAAGCCTTTTATGCAAGTAAGGGTAAGGGATTGGTTTTAAAGTTGCATCCGATGGAGTCGTGTTCGGAGACTCTGAGAGGAGCGGGAATAGAGGTGATTGATGATCCACGCCCGGTTGAAATGCTGATTTCCGAGGCTCAGCCAGATTCCGTGGCAGGGCTGAGTTCCGGTGCACTCATAACAGCAAATGCACTGTTTAAGTTACAAGCTCGGTCATTCCTAGCATGGCTTACCGAAACGGCTCGCGAACAACTCAAGGTGCGCGGAGAGCTGAAGGAGATTTTCGAAGGAGCGGTCGACTTCATTGGACTCAACGATGAGTAGCAGAGCAACTGCGACGGCTTTCATAGTCACAATGGCCTGTCTAATGTCCTTCGTCGGATATTTGCACACGGGCGGGAACGGTCAACAGTATGCCCTGGAACGCGGCCTTACAGTAGGTGTAGTGCTGGTACTATCGTTGGTTTTTCTATTCCTCAGCCGTCCCGGATTGCGGGTCCATAAGGTACCCCTACTGCTACTGGCGTTTGCAGTCTACGGCTTTTTGATAGCCGGAGCGAAGGGTCTCGCCCTTGAGGCGGGGTCCTCCCTTCTTCGGATCGCAAGCTACGCTTTTCTCATACAAGCTTTCTACAATCTCCATTTGAGAGAGCCAGAGTATTGGGAGAAGGTGCTCGCTCGGATTATGGTACTTTGGACAGCGCTCTATGGGTTTCAGGTTTTTCTAGATTTTGCCGGTGAAAGATACGTCTACATGAACGGCGCCTACCGGTATCCGGCCAGTGTGGGCAGTCCGATAGGTTTCGCGTCGGCTCTCTTGGTAATACAATCGGGGCTGTTGGTCTATTGGCTCAAGAGAAAGCGGGGCTTTTTTTTGATATCAGCGCTGGTCGCGTCCTTGCTGATCAGTTTTACAGTCACGCGATCTATAATGGCGGCTTCACTTCTCTTGTTCTTCGCTGCTTTTTACCTCCGCGAGACAGGCATTAGAAAGTTGGGCGTCTTGGTTTTCGTACCATTAATCGCGGGATTGCTGCTTGTGTCACTGCCGCTGTTTGAACCGGTTTTGTCCAGGCTTACTGAAACATCGAATGAATACGGGCTAGATAGTTCGACTTCGTTCCGCGTGAAGATTATTTCTGAATATGCAGAGAACGTTTCCATTTCGGAACTTGTCTTCGGGCTTGGGTTAGGGGTTTTTCCAGTTTGGTTCGAGAAGAAGACAGGGATATCTGGGGTGGCTCCGCATTTTGAGGGCCTTTGGATCCTAGCCGAGTTCGGAGTGTTGGTCGCGCTGGTATATGCGGCCGTTTTGATAAGATTCGCGGCTCGATTAACCACGTACAAACAAAGAGAGAGAATAGCTTGGATTTTGTTGCTTTTGATCGTAGCTGTATTTAGTCATCAGGTTTTTCTTCAATTCGCTAATCCGTTTTACTTTTACCAATTTTTTATACCACACGCACTTCTAGTAGGATGGTGGCTCTCAGTCGTTCACAGGCAACCTCGCCGGCTGAGGCCAGTGTTATTATGAAATCTACCGTGAGTACCTTGTTTGAGCGATTGGGGACGGTATCACCGGAATGTGCCCTGGAGCGTGGCACTCTGACGACTTTCGTGAACCCCCATTCGTATCGCTTAGTGAGAAGGGAAAAGGACGTCGCTCGGTATTTTCGTTACGTTGGAATCGATGGATTTTCGCTTGTCCCTTTCGGCAGGATTCTCAGTGGGCGGGATGTACAACGAACGAGTTTCGATATGACGTCCATCGCAAAAGATGTATTCGAGGCGTGTTCTAGAATGGACCGATCGATTTTCTTGATCGGTGCGAAAAAGAAAGAGATTGAGAAGACAAGTAGGATTTTGCAGGGTGCTTTCCCAAAGCTGAATATAGTTGGATTCCGAGATGGATATTTCAAAGACAATTCGGAGAAGGCGAGTTTTATCAATCGTCTCGTTGTGTTAAATCCAGATGTTGTCGTTGTCGGAATGGGGACCCCACGGCAGGAGCGGTTTCTGATGCAATTAGTGGATGCAGGCTGGGCGGGTAGTGGATTTACGTGCGGTGGATTCCTACACCAGACCGCCAGTGGAACTAGGTATTACCCTGATTGGGTGAACCGGTTTTCTCTAAGATGGTTGTATAGGATCGTTGATGAACCACGCCTCCTCAGTCGGTACTTCATTAGTTACCCGATTGGATTGATCCTTTTCTTGTTCGATGGAATCACGCAGTACGGAGTCCAGAAAACTGGCGGCTGAGACTTGTAAGCGCGTATGGGGTCACGGGAAAACGGGGTCAGAGGGAAAACGGGGTCAGACACCTTTCCACTCCTAGCATTCACGGACTTTGTGATGCATCGCTGTCATTGGGAACCAGGATTCGGATTGTCTATAGCCATATGGCATGAAACGCTATATGGTATGATAAAGTTCTATGAAAGCCACCCTGGTCATCGACCGCAAGGTCGTGTTCCCGGACGGCGCGATTTTGCAAATGGTGGTCTGGCGGTTACCCAATCCAGACCAAGAGCGCCCGCACGGGCTGAAATACCGCTTCTATTACGGCCTGGCTGATGGCCGATGCGTGGTGCGTTACGACAACGAACGCGGCAAGGGTGACCACCGCCATCTGGGCGATAGGGAAGATCCGTACGCCTTCGCTGACATCGAAACCCTGGTCGCCGATTTTCTTGCCGATGTGGCCAAAGCGCGTGGAGGCAAATTATGAAAAAATCCCTGGCCATCACTATTGGTTCCGTGAACCAGGCTGCCCGCGAAGTCATCGACGCCTGGCATCGGGCCGAGCATGGCAAAAAAGCTCCAGAATCTCGGGCGGAAATCCTGTTTACTGATCTGGAAACCCTGCTTAAGACCCTGACGCTGCAGCGGTTCAGATTGTTGCGGCAACTGCGCCGGTCGGGTCCGACCAGCATTCGCGCCCTAGCCAAGGCCTTGGGGCGGGACTATAAGAACGTCCACCGTGACGTCATCAAGCTACTGCGGCTGGGAATGATCGAGAAGAACGAGGCGGGTCAGATTTTGGTACCCTGGGACGAGATTGACGCCCGATTGGATCTGGCCGCTTGAAGGCCCAAAAAAGGAAGGAATAATGGCGAAAGGAATAATGCAGGAAAACGGGGTCATGAGGAAAACGGGGTCAGACACCTTTTCAACCGCCGACACCTTTTTCTTTCTTCACTCCATTCAGTTGGTTAATGGATGCCCTGATTCAAGAGCTTACCCATTTTGGCCCACTTGAGGCCGTTTGGGGAGTGGAACGGACCATTCCATTACACTTTTTAGGAGGAAAAAGGGTTACCTATTAGCTGGTTCTTGGCGCTATAGGGCGTCATAGTGTCAACGTATTGTGCTGCGAAAAGCTTTGTCTGGTAGTAGGTCAATGGGCTAGACTTGGAAGATGGAGTTTGAATGGGACGAAGATAAAAGCGAGGCATGCTTCCGTGAGCGCGGTTTTGACTTTGCGTATGCTGCACGGGCATTTTTTGATCCGAATCGGTTGGTTCAGGCCGACACCCGCCATAGCTACGGCGAGGATCGGTACCAACTCATGGGCAAAATCGAACACCGCCTGTTCGTGGTAGTGTACACCCCGCGTCACGGTGCTCTGCGCATCATTTCAGCCCGCAAAGCCAACCAGCGAGAGGTTCGTTATTATGAAAACTGTACGCGTGAAGATTGATCCCGCCGCTCCGGATTTTTTGACAACCGGACGCATTGACGCTGCTCGAGTAGACGCCACCACCGAAGCTGATATTGCCGCCCATAAAGCCTCAGATGACGCCGAAGCCATGCTGGACTCCGCCCGTTTTATCCGTCGGGTTCGTAAGCGTCTGGGCTTAAGTCAAGCGGAATTTTCTGAGCGAATTAATGTGCCGCTCGACACCATCCGCAATTGGGAGCAGGGAAAGCGTTGCCCAACGGGCGCCGCCCTGGCCCTGCTCAAGGTGCTCGACAAGGCTCCCGAGGCGGCGCTGGCGGCACTGAATTGAAAGCCGAGGAAAAAAGGGGGGGTTGCGCAGGGAATACAGGGAATAATGGGGTCAGACACGATAATTGTGTTATGGTGTTTTTATGCTTTATTGAAAGATTGAAAGAGGATGCCATGGCCCGTCTTCCCCGTTATGTCATTCCCGGTCAGCCACAGCACATCATCCAGCGTGGCAACAACCGGCAAGTCATCTTTGCCGGTGACGAAGATTATCGGTTTTTTCGCGATATCTTGGTGGAAGCGGCCACCAAGCAGGGTCTGTCGATTCATGCCTATGTCTGGATGACCAACCATATCCACCTGCTAGCGACGCCTGAGTTTGACCAGAGCATCAGTCAAGTCTTTCAATCAGCGGGCCGACGATATGTCCAATACTTCAATACCACCTACCGGCGCAGCGGGACGCTTTGGGAAGGACGCTATCGGGCAACGGTGGTGGACAGTGAGCGGTATCTGCTGACCCTGATGCGCTACATCGAGCTCAATCCGGTCAGGGCGGGGATGGTGACGCATCCCGGGGACTACCTTTGGTCGAGTTATCGCCGGAATGCAGAGGGGGCATCGGGACTGAATGCCGACTGGCTGACGGCGCACGAGGAATATCTGCGATTGGGTCGCAATGAAGCGGCCAGGCAACAGGCTTACCGACAATTATTCCAGACCGAACTTTCCGACGAGGATCTGGCGGAGATCCGCGATTGCACGCACAAAGGCTGGGCCTTGGGTGGCGATCGATTCAAAAAACAAATCGAGGCACTGGCCCGGCGACGGGCTGTCTCGAAAGGGGTGGGGCGGCCGAGGAAAGATAAAAATCGTGTCTGACCCCATTTGTCGCGGAAATATTCGGGGTCAGCAGCGGCTTGGCAATGCCGCCCATTCTAGCGGCTGAGAGTCCCGCCCGGGTAAGCGGAAGCCACGTGCCCGGTATCGAGCCTTGCAGTGGCTCCGGCGACGGGCTGGTTGATGCGTAGGCACGAAAGCAGGCGAGGTGCAAAGGTAACGGGTGAGGCCGCCCCTGAAGGTATAGAGCCCCGAAAAATATTTGGCGAGTGCCGATGGGCTTGCCCCCCTATGGCGACGCCGAAAGGAATGATGCCAATAAGCACACATATATGTGCTAAAATTGGCCACATGAAGCCTTTCAGCTGGAATCATCTCAAAAATCAGCAACTTATAGAAGACCGCCAGATATCTTTTGAAGATATCTTGTTCTACATACAAAAGGGTCAATTGCTGGACGATATTGAACACCCCAACAAGGCTAAATACCCGAATCAACGGGTATTCGTTGTAGAGGTTGATGAATATGCCTGTTTGGTCCCATATGTGGAAAGTGATAATGAAATCTTCTTAAAAACGATCATTCCAAGCAGAAAGGCTACGAAGCAATACCTTGGAGGCAAGTCATGAGCAAAGTGAAACTTGATGAGGAAGAGAAAGAGATTCTGCGTGATTTCGAAGCAGGGGAGTTTAAGTCTGTCTTAACTCCGCAGCGAAAGAAGCAACTTGCGAAAGCCGCTGAAGAGACATTTAAAAAAGATAAACGCATAAATATTCGCATATCATCACGTGATCTAGAGGCTCTACAAAGGCGGGCGCTAGAGGAAGGTATCCCTTATCAAACACTTGTATCAAGCATTCTTCACAAGTATGTATCGGGCAGCTTATACGATGCCACGGCTAACAAGTCGCTCAACTCGGACCTGAACCGCCCCGGTTTTGCCGGAGACTCCATTTCTTGAGAGGATGGAGTCATGAACAAGCGAATAAGATATGCGCCGGAAGTCCGGGAACGGGCGGTTCGGCTGGTATTGGATCACCAAGCGGAGCATGGTTCTCAGTGGGCAGCGATCCAATCGGTGGCGTCAAAGATTGGTTGCACACCGGAGACACTGCGCAAATGGGTACGGCAAACGGAAACGGATCAAGGGATTCGTGGTGGGATGGCCACGTCGGAGCGAGAACGCCTCAAGCAGCTGGAACGTGAGAACAGGGAGTTGAAGCGGGCCAACGAGATATTACGCAAGGCATCCGCTTATTTTGCCCAGGCGGAGCTCGACCGCCGACAGAAATAAGGGTGGATTTTATCGACGAGCACCGGGCGACGCACGGGGTCGAGCCAATCTGCAAAGCGCTTCAGATTGCCCCGTCCACGTATTATGAGTAGAAAGCCCGAGAACGAGATCCCGAGCGGCTACCGGCTCGCGCCAAGCGGGATCGGGCACTGGAAGTTGAGATTCTCCGGGTCTGGCACGAGCACTTCGGTGTTTACGGTGTTCGCAAGGTCTGGCGGCAACTCTTGCGCGAAGAGACCATGGTGGCCCGCTGCACGGTAGCCCGACTCATGAAAAAGCTGGGCCTTCAAGGCGTTAGACGCGGCGCGCGCACCTGGACGACGGGTCCGGGGTCAGTTCTTTACTTTATAGCCCTCCCTGCCTTCCTTCGCATCAGAGCCCGAGAGCCCGCTGGAGGGGTTCGGTTGGAGGAGCGCCTTTGGGCGCGATAGGTGCGGCGGTCGCGGCTAAAGAGCCGCTCTTACAGAGAAATGTTCCAGCGAATGGGGCAGAGAGCCCCGCATTCGTGTCATCGTGTCGGTGTTGATGCTGATGACAGAGGGGGTCAGCTAAAGCGTGAGCAAGAATTCTTCAGGCGTGAGAGCGTCTATCGGAGCTTCTTTAAAATCTTTGATGTTTCGTGTAATCACGCATCGGCAGTCTGCATCCAGAGCAGCGGCGGTTACCACGCTGTCCTCAAAATCGGTTAACTTGATCCCGCGTGCTCTTATCAGCTCTTCACGCCCCACTTTCGCCACCTCGAAGTACTTAAGCAACCAATCAATGGCTTCGTCTGCTTTGCTTCGATTCTGGTAGCGCTGCACGAGATAATGGATGGTGGTAAAAGCGTGTGCCGGCAGATACGCTCGAATCTCGCCGCGAACCGATTTTTCCATCACCCTCGCCGAAGCGTGAAAGTGCGGTTCACGACGTTGTAACACGTCGAGCACCACGTTCAAGTCCACCAATATCATGGCCGGTGCTTGTCCAGCAGATGACGCTGATATTCCGATTCGGCATCGATATCGGCGGGAATCAAGCCTATCATGGTGTCTAACTCAGGGGTGGGCGTATGCTTTTCCAATGATCGCATACGCCTTAGGTATCGGTCTATGAACTCCGTGACCGTGATGCCGTGAGCCTGTGCATAGGTTTTGGCAAACGCCACGTCCTGTTTCGGCAGGCGAATAGTCAATTTAATATCCTCCATCGATCCCCCACATAATACGGCTAACTCTGTTTCACTATACGGCTGTCAGAGTTTGCTATCAAGCGAGCCAATCACAACAAAAGGGGGTCAGCGCAAAAGCGGGGGAGCCTGGGGTCTACCATCGGATTTGCAGGTTAGCGGAGCCCCCGCATAATAGGTAAGATTGACTTCGGCGGGGGTGTGGCTCCTGGGGTCGGTGGCCGGTTTCGGCTCACTCGAACCTGAAATGCCGCCCCCGCCACCCTGCATCATCCGGTGGGTCGAACGGGATGGTGCCGATCAGCTCTCTGATGTGGCTCTGTAAGTAGACGAGACCGGCGGATGATTTTCTTCTACTGGTTCTGACTTACGGAGACACCAACAATGACAACAACCTCCGACATTCGCGTCAGCATTGATGTGGGCTGTCACAGTCACAGTGTAGCGATCGGCCTGCCCTGTGGAGAAGTGCTGGACGAATTCGACCTGCCCCACCGGCCGGAAGGCTTCGAGCTTTTCTTCGAGCGAATCGAACACCACCACCATCGCTATGGGGGTGAGGTCTCGGTGGCCATGGAAGGGTATAACGGCTGGGCTCGCCCGTTGGACACCCTCGTGCGCTCCCATGGTTATCGCCTTTTCAATATCAATAATCTGAAGCTTGCCCGCTTCAAGGAGATTTTCCCGGCGGCGGCTAAAACAGACCGAATCGATGCACGGAAAGGCCTCGAGCTGTTCCAGCTGCGGGACTATCTCCCATCGGCCAAAGGGGTGCTCCAGGAGGTCTCAGCAACGCCGGTTGAGAACGAAAAACTGAAGCGTCTGACCCGCCGGCGCCGTTCGCTGGTTAATGAGAAAAGTCGCCTTCTGAGCCGCATGCAGGCTGATTTGCAGGCGGTTTGCCCCGGATTGCTGGCAATCACCAAGGATGCGGAAAACCTCTGGTTTTTGAACTTTATCACCTATAGTGACGACCTTCGTAAGCTTGCCCGTATCCGTCGGAAGACGGTGCTTTCGATCAAAGGCATCGGACGCACATACGTCGAGGTGATAGGCGGTTGGCAGAAGGCTGCGAGCTTCAGCCACGATGTTGAGTGGGTCGGCCCGATGATTGTTGAAGATGCCCGTCGAATACTGGACCTGAGACAGAAGATAAAGGCGCTTGAAGTCCGCTGTGAAGAACTCATGGGCCAGTCAGAGATTGCACAGCTGGTCGATACCATACCCGGCTTTGCGACCGTATGTGCGTCGGAGCTGGCCGGTGAACTCGGTACCATCGAGCGCTTCGCCAAAGAAGGTAGTCTTGCGGTCTACGTGGGCATGGCGAACCTCGACAACAGCTCAGGAAATCAGCGCGGCTCGAAGAACCCAAAGCATGTGAATACGCGCGCAAAAGCGGCGATGCTGGTGGGTGTCGATCGGCACCGAAAGCAGGTTCCTGAATCACAGCGCTTCTATGAGAAAAAGCGCGCCCAGGGTAAGAGCCATAATCAGGCTATCCGTGCGTTGGGGCGCCATCTGTGCCGCGTGCTATTTCGAATGCTCAAACAGGGAAGGGCGTATGAGCTCAGGATAGCTTCACCAGAGAAAACTAGCTCGAAATAGCTTGAAAATACCAGCGGGATGTTCAGGTCTTACAATCATGCATGGAATATGAGAACTGACACCGGCGTCCACCCCAATATGCTGGATTGCAAGACCTGACCCTTTTGCCTTTTGCTCGAATCATGGATTGAAGAAGTGATCCCCGTTCGGATGCCAAAGGAGACAGGGCGGGCTATAAAAGTAAAGAACTGACCCCGGACCCCAAGCTAGGTGTCGCTCAGAACCGCACGTAAACCGAGATATTCGACAAATGGAAGGAAGTCCTTGTCTGAAAAAAGGAGGGCATGCCTGGCCTCAATGCAGAAAGTGGCAATGATCGTATCGACCGTTTTTCTAACCGTAATGCCCCGTTTTCGCAACGATCTAAAGTTTTCAGCGGATTTGATAGCAATCTCCCGGCCGAGCATTTCGAATAGTTCCAGCGAGGCGAACAATTGTTTTGCCGTTCGATAGTCCCTATCGGAACGGAATCCCTGCAGCACTTCAGTCAAAATAAGATCGCCGACGCCCACCGGTTCTATGCCCAGCAAGCTGTCCAGCTTGTCGGTATGGGGTGTATCCAGGCCGTTGAAGTAGTCGATCCAAACGCTGGAGTCCACAAGAATCATCGCGTCTTTCTCGATTCCTCAAGGTCGCCTTCCCACTTGAGCTTTCCTTTGTATGCCTTAATATTTTCTTGTTTTTTTAATTTGATCAGCGTCTTAAGTGCAAGCTCGACGGCTTCTCTTTTGGTCTTGAGGCCGGTGAGTTCGAGCGCATCGGTCATCAGTTCCTCGTCAATGACAATGTTGGTTCTCATATAAAAACTCCTATGTGTATATATTTCGAAATATATACACATTTCGGTCTGTATTCAATACTAAAATAGAAATGCCGGGGTCAAGTCTTGCAATCACGCATGAAATGTTGGAATACAAGACCTGACCCTTTTGCGCTTTTGCGTGACCCTTTTGCGGATTGGTCCAGAGGGATCTGAGAAAATACGGGGGCGGACGGGAATCGCTTCGTCTATCATCACACCAAACGCCTGATCGGCCCCTCGTTGATCCTGCCCTGGATTGTCTATTTGGCTTTGCCGGTGTCGGTCCATCCGAACTTCGTGGTATTGCCGTTCGCGGCCCTGTTCGGGATTTCCGTGGCGGTGGCCGCGTCGATGTTCAAGAAGTATTTGTAAAACTGCAACCAACTGTTTTCAGCGGAAATCCAGCAGATCGAGATCTTCGACGACAACCGCGCGGCCCACCCGGTTCGCGTACCGATGATCGCACCGGGCTGGGATATACCGTTGACATACCCCATCATCATCACTAAGCTGGGATATACATGCGGAATGTATCAGAATATTGAATTGAAAGGTGAATTTAAAATGGAACGAGCCAGTATTTTCAAGAGCAACAAGAGTCAGGCTTTACGGCTTCCCAAGCCGGTAGCCTACCCGGATACCGTAAAACAGGTAGACATCGTTATTCAGGGGCGAGCCCGGATCATCACGCCTGCTGGAGAATCTTGGGATACATGGTTTGACGGGGAGGGTGTTTCCGATGATTTCATGCCGAGCCGCGAGCAGCCAACACACCAAGAGCGCGAGGATCTTTGATGTTGAAGTACATGCTCGACACCAATATCGCTATTTACACCATCAAGAACAAACCCAGTGAAGTTCGAGAGGCGTTCAAGGCTCACGATGGCCAAATGTGTATTTCAACGATAACGCTCATGGAGTTGATTTATGGCGCGGAGGCTTCCGCCGCAGTAGACCGGAATCTTCGGGAAATCGAGGGGTTCGCTGCCCGTTTGGAGGTATTGCCCTACGACAACGACGCCGCAGCGCATACGGGGCAGCTCAGGGCGGAATTGAAGAAAATAGGCCGTCCGATTGGCCCTTACGACGAAATGATTGCAGGTCACGCTAGGTCGCAAGGCTTGGTGGTCATCACCAACAACATAAAGCAATTTGAAAATGCGCCAGGAATTCGCATAGCCAACTGGGTCAAAGACTAAAGATACGGTATGGATTATCCAGACGAAGCCCGATACGCCATTCTTGGCGGACGACCGCCAGTCCGAGAATTTTTTTTCTTGCCGTCCGGCCGGTTCCAGGATCCCTTAAGATGCGGTTCCCATTCGGGCCATTTCCCCAAGGCCGCCACGCAGGCCCGGGCACTGCGCCAATAATGATAACGGGTGCCGGGGGATAAATCCGCCAAGCCATGCTCGAGCGCCCATCGCAGATGCTTGGCCCGCCATTGCCGAGGATGCGTTACGCCGTAACGTGACTCGATGAGATTTCCCAATTGTTCGCCCCGGCGGATATGCCGCTCGACCCCGCCCCGGCTTCCCGGCTGGGCGTGGAATACGCCCCCTTCCAGTGGAAAAGGCCAATGCTTAAGGTCAAAGGCTTAGGTCTTGCAATCATGCATGAATACGAGAACTGACACCGATGCCCACCAGACCTGACCCTTTTGTGCTGAATATGCTGGATTGCAAGACCTGACCCTTTT
The DNA here is from genome assembly GCF_000421465.1 of Methylohalobius crimeensis 10Ki. Taxonomy (NCBI): domain Bacteria; kingdom Pseudomonadati; phylum Pseudomonadota; class Gammaproteobacteria; order Methylococcales; family Methylothermaceae; genus Methylohalobius; species Methylohalobius crimeensis. Next base: position 293,469 of record NZ_ATXB01000001.1, read on the forward strand.
GTGCTGTGCGGCACCGTATAGCCTGATTGAAACGGCCAAGGCTAATGGGCTGGAGCCTTACGCCTACCTCAAAACAGTGTTCACCAAACTGCCCGAAGCAACCGCACCAGAGCAAATCCGGGCCTTGCTACCATGGAACATCGAGCTTGAACAGGGAGTGGTTAACTGACCGCTTACCAGATGCCGGCGGCACCCACAGGGGCACGAGCTTGCGCCGCTGCTTGTTGTTGCGGGTGCGCCAGTAGGCGAAATGGCTGAACTTGAGGCCGTGCTGCTTGCAATACTCCGCCTGCGACAGGCCGCTCACCCGCCAGGCGTCAAAGTGTTCTTGCCAGAATTGCTCTTTCTCGGTGGGGGCATGGCTACCTCTTGATTGGAAAAAACGAGAGCGTAGCGCAAACGGAGGGTAAATTTTAGATGGGGTTTGCTGATCGCTTACCCAAGGACCATCTTACCGTCTATGCGGGGGTTCCGCTAACCTGCAAATCCGAGGGTAGACCCCTCTAGCTCTCTGACCCCGAATATTCACAACCGGTTCAACTCAGACGCGGCTAACCGCCGCGCCGGTTGATCGGAACGCTATGTGCGTTGACACCTGATACGTTACAAGGTACAGTCAAGCAATGATTCGAAGCTTCAAGCACAAGGGCTTGGCCAAATTCTTCAAACCCGGCAACACCGCAGGGATTCAGGCCGCTCATGCAAATAGGCTTCGGCTTATTCTCGGTAGACTCAATGCAGCTTCAGACGCCAAAGATATGGACTTACCAGGCCTTCGGCTGCACGAGCTCTCGGGGAGTCGTGCCGGAATTTGGTCAGTGACGGTCAGTGGTAACTGGCGAGTGACGTTCCGGTTCGAGGACGGAGACGCCGAGATAGTGAACTATGAAGATTACCACTAAGGTAGTACCGATGTTGATGCACAACCCCCCCCATCCAGGTGAAGTATTGCGTGAGCTTTGTCTTGAGCCTCTTGGTCTCTCTGTAACGGCCGCGGCAGAAGCATTAGGAGTAAGTCGCAAAACCCTGAGCGCTGTGTTGAACGGAAAGGCTGGTATTAGTCCCGAAATGGCCATCCGGCTTTCTATCGCGTTTGATACATCGGCAGAGAGCTGGCTGAACCAGCAGTCCCAATATGAACTTTGGCATGCTGAGCAGCATCGTAAAGAGCTCAAGGTCAAGAAGCTTGTTGCCGCCTAGAGCAACACAGGGGCACCGGTGCCAGTTCTCACATTCCAATATTCCATGAGTGATTGCAAGACTTGACCCCGGCATGACTCATGAGGGTTGCCGCGATAGGCGCGGGATGCTATTTTTTCTTCATGACTTCCGTCATTCAATTCTACGAGCAACTTTCCTCCGCGCCCGACGATAAGACCCGGGCCCGGTTGATCGCCGAGGCTTTCGAGCGGATGGAAGAGCGCTATCCCGAGGTCAAGGAGTTGGCCACCCAATCCGGCTTGAATGAAACCGAACTGCGTCTCCAGAAGGAGATTGAAACCGTCCGCAAGGAAATCGTCGAGGCCGAAGGCCGGCTGGCCAAGGAAATCGAGGCTGTCCGCAGGGAGATCGTCGAGGCCGAAGGCCGGCTGGTCAAGGAAATCGAGTCTGTGCGCAAGGAAATCGAGCAGGTCCGGTCGTCGACGCTGCGTTGGCTGGTCGGTTTGATGACGGGGCAAACGGCTTTGATCATCGCGGCGTTGTTCGCGATCGCGGGGAAATAAAGCAAAAGAGAGTAAAAGGATCAGGTCTTGCAATCCAGCGGATTCGTACTAAACTGCCCTTATGGCAAGCCCCCTTCGTATTGAGCGGACGGGCTTTATCACGTGACTTCGCGCGGGGATCGCCGGGAGGCGGTTTTCCGCGACGATCAGGACCGGCGGGAATGGCTGGCGGCTCAAGGGGGGCAGTTCTTTACATTATAGTATTCCCTGCCTCCCTTCGCATACGAACGGAAATTACTTGTTCAATCCATGATTCGCCAATATCCACTCGAACCGCTCCCTGTTCTCGCCCCGTTCCACTCTACATAGCATAGAGGCCGCGCCTTATAGCCTCGCCATGAATGACGGGGTTTTACGGCGCGTTGGGTAAAGAAGTGACCCTAACTGTATTTATAAAAGCGTTTATGCTACCTTGCGTAATCCAGATTCAGCGCCATGAGAATGGTTCGATTCAACCCGCCTTGGACGTGCTGCGGCGCCTGGTCGTGGCACTATCGGTCAGCGCGGATATGCTGGTCTTCGACCGGAACGAACGCAGACCGGACGAGGACTTGAAGTTGACTTTTGAGGCCTAGAGTTGATCATTCAGCATCAGGCCAAACGCTGGTCGGCGGCCTGAAGTGGCTAAGGAAGGAGTAACACAACCATGCACGCCCACGACATCCAGCCCCTGGTCAACAAGCTCAAGGAACTGCCGCCCGAGCGGGTGGCGAAAGTGGAGGATTTCATTGATTTTCTGAGCAGCCGCGGCCCGGCCGAACGCACCGCCGCCGGCCCGCGCGCGCCGGTCGACCAGGTCGGCCAATGGCCCGAGGATTTGAGCTTGCGGCGCGATGATATGTATGGCGATAACGGCCGCTGAGCAGTCCGCCGACGCGCTGTTCGTCGATACCAATGATACGAATTTGACCCCCTTATTTCAGGGGATCGATATGCCTTAGTCCAGGAAAACGTTTGAAGTCGTTATCGATGGAGCATACCGTGCAGCCATGCTCCAAAGCCAAAGCAGCGATATGCGCATCGGTGGTCAAGTTGCCGCCGGTTCCGGTTTGATTCAGGAGGTTTCGCAGAATCGCCCAATGGGCGGCGCCGGGTACCAAAGTTGTTGCCACCGGCTGACTCAACCACTCGTCTACGTAAGCATTGGCCTTTTCCACTGGAAGGGGGCGCTCGAAAATCCGTTTGGAAGTCGCAATGCGCAGAAATGCCAGCAGAACCACCCAGGGAAATCCCACCCTTTCATTGCCCGACAGGATATCTTCGAACCAGATGCGCGCGGTGGGGTGTGGCGGGAGATCCCGATTGACTGCATAGAGCAGCAAGTTGGCGTCCACGAGGATCATTTGCGCTGCTCGAGCTCGTGAGCGATGGCCGCATCTTCCATCTCCGTGGCCAATTGGAGGGCTTTGTCCAGGTCGATTCCGGGTCGGGCCGGGCCCATCGTCGCGGGCTGCAGATGATACGGTCGCCCTTTGGGGTGTTTCAATCCCTGTAATCCCGCGTCCAGTGCCTCATTGACGATTTGCTTGAACGACTTACCGCTGTGGTGGGCGAGTTCCTTGAGCTCTGCGGCGAGTTGATCTTCGATCGTTAAGGTAGTTCGCATATTGATTCCTATTCATTTATCATCAAATCATCAATATATTCTTTCAAATGCATCTAGATCAAGGCAAAAAAGAGAAGCGCTGAAGAACGAGCGCTGGGGTCACGAGACAGGTCTTGCATTCCAACATTCTATGCGTGATTGCAAGACTTGAGACCCCGGTGACTCTTAAGCCTTCGTCCAGTCTTCGAGACGCAGGTCGTCTACTTGACTGAAAGCTTGGTCGTTTGTCACTAAAACCGCTTTTGCGTCCAGCGCATGTGCGGCAATCAACAGATCCAGTGAAGCCAGTATCTTGCCTCGATGCTCCATCGCAGCTCGCACGGAGCCATAGCGCCTTGCAATGGCGCTATCCCAAGGTAGGACATCAACGCGTAGCAAAAACTCCTTCACCACGGTATGAAGGCGTTTTGCATTCGGCCGTTTTGCTAACCCAAAACACAATTCACCTTCGGTGATGGCCGATATACAAAGCGAGGACATCGGTACGGTCACCACGTGCCGGCTGACCGTTGGATGCCCCTTGATCAGATGACTCACTGTATTGGTGTTGAGCATATATCGCTTCATTCGCACCATCCTTCAAAGGGGTCGCGTTCCTGAGCCTCCTGGTTGCGCTCGGTTTCATCCAGGAAGTCGGCCGGTATTTCGGCGCCTTTGAGTGCGTCGAAAAAGGCATCCCAATCCGTCGGTTTGCGGGACAAAATCACGTCGCCCGTTTCCGGGTCCCGGCGGATGTAGACTTCCGTGCCTTCGAATCGAAACGCGGCCGGCAAACGCACCGCCTGGCTGCGACCGTTGGAAAAAAGTTTGGCTGTTTGGCCCATCGCTGCCTCCTCTTGAAATGGTATATACCATAATATATTTCAAGGAGGTGGGTATCAATGCATTTTTTTAAACACAAAAGGCACAAAAAGGGTCTTGCAGGCTTTATCATGTCACTTCGCGCCGGGAGCGCCAGGAAGCAGTTTTCCGCGACGATCAGGACCGGCGGGAATGGCTGACGCTGTTGGGCGAGGTCTGCGTCCGCTTCAACTGCTACTGTCAGCCGGGCGGTGCACTGGCTCGAAGCGATAGAACGAAAGACTGCTTGATTGCAAAACTTGACCCCGTGATCCCCATGACATCCGTTATCCAATTTTACGAGCAACTTTCATCCGCGCCTGACGACAAGACGCGGGCCAGGCTGATCGCCGAGGCCTTCGAGCGGATGGAAGAGCGTTATCCCGAGGTTAGGGATCTGGCCACCCAGTCCGGTTTAAATGAAACCGAGCTGCGTCTTCAAAAAGAAATCGAAATCGTCCGTAAGGAAATCGCCGAGGCCGAGGGCCGTCTTGCCAAGGAGATCGAAGTCGTCCGCAAGGAAATCGTCGAGGCCGAGGGCCGTCTTGCCAAGGAAATCGAAACCGTCCGCAAGGAAATCGTCGAGGCCGAGGGCCGTCTTGCCAAGGAAATCGAAACCGTCCGCAAGGAAGTCGTCGAGGTCGAGGCCCGACTTGCCAAAGAAATCGAAACCGTCCGCAAGGAAGTGGTCGAAGCCGAGGGCCGTTTGACCAGGGAGATCGAGCAGGTGCGGGCCTCGACCTTGCGCTGGCTGGTGAGCCTGATGACGGGGCAAACCGCACTGATCATCGCGGCGTTGTTTGCGATCGCGGGAAAATAATGCTTGTGTGCCGCTTTTGAAACGGATATTTCAGTGACATTCCCTGCCGGTGCGGTCTTGCACGACTACTTCGCTATCCGCGGGGGCGGAGAGCGATTGGCCATGACCTTGGCCCAAGGGTTGGAGTGGCCTTTGGTGACCGGCTTCGTCGCCGACCCCTTGCAACACGAGGGGTGGCCCGGGGGGAATATTCGCTCTCTCGGTGTCGGCGCGAGCCATCCTCTCTCGCGAACCCTGGCCTTGATCCGGGCATGGCGGCGATGTCGATTGCCCGGGAGGACCGAAGTCGCCTTGTTCAGCGGCTCCTATGCGCCCTTGGCCGCGGCCGGCATGGATCATGTCCGGACGATTTATTATTGTCATTCGCCTCCCCGGTTTTTGTACGATCAGCGTGCGTTCTTCCTGCAGCGCCTGCCTGTCTGGCAGCGGCCCGGGTTTCTGGCGCTCTGTGCCTATTTTCGGCGCGGGTACGAGGACGCGATTCGGCGGATGGACCGGGTGGTATGCAATTCCGAGAACGTGCGTGGGCGGCTTCGGCGTTATTTGGAGGTGGAAGGGGAGGTGGTCTATCCCCCGGTGGAGACTGGGCGATTCCGTTGGTTGGGGCAGGAAGGGTACTATCTTTCCCTGGCTCGCTTGGATCCTTTGAAGCGAGTGGACCGGATCGTTGCGGCGTTCCGGCGAATGCCCGAGCGGAAACTGATCGTGGTGTCCGGCGGCGAGGAGGGTGGGTGGCTTAGGGAGCTGGCCGAGGGGGCGTCGAACATCCAGTTTGTCGGTTGGGTGGACGATGAGAGGCTTCGACGGTTGATCGGACAGGCGGTGGCGACGATTTATCTTCCGCGCGAGGAGGATTTCGGCATGTCCCCGGTGGAATCCATGGCGGCGGGCAAGCCGGTGATCGGGGTGGCCGAAGGGGGGGTGCTGGAGACCGTCGTGGACGGGAAAACCGGAATTTTGCTGCCTCCGGATCCCTCTCCGGAGGCGATTTGCGAGGCGGTGGAGCAATTGACCCCGGTGCGGGCGAGGGCGATGCGCAAGGCGTGTGAAATCCGCGCCCGGCGCTTTGATCGCCAGGTGTTTCTGGATAGAATGCGACGCTTGGTTGGGGATGTGTCGAATAACCTTTGATAAGCTTGAGGTTGGCCTAAATAATGGATGACAAAAAAGCGATGCAAGAAGTGCCGCCCGGACAAGGGCAAATGCCGATCATGTATTATCCGCCCGAGGATGAAATCAATCTGGTGGATCTTTGGCGGGTGCTGGTGCGTCGCCAATGGGTGCTTTGGGTGGTCTTGTTGCTGGCGGTGACCGCCAGTGTGGCGGCGGCGCTACTGTTACCGAAAAAATACTTCTATCGGGCCAATGTGGAAATCGGTACCGTGCCCGTCAACGGCGATCTGCAATTGGTCGAGGATCCGAATACGGTGCTGGCCAAGGTCAAGGAAGGGTATGTCGTCAAGGCTCGTTCGGATCTGATCGCCCGCCAGCCGGAATATGAAGGCCTTGAAGTTGAAGCCCGGCTTCCGAAGGGAAGTCAAATGCTGGTAATAGAGGGGAAGGGGCCCAAGAAGGATCAGTCGGTTTACTTGGGAGTGATCAACGAGGCGCTCGATCTGTTGTTCAAGGACCACCAGCGCATGCTCGATATCGCCCGCACCGAGTTCGAAGCGCGTCTGCAGGCGGAGAAGAGTCGGGTGCAGCAGCTCGAGGATCAGAAGACGGTGCTTGCCGCGGAACTGGAACGCTTGGACGATCTGGATGCTTTGTTGAAGGACGAGATCCAGCAGCTTCGGGAGCGCTTGGAGGCGTCCCGCGCGCGGTATGCCCGAATCGCCACGGTGAAGGATGCTTCCGCCGCCATGACGATGCTTTTGGTGGACAATCAGATTCAAGAGGATAATCAGCGGCTTCAGGCGCTGCAAGAGCGGCTATTGATCGGCCAGAAGAATCGCCGCGAGGAATTGAAGAAGCAGATCGCCGATACCGAACGGTCGATTCAGGTGCAGAAATTGAAGGTGACCCAAGCCGAGACCAACTTGGAAAACATGCGCATGACCCGGGCCATCGTTCCGCCGATGCGATCTCCCGCACCGGTGGGGATCTCTCGGAAAATGATCGTGGCTTTGGGGTTGGTGTTGGGGCTTTTTGTCGGGGTGATGGCGGTTTTCTTCGCCGAATTTTTGTCCAAAGCAGGTGAGGCGGAAGCAGCGGAGAGTTGAACGAATCAAGGGCAATCACATGGTTTTTGCCCTTCTTTTCCTCACATCCATTTTCCGGCCGCGATGATCAGCCCGCCCACCGTCGCGATGAAACCGATCAGCCACAGAAAATGGCGATCGTGGCGTTTGAGCATCTCGTCGAAGCGTTTATCCACTTGCTCGAAGCGTTTATCCACTTGCTCGAAGCGTTTATCCACTTGCTCGAAGCGGGCTATCATATCCTCGCGCAATTCCTGCTGACGCTGCTCCATCAGCTCGAAGCGCCTTTCCATGTGCACGAAGCCCTGCTGCATGAGTTCGCGCTGGTGCCTGAGCTCTTCTTCCACTCGCACCATCCGCTCGCGCAGTTCGATTTCATACACCACCGGCGGTTTGCCGAGACTCTGCTCGGTCAGCCACTCGCTCAGATGTTTTTTGATGAAGTCGATGTCTTCTTGGGTTAGCGTCATGAAGTGTGTATATTCAGAATCTTATTGAAAGATAACATGTCCCGGGGTGAACGACAACGAGGGTCGGGGCGACTGCAGGGTCGGGTCTGGTAATCCGACACTTCACGCGGGGATCGCCGGGAGGCGGTTTTCCGTGACGATCAGGACCGGTAGGAATGGCTGACGCTCTTGGGCGAGGTCTGTGCCCGCTTCTCGGGCCTATTCAGCAATTTATTCCAATCGCTTTTCGATCCACCCATCGATCCGCCGGAGAATTTCCCGGCGCAAGGGAGGCGACGAGAACAGGTGTTCGTGATGGGAATGCGCCTCCAAGGCCATGACTTGGTTGTCGGGATGATTGGTCCGGGTGGCTTGTATGAATTCCTCGTTGCCCCGGGCGGCGGTGATCGGGTCGTGGCCGGAATAGACCAGTAAATAGGGCAGGTCGAACTTCTCCATGTGGCGGCGAAAACGGACGATTTCCCGTTCCACCCCCTTGGCGAAGCGGGGGAGGGTGCGGCGGATGATGTAGCCGTCGGCGAGATGGCGGGCCTGTTCCACTTCCCAATCGCTGAGATAGAAGGGAACCCAGGGCGGGGTGACCGGTGTGGTCAGGGCGCGAATGCCTGGCCAGGAGGCCGCTTCGAACGTGCCGCGGAGGAGGAGGGTGGCGGGGACGGCGACGATTTGCTTGGCCAGAAACCACGGCAGTGGGTCGTCTCCCCGGTATAAAAAATTCGATTCGGCGAAAAAGGAAAACTGAATCAAGGGGTTTTGCAGCCAGCCGCGCCAGCCGGGAATATCCGGGACGGAAAAAGCCGGCCCCAACAGGACGATGCCGCCGATTGGACAGGGCGATGTTTTATTCGCCCCGGATTGCATAAAATGGGAAGCGGCGACCAGTCCTCCCAGGCTGTGGGCGAGAATGAAAACGGGCTTTTCCGGGCAGCGCCGCGCCAGGTAGCGGAGGGCGCGGGCGAAATTGTCGCGCAGAAGGTCCAGATTGCGCAAAGACGCCTGGGCTTGGTAGGCTCGACTGACGTCGGCGGCCGCAGTGCCTTGGCGCAGGCGCGCCTCCGCGGCGGCGATGATGGGATTGGACAGGCCGTGGGCGTAGAGGTCGATGCCGGCGACGTGATAGTTTGGCGCGAAATGCGCTGCGATTTCCCCGTAGCGGCCGATGTATTCGTTCATGCCGTGAACCAAAAGCAGGCACGCGGCGGGATCGGCCGAGTAGGACGGTTTGAACTGCCCCTCGAGGGAGGGGGATTCGGCGGTTCCGGGCAAGGAGATTTTCTCACCCCAGAATGGATAGGGGGAGGAAATGGTTTGTCGATGGGCGCAGCCGCCCAGGACCGAAAGGGTGGTGAGGAAAAGCCAAGTGAGGCGGGCGATGCTGGAATCTCTAGCCATGGAAGTCGGACAATGTCTGCGCGGCAAAAGTTTATGCTTGGCCACCGCCGAATCGTGCACCGGCGGTTGGATCGCCAAGTGCCTGACCGATGTGGCGGGAAGTTCCGAATGGTTCGAGCGCGGATTCGTCACTTATAGTAACCAAGCCAAGATGGAAATGCTCGGCGTCAAGGCCGAGACCCTGAATCGGTATGGCGCGGTGAGCGAGGCGGTGGTGGCGGAGATGGCCGCGGGCGCGCTCGCCCACAGTCGGGCGCAAGTGGCGGTGGCGGTGAGCGGAATCGCCGGTCCCGGCGGGGGAACCCCGGACAAGCCGGTGGGACGGGTGTGGTTGGCGTGGCAGGTCAAAGACCGCCCGTACCGCACCGAACGGCTTCAGTTGTCGGGGGATCGGGAAAACGTGCGCCGGCAAGCGGTTGCTCGGGCGCTGGAAGGGGTTTTGGATGTCTGCCACCGATTCTAAACGCTTGTTTTTCGCGCTTTGGCCGGACGAGTCGCTGCGGGCCGAGTTGGTCCGGGTGCGCGACCAATTGGGTTTGGACCGGGGGAAACCGGTCGACCCGGAGAAGATTCACATCACCTTGCTGTTTTTGGGCGAAGTGCCCGGCGACCAGGTGGCGGACCTTAAAGCGCTGGCGGAGAAGGTCCCCGTCGTGCCTTGCGAATTGAGCTTCGGCCGGTTGGAACATTGGGTGCGTCCGGCCGTCTTATGTTTGACCGCCGAAACCGTTCCTCAGTCTTTGTCCGAACTGATCGAAAGTTTGAAGCGGGGCGTGCGCAAACTGGGGTTCAAACCCGAAAAACGCCCGTTTCGCCCTCACTTGACCTTGGCGCGAAAAGTCAGAAAACGGCAGGTGAGCCGGGAGATCGAGCCGATTCGTTGGCCGGTGCGGGATTTTGTGTTGGTGGCCTCGGAGCTGAGCCCGGAGGGGGCCCGTTACCAGGTGATCGATCGTTGGCCCGCGGTGGCGCAGTGAAGCGCTATACTGAGTCGTGCGGTCGAGGATGATACGTAATGGAGTTGTTCTAAGCGGACAGGTCCCAAGTTGTGCCATAATTTTGTGATTACAGCGAGCAAACGAGTAGCGGATTATGTTAGACGAGAACAAGCGCAAGGCGCTGGGCGCCGCGCTGATGCAGATCGAGAAGCAGTACGGAAAAGGATCGGTGATGCGGCTCGGCGATGCCGGACCGGCGCGCGACGTGGAGGCGATTCCCACCGGCTCCTTGACCCTGGATTTGGCGCTGGGAATCGGCGGTCTACCCAAGGGGCGGGTCGTGGAGATCTACGGCCCCGAATCCTCGGGCAAGACCACCCTGGCCTTGTCCACCATCGCTCAGGCTCAGAAGCGAGACGGCGTGGCGGCGTTCGTGGACGCCGAGCACGCGTTGGATCCGGCCTACGCCAAGCGCCTCGGAGTCAATCTGGATGATCTTTTGATTTCCCAGCCCGATACCGGCGAACAGGCGTTGGAAATCGTCGACATGCTGGTTCGCTCCGGGGCGGTGGACATCATCGTGGTGGACTCGGTGGCGGCTTTGACGCCCAAGGCCGAGATCGAGGGCGAGATGGGCGACGCCCACGTGGGCCTGCAGGCGCGTTTGATGTCCCAGGCGCTACGCAAATTGACCGCCAACATCAAGCGCTCCAACGCCTTGGTGATTTTCATCAACCAGATCCGGATGAAAATCGGGGTGATGTTCGGCAATCCCGAGACCACTACCGGTGGCAACGCGCTCAAGTTCTATTCCTCGGTGCGTCTCGATATCCGGCGGATCGGCGCGATCAAGAAGGGGGACGAAGTCCTCGGCAACGACACCAAGGTGAAGGTGGTCAAGAACAAGGTGGCGCCGCCTTTCAAGACCGCGGGTTTCGAGATTCTCTACAATGAAGGCATCTCCAAGGAGGGGGAACTGATCGATTTGGGGGTGGAGCACGGTTTCGTGCAAAAGTCCGGCGCCTGGTACAGTATCGACAAGGACCGCATCGGTCAGGGCAAGGACAACGTTCGCCAGCATTTGAAGGCGCATCCTGAACTCGTGCAGGAATTGGAACGGAAAATCCGCGAGAAAGTCTTCGGCAGCGTCTCCGCCGAGGAACCTTCCGACGCCGAAGCCCCCGTGGAGGAGTAAGGAAAGCTGAGCGGGGGCGAAGAACGCGTTAAAATAAAGGAACTTTGCCTGAAGCTCTTGGCCCGGCGCGAGCACAGCGCGCGGGAATTGCTGTGGAAACTGCGCGGACGGGGTTTTCCCGAAAATCTGGCGCAGGCGGTGATCGAGGAGCTTCAGGCCGCCGGTTGGCAGGACGAGCGCCGGTTCGTGGAAAGTTTTATCCGCGCCCGCAGCGAGCGCGGCCACGGGCCGGTCAAAATCCGCTTCGAACTCAGGCAAAAAGGGATCGAGGATGGATTGATCGAGCAGGTCCTGGCGGAATTGGCGATCGATTGGGAGCAGGTTTTGGAGACGGTGTACCGGCGCAAGTTCGGGGAGCGGCCGGTCCAAAGCCGCAATGAATACGGCAAACGCTACCGTTTCCTGGCGCAGCGAGGATTCGAGACGGAGCAGATTCGCAGCCTGTTGAGGGATTGATGAAACGATTGACGACTTCGGCCATCCGAGAACAATTTCTGGACTATTTCCGCGAGCGCGGCCACACCATTGTGCCGTCCGCTCCCCTTATTCCCCAGCGGGATCCCACCTTGCTGTTCACCAACGCCGGAATGGTGCCGTTCAAGGATATTTTCCTCGGCCGCGAGCATCGCGATTACACCCGGGCGGCCTCCAGTCAAAAGTGCCTGCGCGCCGGCGGCAAGCACAACGATTTGGAAAACGTGGGTTATACCGCTCGCCATCACACTTTCTTCGAAATGCTGGGCAATTTCAGCTTCGGCGATTATTTCAAGCGCGAGGCGATCCAATACGCCTGGGAATTTCTCACCGGCGTCCTGGCGATTCCCGAGGAAAAACTCTGGGTGACGGTCTACGAGGAAGACGACGAGGCGGCCGACATCTGGCTCAAGGAGATGAAAGTTTCTCCCGAGCGCTTCGCCCGGATCGGCGCCCACGATAATTTCTGGTCCATGGGCGAGGTGGGGCCGTGCGGCCCCTGCACCGAGATTTTCTACGACCACGGCCCGGAAGTGGCCGGCGGGCCGCCGGGTTCGCCCGACGCCGAGGGGGATCGTTACGTGGAAATCTGGAATCTGGTGTTCATGCAGTACGACCGCGCCCCCGACGGGACTTTGACGCCGCTCCCCAAGCCTTCGGTGGATACCGGCATGGGGGTGGAGCGGATCGCCGCCGTGTTGCAGGGGGTGCACAGCAACTACGACATCGACCTGTTCCGCCATCTGATCCGCGCCGCCGCCGATTTGGCCGGCACCGACGACTTGAGCGGCAACTCCCTCAAGGTGATCGCCGATCATACCCGCGCCGCCGCTTTCTTGATCGCCGACGGGGTATTGCCCTCCAACGAAGGGCGTGGCTATGTGCTTCGCCGGATCATCCGGCGGGCGATTCGCCACGGCTACCGGCTGGGCATCCGCGAGATTTTCTTCCATCGCTTGGTCGCCCCTTTGGCCGAGGTGATGGGCGACGCCTATCCCGAAATCGTTTCCCACCAGGCCCAGATCGAACAGGTGCTGAAGCGAGAGGAGGCGCGTTTCGCCGAAACTCTGGAACAGGGCATGCGGGTGCTCGAGGACGGCTTGAAGAAGCTGGAGGGCAAACGCATTCCCGGCGATTTGATTTTCCTCCTCTACGACACTTACGGCTTTCCGGTGGATCTGACCCGGGATTTCGCCCTCGAGCACGGGCTGTCCCTGGATCTGGAGGGGTTCGAGCGCGCCATGGCCGAGCAGCGTGAAAGGGCGCGCGCGGCGAGCGGTTTCAGCGCCGATTACCACAAGGTGATTCCGATTCACGCCAAGACCGAATTTCTGGGCTACGATCGCTTGGAGGCCGAGGCCAAAATCCTCGCCGTCTTGCAGAATGGTGAACCGGTCGAATCTTTGCCCGCCGGCGAGTCCGGCGTGGTGGTGCTGGACCGGACCCCCTTCTATGCCGAAGGCGGCGGTCAGGTGGGGGATCGCGGCGAAATCCGAACCGATGCCGGCCGCTTGCGCGTGGAAGATACCCAAAAACAAGGGGATACCTGGCTCCACTGGGGGAAGGTGGTGCAGGGACAGCTGGAGCGCGCCGCCGCCAGCACCGCCCGGGTGGACGAGGAATTGCGCGATGCCACCGCGCTCAATCATTCCGCCACGCATCTCCTGCATGCGGCGTTGAGAAATCTCTTGGGCGAACACGTGCAGCAGAAGGGCTCGCTGGTGGATGCCGAACGCCTGCGTTTCGACTTCGCCCACTTCGAACCCTTGACCCGAGATCAGGTCGAGGAGATCGAGCGCCTGGTAAACGGCGAAATCCGCCGGAACCAGCCGGTGACCGCCGAAGTGATGGCCAAGGACGATGCCCTCGCGGCCGGGGCCGTCGCTTTGTTCGGGGAAAAATACGGCGATCGGGTGCGGGTGTTGAAAATCGGCGATTTCTCGGTGGAGTTGTGCGGCGGCACGCATGTACGACGATCCGGCGATATCGGCTTTTTCAAAATCATCACCGAAACCGGCATCGCCGCCGGGGTGCGCCGGATCGAGGCGTTGACCGGCGAGCGGGCGGTGCGTTGGGCCCAGGGGGCGGATGCGCAACTGACCGCTTTGGCGGGGGCGTTCAAATGCCAACCGGAAGAGGTGGAAATCAAATCCCGCCAGGCTCTGGAAAAAAACCGTCAGTTGGAAAAAGAGCTGGAACGCCTGAAGGCCAAGCTGGCGTCGCAGGCCGGCAGTGACTTGGCTTCCCAGGCGGTGGACGTCGAGGGAGTGAAGGTGCTGGCGGTCCAGCTGGAGGATGGCGACCCCAAGGCGCTTCGCACCACCCTCGATCAACTGAAAAACAAGCTCGGCAGCGCGGCGATCGTGCTGGCGACGGTCAAAAACGCCAAAGTTACCCTGGTGGCCGGGGTTTCCAAGGATTTGACCGATCGGATCAAGGCCGGGGAGTTGGTCAACGCCGTCGCCCAGCAGGTGGGCGGCCGCGGCGGCGGGCGGCCGGATTTCGCCCAGGCCGGCGGTTCCCAACCGGAAAACTTGTCCGAGGCCTTGGCGGGTGTGGATGATTGGATTCGATCGCGTCTGTGAGATCGTGACATAATGATGTTCGTTTAAGCATCGATAAGGATATGGCACTCTACGTTCACAAATACGGCGGCACTTCGGTCGGCACGGTGGAGCGGATTCAGGACGTGGCCGAAAAAATCATCCAGGCCAAGCGCGCCGGCGACGATTTGGTAGTGGTGGTTTCCGCCATGAGCGGCGAGACCGACCGGCTGTTGGGATTGGCGCATCAAGTTCAGGAGCGACCCGAGCCGCGTGAGCTGGATGTGCTTCTGGCGACCGGCGAGCAGGTCACCATCGCGCTTTTGTGCATGGCGCTGGAAGTGAAGGGATGTGCGGCCAGCTCCTATACCGGCGCCCAGGCCCGAATACTCACCGACGCGGCCCATACCAAGGCCCGCATTCTGGATATCGACACCTCGCGCATCCGTCGGGATCTGAGCCAAGACAAGGTGGTGGTGGTGGCCGGTTTCCAGGGGGTGAACGAGGAAGGTCACATCACCACCCTCGGCCGGGGCGGTTCCGACACCACCGCCGTCGCCCTGGCGGCGACCTTGCAGGCGGACGAATGCCGCATCTACACCGACGTGGACGGGGTGTATACCACCGATCCCAGGATTGAATCCAAGGCCCGTCGCCTGGAACGGATTACCTTCGAGGAAATGCTGGAATTGGCCAGCCTGGGTTCCAAGGTGCTGCAGATTCGGGCGGTGGAATTCGCCGGCAAGTACAATGTCCCCCTTAGGGTACTGTCCACCTTCACCGAGGGGGAAGGAACGCTCATTACCTATGAGGACGAGACAATGGAAGAGGCGCTGATTTCCGGTATCGCCTTCAATCGAGATGAAGCCAAGCTGACGGTGGAAGGGGTTCCCGACCGTCCCGGTATCGCCGCGGCCATTCTCGGACCGATCGCCGATGCCAATATTGAAGTGGATATGATCGTCCAAAACGTCGCCGAGGACGAGAGCACCGACTTTACTTTTACCGTGCATCGCAACGATTATCCCCGGGCTCGGGATATTCTCGATCGGGCGCGGGACGATTTGGGGGCGCGCAAGGTGACCGGCGACGATCGAATCGTCAAGATCTCCCTGGTGGGGGTGGGGATGCGTTCTCATGCCGGCATCGCCAGTAAGATGTTCCGGGTGCTGGCGGAGGCGGGCATCAATATCCAAATGATTTCCACTTCCGAGATCAAGATTTCGGTGGTGCTGGATGAAGATTACCTGCAAGCGGCGGTGCATACCCTGCACGAGGCCTTCGAATTGGATCAAGCGCCGGCGGCTTGATGCATCCGGGTTTTCCCCTGATAAAGTGAAGTGATATAATCCACCTTGAACTGATTTCGGTGCCCGACTCGATCGCGGCGGGGCCGGTTTTCAGTTCCTAAAACGGAAAGGATGATCTTATGCTTATTCTGACTCGGAGAGTGGGGGAAACACTGATCATCGGTGACGATGTCACCGTCACCGTGCTTGGTGTCAAGGGCAATCAAGTGCGCATCGGTGTGAACGCCCCCAAAGACGTTTCGGTCCATCGGGAGGAAATCTACGAGCGGATCAAGCGTGAAAAAGAAGTGGGGTTCCAGCAACCGGAGTCCGAATCCATGTCTGACAACGAATCATCCGGCGGTGAACCTGACGGTTGATAACAGCGATTAGGTAAAAATTTGGAGAGGTGGCCGAGTGGCTGAAGGCGCTCCCCTGCTAAGGGAGTATGGGTCAAAAGCCCATCGAGGGTTCGAATCCCTCCCTCTCCGCCAAATTAAAAGAAAAGCACTGGCGCTTGATAAGGCTTCAGTGCTTTTTTAATGCCTCGAGAGGGAGGGTGAGAACCCTCGACCGGGGTTCGACAAATTTACAACGATCCCCTCATCCTTGGCGTTGTCATAAAGATGTCATTCAATTGTCATATTCTGTGTCGCTTTAAATTCAAAGCGATTTTGCAGGGGGATCGTTTTATGAAATTGCACAATTTTGGCATCCGGGCTGGAATCGGCTTGGCGATGCTGCTAAGTCAAGCCGGTGCGGCGCATGCCGCCGACCCAGAGTTGTTGGAGATTCTGCTTACCAACGGCGTCATTACTCAGGAACAGTATGACCGGCTGATGAGGAAAAAGGAGCCGCTGACCAAAAAGGATTTAATTCCAACAGAAAGTACGGCGGAACCAACCGTGAAAGAGCCGGCCGTGAAGCAGATGGTGGCAGAGGAAGTGACGCGGCAAGTGGAAAACGAGTTTCCGGTCAAAATGGGTTGGGGCAAAAAGGGGTTCAAATTTGAAACCCGGGATGGCAACTGGGCCACAAATCTGCAATGGCGTGCTCAGATGCGCTATACCTATCCGGAGCGTTCGGATCCTCGATCCTTCAGTGCTTTTTCTGATGATGAGCAAAGCACATTCGAGCTGCGTCGGGTACGGATGAAAATCGGCGGCCATGGTTACCGGCCGTGGTTGAAATATTATTTCGAAGTGGATCTGCAGCCGACCCGGGATCATGACGACGACTCGGAAGCGGCGGGCAGCCGGGTGATCGACTGGCGCATCATGTTAGAGAAATATAAATGGGCATCTCTGCAGTTGGGTCAATGGAAAATCAACTACAACCGTGAGCGTGTGGATTCCTCCGGCAGGCAGCAGTTCGTGGAGCGCTCCATCGTCAACCGAATCTTTACCGTCGATCGACAAATGGGTGCGATGCTGTATGGGCATCTAATGCCTGGAACCTTGGCGGATTCCCGTTATTATGTTGGTGTCTGGACGGGGGAAGGCCGTGGAGTCCGCAACGATGACGATCATATGATGTATATGGGCCGCTTGCAATGGAACTTCCTGGGACGCGATCTCAAATGGCGGCAAACCGATGTGGAATACCACGAGCAGCCGGCCGGTAGCATCGCGTTTGCAGCAGCTACGGTTAGGGGGCGTTGTACTCGCTGGTCTTCCAGTGGTTGTGGCAATCTGGATGGTTTCGACAGTCCATCTAATGCTGAGAACGGCCAGTTCAGGGTCTCCCAAATGATGGAAGAAACAGCCTTTAAATGGCGAGGCTTCTCCTTCCAGCACGAATATCACTGGAAGCGGGTGGAAGATCGAATCAACAATGAGACTGCCAGCATGTGGGGTAGTTATGCTCAGGCAGGTTATTTCTTCCATGATCTCATTCCGATGGTGCCCAAGGGATTGGAATTGGCATTCCGGTATGCTTTTGTGGAAGAGCCTGAGCGAAATCGCCTATTCAGGGATCAATTGCGTCAGGAGTATACCGGTGCGGTCAATTATTTCTTTGCCGGTCATAACAACAAGGTTACGGTGGACTACTCTTATCTAACCCTCGAAGCTGACTGCCTGACAAAACTCATTTTTCCATGCAAAATCAGTCATGTAGTGGAGTCAGGGATACAAAAGGTATATTGCCAAGGTAATTCCTCCATCCAGCGCGAACGATCCGAGGCCGTAGGCACGGGAGCGGGGTCGTCGGCGGAAGGCAACCACAACCGATCGATAAGCGCCTTCCCGCAAGCCAGGGCATGGTGGATCCAGTTCCAGCCGATACGGGCATAGCTCAAGCCCCGACACCAATGCGGATCGACGGTTCTACGCTGCCCCTCGGCTACCACTGCCGTCCCCTGACAGGTCACGATCCAGGTGGCCACCGCCATCACAAAGCACAGCCGATCCAAGACCTCGGCTTGCCGAAGCCGGGAAGACGCCCATTGAAACCCATTGGATTTATGGTCCAGAAACCCTTCCTCGATGGCAAAACGCTTGCCGTAATCGGCGAGGGTCGTTTCATCGGTCCATTCATCGCTCAGGATCAGCCAGGGTTCCTTGGCGCCTTTTTCCCAACCCACGGCCACGTTCACCGCTTCATGCACCTTCCAGAGATAAACAGTGTGGTAATAACGCACCTGGCCGGCATCCACGCACCACTTCAGCGGGCGGTAACCAGCGCCGCTCCATCGCCAAGCCGGCGTATTGCGCTTCATCCGAATCCGGCAGTGCCAATCCGGTGTCCGTTTGATCCAGCGCACCAACTGCAGATGACAAAATCCACGATCGGCCAGCAAAATCACCTCAAAACCTTTCAGGCGGGAGACACTTTGCGCCAGAACCGAGCGGTAGACCTGAAAGGCCACGCTGGCACTGGGTTGCCGTTTCACCTTCCAGGCCACCGGAATCGCCCGACCCCGATACACCAACGCCACTTGAATCACACAGAAACTATTCCATAGCATCGTCGTATCCAAGGCCACGTATACGCGGCGTTCCTCGCCCGTCGGTAACCACCCTTTCAACAGCCCCGCATACACCTCATTCACATCGATCCGTCCGTTACTCAACCAACGCCGGAATCGCCGCTCAATGCTTTGGGCATAGCGGGCGCGGCTGTCCACATACACCACCCACCGGCTCAAACCGATGCCCCCACTCAACAACAATCCTGCGATCATCCAAGCGACCGTCGAAAGATGTCGCATATCTCGCCACGGCGCTTGTTTCAAAACCTGGGTTACCGTAACGTACATCCGTGTGGAAGGGTTGTTCATGGGCAATTTCGTCCTTTATCAATCATCATCTCGGACGATCTACCCTACAATCCTTCCGCGCCCTCCGCGAGTTTTGTCAGGCAGCCAGCCCTCGAAGACAGCGACAATCGGGATACTCAGGATAATCGTGTCCGAGTTCAGTGGGACGTTTCTTTCTAATCATCCCGGCTGAAAAGGGTCATTTTGATTTAAAAGAATTAAGCGCCCGATTAATCATCGGGCGCGCTCTCTTTTGAGCAATTAGGAAATTTAAGCCGCGTTGTTTACAATTACCGAGATTTTTTCCTTGGGAAGCCATTGAGCGGGGAAGTGCCTTGCAGAATTTGGACACCATCAAGCTGGTTATACGTCGACGGGGACTCATCTGGCTGGGATTGATTTTGATGCTGGCAGGTTGTGGAACAGGTCGCCACATAACGGCTACGATTCACGAGGATCCGACTTGGATCATCCGTTTGCAGCGGGTTCCAGGGGCCAATCAAGGCCAGGGTTATACCCATCCTGCCGATCTGGAAGTGGGTACTTTGGAAAAAATGCTCGCAGGTGTTCTGATCCGGACAGGAAGCGCCAACCCCGAGAAAGCTCTCGCACCGGTATTTACCGACTATGAACGTAAACGTCTGGCACCCTTATTGTTGCAAGGTTTGCGCGAGGCGGGGAAATTTGATGTGGTCACATTTGTTCGAGTTCAGCCGGTCTCTTCTTGGCAGGAAAAACTTACTTCGGGTGGTGTGTTAGTCGAAGGAAAGAAAATACATTTCCTCTTGGGGAATTTTCAGGTCAAGCAGGCGTTGAAGCAGGACCTGGAGCAATATGACCCCCCCATCGAACTGCTTCCCCTGGAGCCGGTGGAAAAGGTTCCTTCCGGTTTGGTATTTCGCCCACAAGCCGCATTGGCCCCAGCAGAGCCGATAGCCGAGGATTTTCATAAAGTTCTTTGGTTATCCCCTTGGCATATTGCGGTCTTTTACACGAAGCTCTGATTGTGATTAAACCGGATTGAAGCTCTGCTGATTGTCCGTTTCCCTGAAACTCTTAACTTTAAGATCTTACAACGTCTCTTTCGAGAAGCTCGTCGATGGAGAAATTCTGATGAATGAATTCCGCCAACATGGCTTTGGCGCCGGTGAAGGCCGATGGATCGTCGTTCAGAAGGTTCATCGTGCGGGCTTCCATATTGAACGTATCTCTCAGCAGTTCCACTTGGAATTTGAGCAATTCCTTCGGCTGGGAGGCGTAAGCCAGGCGGTTCTCCTCCAAGGCGTAATGTCTCAGCTTGTCCGCCATGTCCGGTTCCAGCAAGGAAAGTATCGAATCTACGTTTTGCAGGACGGAGATGAAGGCGTCCATCGCAAACGTCGCATTGGCCAGATGGTAAGGCGAAGGGCTTCCTTTGTAGTTGAGAAACGCTTCCTGACAATTGGTCAGTCCTCCGTACAGAAGAACCGCCGCCCTGGCTTGGACTTGGTGAGGTTGCCGAGTATCTCGGCAACGCTTTTCGAATATTTCCACCAATTCGGTCCACATCTCGATTCTTCTCCTTCTCCGTATCTGACGATTCAGTCTGTGATTCTTCCTTTCAAATCCCCCGGCTTGAAAGGGCCGGGCTCGGCGATGAGAGTGCGGGCGTCTTCCACGCGGTCCCAGACGTTCCACAATAGTACGCCCCGCACCCGCTTGCCTTCCAGATAATAGACGACGCCTTTCTTAAACGGCTCGATCCAGTCCTCCACCGTTTCCAGTCGGGCGTCCGTCCAGCCCACCGCCTCGTATCCCAGCTCGAACAGGTCGGAGTAAAAGTAGGGGAGATGATGATAAGGGGTCTCCTCGCCCGCCATGTTCCTGCCGGCATGCATTCCCATGGTCAGGGCATTGTCTTCGTGTTCCACCCGCAGGCGGGTATCCAAATGGGGATTGTAGAAATTGGCCACGTCGCCTGCGGCAAACACATCGGGGTGGCCGGCACGCAGCAGTTCATCCACGATGATGCCGTTGTCCACCGAAAGTCCGGCCTGCTCGGCGAGATGGGTAATGGGGCGGATGCCGATTCCGGCGATCACCGCGTCCACTTCCAGGGTACGTTCGCTGGAGCCTTGGGCGCTGCAGGCGGTCAAATTCAGCCGGTCTCCCTGTCGGGTGAGTCCCGTTATCACCTGGCCGGACCAGAGCTCGACCCCCTTGAGATGATAATATTCGTTCAGGAATTGATTCAGATCGTGAGGAAACAGCCGCGCGCCAATGCCCTCCTCGGGAAAAAGCATGGTCACTTCTTTATCGTGCAGCGCCAAGGCGGCGGCGATTTCCGAGCCGATAAACCCGCCCCCGATCACGGCGAAGCGCTGTTTTTCCTCGGTGAGCGCGCGCAGTTTCAAATAATCGTCGAGGTTTCGGAAATAAATGATATCGGCGCTGCCGAAGGGTAGGCGCACCGGACTTCCACCCGTGGCCAACAGAAGCTTGTCGAATTGATGGGTGGTTCCCTGGTCGTCGACCACGTGTTTGGCCGCCAGGTCCAGGGTTTGGACGGTGGTCCCCAGATGCAGGGTGACATCCCGTTCCTCGGTGGCGTACCAGATTTTTTCCAGCGGCTTTCCCTGCCACAACCCCTTGGAGAGAGGCGGCCGTTTATAGGGGGGATGGGGTTCCGTGCCGATCAAGCCGATGGAGCCCCGGGGATCGATGGCGCGTATGCCTTGGATGGCGGCGTCCGCCGTCATGCCGCCGCCGATGATGAGATATTGATAAGTGGGCATTTCTTCCTCCTTCGGGTTATGTTTTTATTGCGATAAACCTCCGGGAATGGCTCAATGCTGGTTGCGTTAAAAACCCTCCCCGGTCGTTGCCGTTACCCGTTCTCGAACCAGATTGATCAGACTGCCCGCCAACACCATCTCCACTTGTCGGCGAGATAAGCGGTGTTCAGTGACGTAGCGTTCGTCGCGAGTCCGGTTGATCACTTCGACCCTGTCCCCCTGCCTGAGGACTTGGCGTACATCGGGTATGGAAATCACATCCCCTTGAGCGATTTTTTCCCAATCCTCCGCATCGACCAAGGTGAGGGGCAGAATGCCGAAATTGCTCAGATTTTGCCGGTGGATGCGGGCGAAGCTTTTGGCGATCACCGCTCTGAGGCCCAAATAGCGGGGCGCCAGGGCGGCGTGTTCGCGGCTGGAGCCTTGGCCGTAATTGACGCCGCCGACGATGAACGAGCCCTGTTGTCGGCTGGCCATAGCCCGCTCGTAATAACTTTCGTCGACGGGGTTGAACACGAATTTGCTGATTTCCGGAATGTTGCTGCGGAAAGGCAATACCTTGGCGCCGGCGGGCAGAATTTCATCCGTGGAGATGTTGTCCGCCACCTTCAGCAACACCGGTCCTTCCAGCTTTTCCGGCAGGGGGTCGAGTGCTGGCAGCGGCTGGATGTTGGGCCCCATCTCCAGTTCCACGCCAGCGTCTTGGGGGGCGGGAGGAACCAGCATTTCGGTATTGATCAGCAGGGTGCGCGGTTCCCGGAAGCGAGGATAGGGCATGTCCAGGGTGCGGGGATCGGTGATCACGCCGGTGAGGGCCGAGGCGGCGGCGGTTTCCGGGCTGCACAAATAGACCTGGTCTTCCTTGGTGCCGGAGCGGCCGGGAAAATTCCGGGGCACGGTGCGCAGGCTGATGCGTCCGCTGGCCGGCGCCTGGCCCATGCCGATACAGCCGCCGCAGCCTGCCTGGTGCAGGCGCGCCCCGGCATGGATGAGCTTTTTCAGGATTCCCAATTCCACCATGTTTTCCAGAATCTGGCGGGAGGTGGGATTGACGTCGAAAGAAACCCGGTCGTGTACCTGCTTGCCGTCCACGATAGCGGCGGCGACGGCGAAATCGCGCAGACCGGGATTGGCCGAAGAGCCGATGTAGGACTGATAGATCTCCCTCCCCGCCACCTCGCTGACCGGCACCACATGGCCCGGGCTGCTGGGGAGGGCGATGAGCGGTTCCAGCTGGGAGAGATCGATTTCATCGTGTTCGTCGTAGCGGGCGTCGGGATCGGCGAGCATTTCCCGCCAGGCATCGCCCCGGCCTTGGGTGGTCAGAAAAGTCCTCACCGCGTCGTCGGCGGGGAAAACCGTCGTGGTAGCGCCCAGTTCCGCCCCCATGTTGGCGATCACGTGGCGGTCCATGGCGGTCAGGTGGTCCAGGCCGGGGCCGTAATACTCGACGATCTTGCCCAGTCCGCCGTCCACGCCGTGGCGGCGCAGCATTTCCAAAATCACGTCCTTGGCGCTGACCCAGTCGGGAAGGCGTCCCGTCAGGCGGACGCCCCATATTTTCGGCATCCGTAGATGGAACGGCTCGCCCGCCATGGCCATGGTCACCTCCAGTCCGCCCGCGCCGATGGCGAGCATGCCCAGGGAGCCCGCGGCGCAGGTATGGCTGTCGGAGCCCAATAGGGTCTTGCCCGGTATGCCGAAGCGCTCCATGTGGACAGGGTGGCTGACGCCGTTGCCGGGGCGGCTGAACCAGAGGCCGAATTTCTTGCAGGCACTGCGGAGAAACAGATGGTCGTCCGGGTTTTTGAAATCTTCCTGGAGCAGATTGTGATCCACGTATTGGGCGGAGAGTTCGGTCCGGACGCGCGGTACCCCCAGCGCTTCGAACTCCAGCATCACCAGGGTGCCGGTGGCGTCCTGGGTCAAGGTTTGATCGATCTTCAGCCCGATTTCCTCACCCGCCTCCATGCGGCCTTCCACCAGGTGGCTTTCGATCAATTTCTGCGCGACGCTTTTTCCCATGGCTGGCTACCTCCAAGATGAAGGGGTATGGATGGGTTTTGCCGATGCCTATTATATTTGACAGCCGCACCGCTTCGCCGGTTCAATTGATCGATACTTTTCCGGAGTAGGCATGGGATTGAATCGGTTTTTGGGCCTGATCCGCTCCTTCAGGCTCTACTATGGAAGCCTCGGGAAACGGAGGCAAATGGACCGGTTTTACGCCCAGTTCGTCCGGCGGGGAGCGCTTTGTTTCGACATCGGCAGTCATGTGGGCAATCGGATCGGCTGCTGGCGGCGCTTGGGTGCCCGGGTGGTGGCGGTGGAGCCCCAGCCCGATTGTGTGCGTTTTCTACGTTGGGCCTACGGCGGAGATTCCGCCGTCACGATCGACCCGCGCGCCGTCGGACGGCGGGACAAGCGCGTCCGGATGCTGATCAGCTCCCGGACGCCGACGGTTTCCAGCCTGTCGCCCGAGTGGATCGACGAGGTGCGAAAAGATCCCCGTTTTTCCAGGGTGAACTGGGATCGGACCATCGACGTGGAAATGGTTACCTTGGATCGATTGATCGTCCGATACGGCGAGCCGTCCTTTTGCAAAATCGATGTGGAAGGGCTGGAAACCGATGTGCTGTCGGGTCTTTCCCGGCCGCTGCCGGCGCTTTCCTTCGAGTATATTCCGGTGGCGATTTCCCGCGCTTTGGCTTGCATCGATCTTTTGTCCGGTTTGGGCGCTTATGTTTATCAGTATTCGGAGGCCGAGTCCATGTGTTGGCGGAGTTCGCGCTGGATGAGGGCGGAAGAAATGAAAGCCGTGCTGGAAAGTCTTCCCTTCCATTCGGCAAGCGGGGATGTATACGCCCGCCTTGGCGGATAGCCGCTGAGGTTAATAAAGAAGTTTTTGGCAGGCGGTCGAAATGGCTAGTGTTATATTGCGTGTCATCGCTGCCGTTTCGAGACGTTGAGGTGACCACATGGGCGGTTCAGTTAAACTGCGCAAGGGCCTGGGGCTGGTCCACGTATTTACGATTGCCTCCGGTGCGATGATCAGTTCCGGATTGTTTATCCTGCCCGGCATGGCGCATGCTATGGCCGGGCCCGGCGTAATCTGGTCCTATGTCCTTGCCGGTTTGCTCGCCACAACAGGTGCGTTGAGCATGGCCGAACTGGCAACGGCCATGCCCAAGGCGGGTGGGGATTATTTTTTTGTTATGCGCGGTTTCGGCGCCGGTATGGGGTCGATTGCCGGCATGTTGAGTTGGTTTGCGTTGTCGCTGAAGAGCGCGTTCGCGATCGTGGGCATGTCGACCTTCGTCCACTTGATTCTGGATCTCCCAGGACTGCTCAGCGGCGCTGCGCTCACCGTCCTTTTCATTGGGCTGAACATCCTGGGTGTACGCGCAGCGGCCCGCGCGCAGGCAATCCTGGTGTTCGGGCTCTTCTCTCTGTTGATCCTTTACGTGATAGCCGGTCTTCCTCAGACACGCGCCGAGTTATTGATTCCCTTCGCCCCCTACGGCGTCGGAAGCATATTCTCCACCGCAGGTTTTGTCTTCGTTTCATACGGAGGTCTGCTGAAGATGGCAAGCGTCGCCGAAGAAATTCAGAATCCGGGCCGGGTTTTGCCCATCGGGCTTACCTTGGCGCTGGTGTCGGTGACTTTGCTTTACGCATTGGCGGTGACGGTAACCAGCGGAGTCGTGGAAAGTTCGGCCCTCGACGGGTCGCTCACGCCGCTCTCCGACGGGGGGCGGATGATTATGGGCGAGCCCGGTTTCGTGGCCATGAGCATTGGCGCGATTCTGGCATTTATCAGCACCGCAAATGCCGGAATCATGGCGGCCTCACGCTACCTTCTCGCCTTGAGCCGCGACAGGCTTCTCCCCTCGGCTCTGGCAAAAGTCAACGCCAGATTCCATACGCCGCATATCGCCATACTGATTACCGGAACGGCGATCCTACTCAGCCTCTTGCTCAAGCTGAACATCCTGGTGGAGGCGGCTTCCTGCGTGCTGATACTGACTTACACCCTGTCTTGTCTCGCGGTGATTGTTTTGCGCGAAAGCGGTCTCCAAAACTATCGGCCCGCATTCAAGTCGCCCTTATACCCCTGGCTGCAGATCGGCGGTATCCTGGGACTCGCTTTCGTCCTGTTTGAACTGGGAATGGAGGCATTCATCATCAGCGCGGGACTGATTCTGACCGCGTTTTTGACATTCTGGTTCTACGGTCGAAAACAGTCGGCGCGAGAGTCCGCGCTGCTGCATCTGATCGCCAGGCTGACGGATCGCCAATTGGTCCACGGTGTGTTGGAGGCGGAACTGAAACAGATCATTCGGGAACGCGACGAGATTGTAGTCGACCGTTTTGACAAGCTCGTAGAGAACGCCGTGATCCTGGACGTTTCCGAACCGCTGACGAAAGAGCAATTCTTCGAGGCGGCTGCGGAGCGTTTGGCTCCACGGTTGAACGTGACCGCGGACCGGTTGGCAAGCGTGTTGCGGCGAAGAGAAGAAGAAACCAGCACCGTACTCAGCGCATTTTTAGCAGTGCCCCATATGGTTGTGCCCGGTGAGCAGAATTTCGATCTGCTCATCGCGCGGGCACGCAAGGGGATTGATTTTTCCTCTGACGCCCGAGAAATACATGCTGTCTTTATCCTGGCCGGTACAGCCGACGAACGTAACTTCCATTTGAAAGCCTTGTCCGCGATCGCGCAAGTAGTCCAGGAAGAGCAATTCGAGGAGCGTTGGTTGGCGGCAAACGACGAGCAGGCCCTGCGAGACATCATTTTACTTGCCGCGCGCAAGCGGCTCGAACCCGTCTAGACTGTAACCGGACCCCCCCCCCTGCGAGCCTAGGAATCAAATACGGGTTTCGCCAAAGATTCACCCATCCGGATGGATTGACCCGGTTGGGCGTCCAACCAGCGGACCGCATTCTGTCCGAACAAGAGGATGACCGTCGAACCCATGTGGAAGCGTCCCAACTCCGCCCCTCTTTCCAAATGGATGGGGGACTCCTGATATGTCCAGCGGCGGATTTCCCGGGCCGTCGGCGGGGTGACCACGCCGTGCCAGACGGTCTCGATGCTCGCCACCAAGAGCGCTCCCACCAACACCACCGCCATGGGGCCGGCTTCGGTATCGAACAGGCAGACCACCCGTTCGTTGCGCCCGAACAGGTTGTCCACCGCCGCGGCGGTGGACTCGTTGACGCTGAACAGGCGGCCCGGAATGTGGCGCATTTCCTTCAAAGTGCCATCCAGCGGCATGTGAAATCGGTGGTAATCGCTCGGGGAAAGATAAATGGTGGCGAATTCGCCATTCTCGAAGGGTTTGGCCAGCTCGGCATCGCCTCCCAGCAATGCCGTCACCGAGTAGTCCTTGCCTTTGGCCTGAATCAGCCACTCGGAGGTGAGGGAACCGACTTGGCTAAGGGTGCCGTCGGCGGGGCTGACCACCCGCTTGGAATCTTCGGGGAACGATCGGACATCGGCTTGGAGGGCGCGGATGAAAAATTCGTTGAAACAAGCGTAATCATCCGGGTCGGCGCTGGCGGCCTCGGTCATATCAACGTTGTACAAGCGGACGAATCCGCGGATCAAAAGGTTTTTCAACCAGTGCCGCCGGCAGTGGGTGAGTTTTCCCATCAGCCGGGACAAGAGATGGTGAGGTAGCGGATATTGGATCAGGGCGAATAGGATTTGTTTGAATGTGGGCATCTTTAAAACGGGTTGATTTGCAGAGGAGTGGGTTGATGGTCTCGGTCCAAAGGCATGATCGCGTGGGCGTGCTTCGGCAGGTCCACCAACGCCCAGCGGGTCAAGCGTTCGTAATGTTGGAGAAAACGTCTGAGCTGATTTTCATCCATGAGCCGCGAAAGGCGGCTGGAGGGGGTGCAGGTGCGCTGCGCCAGTTCGCGTTCCTGTTGCAGGCGCCAGCGGAAAACGCAATCCAGATCCGGCACTTGAAGGAATAGAAGTCGATCCAGCAGAGCGAACAAGCACCGATAAGGCCCCTTGAGCTGGTCGTTGACATGGCGGCGCCAGCGGCCGTCCGGATCTTCGCATCTTTCCAAATCGTTGACCGGTTTGCGGAGGGCATCTTCGGGTTGGGGGCGGGTGCCCACGCACCAGCCCTCGAATAAAATCACGTCCACCGGGCCTTGCCAGACGGGCCATTCGGTTTTCGGTTTTCGGTCGTCCACGGCCTTGTCGAAGGCGGGGATGGGAACTCGATCGCCGGATCGGGCGTTTTTGAGGGTATTCAGGGTAGCGATTCCAAGCGCCACATCATGCGTTCCGGGCACGCCGCGGGTGATCAGTAGCGGATGGACGGTTTGGGCCAGCTTTTCCCGTTCGGCCCGGGTTAGATACAAGTCGTCGATGGACAATCCGGCCGCTTTGAGACCGAAACCCTCTTTGAGCAGGGTTGCCAGCAATGCCGCCACGGTGGATTTGCCCGACCCTTGGGCGCCATTGATTCCGAGAATCAAAGGTTGAGGAGTCTTCGCATTAACCTTGCCGGTCTGCGCGGCGACCCAAGCGGCAAGCGGTAGATAAACGGGAGTCAACCACGGGGTGAGGTCGGTTTCCACGCCCAGGGTTCGGCAACGGGCTCGAAAAGCGGGACGGACCTTTTCCGCCAGCGCGTCTATTTCCCCCGGATGGAGGGACGTCATGCCTATACCGGGTCGGGCAGGGATTGATCGGCGAAGAACGCATCCAGGTTGGCCATCACGCGCCGGCCCATGGCTTCCCGGGTTTCGACGGTAGCGCTGCCCAAATGGGGTAAAAGCACCACTTGGTCCAATTTCAGCAGCTCAGGATGCACTTGGGGCTCGTTTTCGTAGACGTCCAAACCGGCGCCTCCTAAGGGGCCTTGTTTTACAGCGACGATCAGCGCCTCCGTATCCACCACTTCGCCGCGGGCGGTATTGATCAAAAAAGCCCCCGGTCGCATCCGCTGAAGCCGTTCGGTGTCGATCAAGTGAAAATTTTTCTCTCCGCCCGGGCAGTGCAGCGAGACGAAATCGCAGCGGGGCAGGAGTTCGTCGATGCTGGCGCAGGGGGTGGCCGCCAGTTCGACGACCGTCTCGGCAGGCAGAGGATGGGTATGGTAGTAGAAAATCCGCATGCCGAAGCCGTGGTAAGCGCGCCGGGCCACGGCTTGGCCGATCCGGCCCATGCCGATGATTCCCAGGGTTTTTCCCGACACCCGGCTGCCCAGCAGGTGGGTGGGGCGCCAGCCGGTCCAGACGCCGCCGCGCACCTCCCGCTCACCTTCTCCGGCACGGCGCGCCGTCATCAGCAGGAGGGTGAGGGTCAGATCGGCGGTGCAGCCGGTGAGCACGTCGGGGGTGTTGGTGACGGGGATGCCGCGCCGCTTAGCGGCGTCCAGATCGATATGGTTGACCCCCACGCCGTAGTTGGCGAGAATCCGGCAGCGCGGAGATTCCACCCCCAGCACTTCCGCGTCGATCCGATCGCTGACGGTGGGGCAGACCGCATCGTAGGCTTGCAAGGCGGCCTTGAGTTCCCGTGCCGACAAAGGATGGTCGTCCTCGTTCAAGGTCACGTGGTAACGCTGCCGCAATTCGGTTTCCACCGAAGCCGGCCAGCGGCGGGTAAGGAATATGCTGGGTCGGGTCATGGGCGCCTCGCGAAATGGGCGGCTGGAACCGACTCGAGCCATCTCCTTGCGGCTCGAGTCGGGCGGAACGGTTTATTTGCCCGGCACCGGCGGCGCGGTGTCGCGCCAGTATTCCATCGCCGCGGTAATGCCGCTGCCGGGTTTGAGATCGATGCCCGCGTCGCGCATCGCCATCTCGGCGCCGACGATGGCGCCGGCCAGCATCAATTCGTTGAGGTCGCCCATATGGCCGATCCGGAACACCTTGCCGGCCACTTCCGAAAGACCGCCCCCCAGGGACAGGTTGTAACGGTTGTAGGCGACGTGCATCACGTCCCGGGCGTCGAAACCTTCCGGCACCACGATGGCGGAAACCGAATCCGAATACCACTTGGGATCCCGGGCGCAGAGGGTCAATCCCCAGCCGTCCAGCACCGCGCGCCGCGCGCCCTCGGCCAGCCGGTGGTGGCGGGCGTAGACGTTGTCCATGCCTTCGGCCAACAGCAGATTCAGTACCTGGCGGAGGCCGTGGAGCATAGAGGTGTTAGGGGTGTAGGGGAAGTAGCCGGTTTGGTTGGCCTGAATCTGGTCCTCGATATTCAAGAAGCTGCGCGGGCACTTGGCGGTATGGCGTTTTTCCAGGGCCTTGGGGCTGAAGCAGACGTAGGCGTTGCCGGCCGGCAGCATGAAGCCTTTCTGGGAACCGGTCAGGGCCACGTCCACGCCCCAGTCGTCCATGCGGAACTCGATGCTGCCGATGGAGCTGACCCCGTCGATCATGAATAGGGCTGGGTGACCGGTGGCATCGAGGATACGACGAATGGCCGCCAGGTCATTGGTGACCCCGGTGGCGGTTTCGTTGTGGCAAATCAACAGCCCCTTGATTTCATGGTTGGTATCCTCTTGGAGGCGCTGTTCCAGATGCTCCAAAGGCACGCCTTCGCCCCAGGGCACTTCGTGATATTCCACGTCGAGCCCCATGCGTTGGGCCGACTGGATCCACAGATGACTGAATTGACCGAAGCGGTAGGACAACACTTTATCGCCCGGCGATAAAGTGTTGGTCATGGCGACTTCCCACCCGGCGGTGCCGGTGGCGGGGAAGAGAAAAACTTGGCCTTTTTCGGTGCGGAAGACTTTTTTCAGATCTTCCAGCAGCGGCTTGACCAATTCCGAGAAATCCGGTGCCCGATGGTCCTCCATCGGCACATGCATGGCGCTGAGTACGGAGTCCGGCGCGTTGGTGGGGCCGGGGACATAGAGATGATTGCGACCTGCCATTCGTAGGTTACCTTTGATTTTTTATAAAGATTGTCGAAATGTCCAGTCCTCAGGCGGATGGACCCGAAAAAACTTTTTGATCATGCCATAGGTGGAATGGGGGGTTCAAGGAAACGATATTTAGTGGGTAGTTGGCGTTTATGCTAAAGGAGAGGAAAGGATCGCGGCGGTCTTCAGCTGAAATGGTGCCTCGGGCCGGACTCGAACCGGCACGGAGTTTCCTCCTCGGGATTTTAAGTCCCGTGTGTCTACCAATTCCACCACCGAGGCAATGTATTTATTATTTAGCTGAGAATGCCGTTTAGCAAGTTGTATTTGGTCGCCAGACGCGTCAATTCCACATCGTTGCCGACTCCCAGTTTGTCGAAGACTCGGTAACGATAGGTGCATACGGTTTTGGGGCTGACTTTCAGGGCCGCGGCGATCGATTGGATGGGCTTGCCCTGCAGCGTCATGACCACCACTTCCATTTCCCGGCAGGACAATTGGTCGAACGGGGAGCCGGTTTTCTTGCAATCACTGGCGCTTAGATGTTCGGCCACGTCCGAGCTGAGATAGCTTTGCCCTTCGTATACGGTCATGATGGCGGTGATCATCTCATCGGGAGGACAGTTTTTGGAGATGTAACCGTGGATGCCGGCTTTCAAAAGGCTGCGGGGAAGGGGCCCGTCGTCGCAGACGCTGAGCCCGATGATCTTGATATCCGGATGCTGTTGTCTGAGCCTTTGGCTGGCTTGCAATCCGCCGATTCCCGGCATGTGGATATCCATCAGGACGATCTCGGGACGAAGTTCATCGACCCGGCTCAGAGCTTCTTCACCGCTGCCGGCCAAGCCAACCACGGCGATCCTCGGATCGGCATCGAGAATATATTGAATGCCGCTGCGAACAAGTTCGTGATCGTCCGCAATCAATACCCGGATCATTTCCTATCGTCGTCTTATTGTTCGTTACTTGGCGGAGAGGGTGGGATTCGAACCCACGGAGGGTCGCCCCTCGCCGGTTTTCAAGACCGGTGCTTTCAACCGCTCAGCCACCTCTCCTCAAGGAGCGAAAGTAGGATAGCTTAAAAAGGGGTGGATTAGCTAGGGCTTATGCCATAAACAATTGCCGCCGCTGGCTTTGTCGATGGCTTCGAGCCGTTCTCGGTGGGCGGCCAAATCCTCCGGCGGGCAGCTCACCACTTTCAATGCCGCATGGTTTCGGCGGTCGATTTTTCGGGGGGCGAGTTGAGGTTTACCTGCTCCCGCTTCGCTGAATTGCGATGCCGAATCCCCTTCCAGGCCGAGGGTGGTTTGGCCGCCGGTCATGGCCAGATACACCGAGGCCAGAATCTCCGCGTCCAGGAGCGCGCCGTGAAGATCGCGATGGCGATTATCGATTTGATAGCGCTTGCACAAGGCATCGAGACTGTTGCGCTGCCCCGGATGCATGCGCTTGGCCAGGACCAGGGTGTCGAGAATCGAAGCGTGGTCTTCCATGCGGCCCAGCTGCGGTCCCAGACGTTTCAGTTCCGCGTTGATGAAGCCGACGTCGAAAGGGGCGTTGTGGATAACCACTTCGCTCCCTTGAATGAAGCGGAGAAAATTTTCGGCGATATCGGTGAACCGGGGCTTGTCGGCGAGAAAGGCGTTGTCGATGCCGTGCACCTCGATCGCCTCTCGGTCGATTTCCCGCTCGGGATCCAAATATTCGTGGAAGCGGTTGCCGGTCAAGCGGCGGTCGATCAGTTCGACGCACCCGATTTCGATGACGCGATGACCCTCTTCGGGTTCCAGGCCGGTGGTTTCGGTGTCCAGAACAATTTGGCGCATAAGCATTCTCCTGACTTCAGCTTAGCATTTCGTCGATGGCGCGGTTGGCCAATTGGTCGGCGCGCTCGTTTTCCGGATGGCCGCTGTGGCCCCGGACCCATTCCCATTGAATTTGATGCGGTTCGGCGGCCTCGACCAGGCGCTGCCAGAGGTCGATATTCTTGACCGGTTTGCCGGCGGCGGTTTTCCAATTCCGCCGGATCCAATTGGGCAACCATTCGGTGATGCCTTGTTTCAGATAGCGCGAATCGGTGCTCAACAGAACTTGGCACGGGCGCTTTAAATTTTCCAAGGCCGAGATGGCCGCCATCAGCTCCATTCGATTATTGGTGGTATGAGGCTCGGCGCCGTACAGTTCGCGTTCCCGGTTCCTGTAGCGCAGCAGCGCGCCCCAGCCTCCCGGTCCCGGGTTGCCGCGACAGGCGCCGTCGGTATAGATTTCAACCAGATTGATGTTTTGAGTCATCGGTCCTTCTTTGAGCGGTGGAAGCGATTCCCGGGACCCAGCCCGGGCATTTTTCCGCGGTGGGGGTGATGGGAATGACGGTGTAGGTGCGCTTGATGGCATGAACCGCGTAACCCACTGTCCACAGAGGCGCGCCGGGGAGATGCAGCCAATTCCAGCGAGACGGCGAATGCAGCGCGTTAAAGTCGAATTGAGCGCCGACCTCGGCGGCGAAATTGAGCAGATTCAACCGGTCCATGAGGGTGAGTCGACTCACCGCGCGGCCGCGCCAGGGAGCGTCGTGACGATTGCCCGGAAGCCAACGGTATAGCCGGTAGAAGCTCCAGGGGTGGAATCCCAGAATCAGCAATTGTCCTTCGGGCTTCAGTATCCTTTCGGCTTCCCGCAAGAGTTGGTGTTGGTCGGAAGCATATTCGAGGGTATGGGGCAAGATCAAGACATCGATGCTTTCCGACGCCAAAGGCAGGGAATCCATTTGCGCCCGGATCACCGGAAGGTTCGGGGTGATGGGGGATTCGTCGACAATGCAAAACTGGGGCAAGTAACCGGGGTCCAGGTAACGTTTCTCCCATCCCAGCAAACCCAATTGCACCAAAGTGAATGAATAAGGTACTTTGATGGCGCGGTTGAGATAGGTCGCCTCCAGTTGCCGCAAGCGACGCCCCAGAGGGGTTCGATACCAACGGCGAAGTGCGCGGCGGGGTGAATGGAACGGTCGATAGCTAGGCATCGGCAAGCATCGGAGTTTGCAATTATAATAATGGAAAGTCCGGTCAATTAGGATCGCCGGGCATTTTGGGAGGAAATAATGCTAAGGTTTGCGCGTTTTGTCATCCTGCTTTCATTGGTTGCGGCGGGGGGCTTGACCGGTTGCGGTCAACAGCCGGTCAAGCCGAGCCGTCAGGTCGCCCCGGCCGCGGAGGCGTCGCCCGTTACTTTGCGGGTCAACCTGCGCGAAGCGGATCGCAGCGCTCCGAAAAAACAACCGGAAAAACCGTCTCCATCAAAAGACAATTTGTGGACCCGCTTGTTCTCGCTTTATCGATTGCCGGAGACGGATCATCCCCGCATCGACCAGCAATTGCAATGGTACGCCGAGCATCCGGAGTATGTCGATCGCGTTCAAGCGCGGGCGCGGCCGTACCTCTACACCATCGTGGAAGCGATCGAACGCAACGGCTTGCCGGGTGAGTTGGCCTTGCTTCCGGTGGTGGAGAGCGCATTCCAGCCGGATGCTTATTCCCGGCGCCGGGCCGCCGGATTGTGGCAGTTCATTCCCTCCACCGGCCGGCTCTACGGCTTGGAGCAAAATTGGTGGCTGGATTTGCGCCGCGATGTGCACGCTTCCACCCGTGCGGCGATCCGCTATTTGAAAAAGCTCAATGCCGACTTCCACGGCGATTGGCTCTTGGCCCTGGCCGCCTATAATGCCGGCGAAGGGCGGGTGGCGCGAGCGATCCGGCGGAATCGCCGTCTCCATCAGCCGACCGATTTCTGGCATCTGCGCTTGCCCCGGGAAACGCGCGCCTATGTGCCCAAATTGCTGGCGGTGGCGCGTTTGTTCGCCCATATTGAAGAATACGACATGGCCCTCAATCCGATTCCCAACCGTCCCCTTTACGGGATCGTCAACGTCGGCTCGCAAATCGATCTCAATCTGGCGGCGGAATTGGCACAGATGCCTTTGGAGGAATTGTATCGCTTGAATCCCGGTTTCCGGCGCTGGGCCACCGCCCCCGAAGGGCCCCATCGGCTGGTGTTGCCCTTGGAGAAGGTCGAGCTGTTCGAAGAGCACCTGGCCGAACTGCCCGAATCCAAGCGGGTGCGCTGGGAACGCTATCAGGTTCGCCGGGGAGAAACCTTGAGTGAGATCGCCCGGCATTATCAGGCGACGGTGAGCGTGATTCGTCAGATCAATCACCTGCGCGGCGATCTGATTTATCCGGGGCAGGCGTTGTTGATACCGATGGGTCCCCGGGATCGGGTGGAAATGGCTCAAGCCCGGTCGCGTCGATCCCAGGTTCATGTGGTGCATCGGGGCGATACCTTGTGGGATATTGCCCGCCGTTACGGGGTTGAGATCGGCCAATTGGCGCGCTTGAACGATCTTAGCGTGAACAGCCCTTTGCGAGTCGGTCAACGCTTGCGGGTGGACGGTGCCGGGGGAGAGAACGCACCTCAATGGGTGAATTATACGGTGCGCGAAGGCGACTCCCTTTATCGCATCGCCCTTCGCTTCGGCGTGCGCCTGCGGGATTTGCGCGACTGGAATCGAGACCGCTTGGAGTCGGTGCTGTATCCGGGCCAAAATCTCAAGGTCTATCTGAATCAAACCGCGGCATTGGTTAATTCGACCAGTTAATCCCGAGATTGATACCACCCTAGCGGTAGTCCGGCAAGCAGGGTGTCTTCCCTCCTTGGGGGGGGCGGGATGGCGGATATTAGGATGGTTGCTCTTCCAGCCTACCGTACTGGTTCATGTGGGGAGAGGTTGGAGACAGCGATTTGCCCGGCAGGGCCGACAGTAGTTTTTCCGTATAGGGGTGGCGGGGGGAGAAGAGCACTTGCCGGGTTTCCCCCAACTCCACGATTTTGCCGTCCTGCATGACCGCCACCTGATCGGCGATTTCCGCCACCACCGCCAGGTCGTGGCTGATGAACAGATAGCTGACCCCGGTGCGTTGCTGCAATTGCTTCAGCAATTCGATAATTTGTTTTTGCACCGACACGTCCAAGGCGCTGGTGATTTCGTCGCAGACGATCAGCCGGGGTTCCACCGCAAGCGCCCGGGCGATGCAAATGCGCTGACGTTGGCCGCCGGAAAATTCGTGCGGATAGCGCAGCCGGCTTTGGGGCGGCAGACCCACGTCCTTCAGCAGTTGTTCGATCCGTTCCCCATGGGATTTGGCGGGAAGGTCGGTGCGTAAGGACCGGATCCCTTCGGCCACGATGTCGCCCACCAGCATTCTCGGATTCATGGCCGAAAACGGATCCTGAAACACGATCTGGAGCGCCCGGCAGCGCTGCCGGACCGGCACTCCCTCCAATTCCCGGCCGTCGAAATAGACCCTTCCCCCGGTGGGCGGTATCAATTGCAACAGCGCTTTGCCTAAAGTGGTCTTGCCGCAGCCCGATTCGCCCACCAGGGCCAGGGTCTGCCCTTGGGGGAGGGTAAAGGAGACCCCGTCCACCGCGCGGACGTGGTCCTTGACCCGTTTCAAGAGGCCTTTTCGAACCGGATACCACACCTTGAAATCGCGCACTTGAAGCAAGGGGGAAGCCGCCTGTTCGGTAGGCGCCGCCGCGGCGAGGCAGCTTTCCAAGCGAGGCAAGGTATCCAGAAGCTGGCGGGTGTAGGGATGTTTGGGGCGGCTAAAGAGCGGGGCTTCCCGTTTATCCAAGGTTTCGACGATGGCGCCGTTTTGCATCACCGCCGCCGAGTCGGCCAGATCGGCGACCAAGCCCAGATCGTGGGTAATCAACCACAAGGCCATGTCGCGTTGGCGTTGGATCTTGGCGAGCAGGTCCATGATCTGGGCCTGGATGGTGACGTCCAGCGCGGTGGTGGGCTCGTCGGCGATGAGCAGATCCGGTTCCCCGGCCAGGGCGATGGCGATCATCACCCGTTGGCGTTGCCCCCCCGACAATTGGTGGGGATACGTGTCGATCCGTTGTTCCGGGGCGGGGATGCCCACTTGGCGCAATAGTTCCAGGCTCTGTTGCCGGACCCGCTTGCGTCGGACGCCCAATTGCCGTACCAAGACTTCGGCGATTTGCTCGCCCACCGTTCTTACCGGATTGAGAGAAGTCATGGGGTCCTGGAAGATCATTCCGATGCGCTTGCCGCGGAGGCGGTTCATCTGCCGTTCGGGGACCTGCAACAGATCGATGCCGTCGAGCATGATCCGTCCGGCGGTGATGCGAGCGTCCGGCGGCAGTAGACGCATCACCGACAAGGCGGTGATCGATTTACCGGAACCGGACTCCCCCACCAGAGCGAAGGTTTCACCGCGGCGGACGGTGAAACCCGCGCCGTCCACCGCGGTGAAAGTGCGGCCCGCCTGGCGGAACTGCGTGGACAGACCTTCGACGTGGAGCAGCGTTTCGCTCATGACGCCGCGACAAGATAACGAATATCGTGCCAATCCCCCCGATCGATCAGGGCATCGGCGTGACGACGGGCGATGGGGTGGCCGTGATAGGCCACGCCCATTCCCGCCTGTTGGAACATCAAGACGTCGTTGGCACCATCCCCCACGGCGATCGTCTGGTTTGGAGCAATGCCCATTTCGCGCACCAAATCATGGAGGAATTCGGCTTTGCCCTGTCCGTCCACGATCGTACCGCCGAGCCGGCCGGTGAGTCGACCGCTGCGGGATTCCAGGACGCAGGCACGGGCCCGGTCGATGGGGAGGATTTTTTGCAGGCGATCGGTGAAGAAGGTGAAGCCGCCCGATACCAGCGCCGTGGCGATCCCGCGTTCCTTGAGCCAGGCCAGGGTGGCGGCGGCGCCCGGCTGCAGGGCGGGTTTCATGCGCTGCTGGAAAACTTCTTCCAAAACGCTTTCCGGCAATCCCTCCAAAAGCGCGACCCGCTCTTTAAGCGCGGCGGCAAAATCCAATTCCCCCGCCATGGCTTTCTCCGTGATCGCCGCCACTTGATAGCGCAAATTCAGGGTCGCGGCGATCTCGTCGATGGTTTCGATGGCGATCAGGGTGGAGTCCATGTCGGTGACCACCAGTTTGACTTGCGCCGGCTCGAACGCCAAGGGCAGGGTGTTGACGTCGCAGCTCAGTTCCCGCCGCAGCCCGTCCAAGTCCAACGGCTCGGCATGCCGTAGCAGCAGATGATCGGGACGGCGCTGCACGGCTCCCAAAGCGGCGAGCCGATCGTTCAGGTCGGGGGAGAGGTGGGCGCGGTGGATGACGGTTCGATAAGTAGGCATGGTGTTTATTTGCGAATGGACGATCTCATTCCTCGGCCCGCCTCGGGTCGAAGGCATCGCGGACCGTGTCGGCGAACAGATTGGCCGCCAGCACGAAGGAGAACATGAAAATGAAAGCGGCGGTCAGGGTCCACCAGACGATGGGGTCGCGGGCCAGCTCCAGGCGCGCGCTGTTGATCATATTGCCCCAGCTCTGGGTGGTGGGATCGACCCCGATGTTGACATAGGCCAATACCGCCTCGGCCAGTACCAAGCCGCTGAAATCCAGTACCACCGAGATCAGGACGATGTGGAACACGTTGGGGAGAATATGACGGATCAGCGTCCTCGGATGGGAAACCCCCAGGGCTTGAGCCGCCTGGACGTAATCCATTTCCCGCAGTTTCAGGGTTTCCGCCCTCAGCAGACGGCACAGACCGGTCCAATTGGTGATTCCCAGGATCAGGCAGAGGAAGAACAGGCGCATGTCGGCGCGTACCGCAAGGTTGTCGAACTGTTCCGGATGGGCGGCGATATAGACCTGGAGCATCAAGATGGCCGCGGCGATCAGGAGCACGCCGGGGATGGAATTCAAGGTGGTGTAGAGGTATTGAATGACGTCGTCCACCCAGCCGCGGAAATAGCCGGCCAATACCCCCAAACTCAAGGCGAAGGGGAGCATGACCAAGGTGGTCAAGGTGCCGATGATCAGGCCGGTGCGGATACTCTTCAGGCTTTGATAGAGCACGTCCTCGCCCACCTTGTCGGTTCCCAGGACGTGGTACTTGAGGCTCAATTCGGCGATGCTAAATCCGGCGATCAGGATCGCCGCCGTGGTGACCCCCAAAGTGACCCAGGGAAGCCCGTTTCGGGCGGTGTCGGAAGGCGGCCTTGTCCGGCGGCGGAGGAATATCACCGCCAGGCAGCCCAGCAACCAGATTCCCGATCCCTTGACGGTGCCCAATAGCGCAGTGCCAGCGATATCCGCCCATTTATCTTCGGGATTGGCGAGATGGGCGCCGCCGTGTTTCAGGGGTGGATAGGTCCAGATTTGGCGTCCGTCGGACCCGATTTGGAATTCGCGTGAATAAAGATGGGTGGCGAATGGGGCGGAATAGGTTTTTTCCGTCCGGACCCTAAGGGGTTCGACCCACCGGTCGAAGAGGCTCAGCATCTGGCCGTTGTCGGCGTTGCGGAAATGCAGAGAATCCAGCAGGCCGATGCCGGTGAAGGCCAATAATACGGTCAGGGCCGCCATCCCGGTCCGGTTGTGGACGATTTTGCGCCACGGCCGGCGAAGGTGCTCCTGACGCCGGGCGTAGACGATCAGCGCGGCGATGGCGGCGGCGAGTACGAACAAAAGCGCGTCGGTCCACAGCACCACCCAGGTCATTGCAGGCGCACCCTCGGATCCACGAGTGTATAGGAAATGTCGGTCAAAACCAGGCCTAGAATATACAACGCCGATCCCAAAAACACCATGGAGCGGACGATGGCGAAATCCTGCCGGTTGATGGCGTCGATGGTGTAGCTGCCCAGCCCCGGAATACTGAAAAAGGACTCGGTCAAAAGGCTGCCCATGAACAGCAGCGGCAGCAGGGCCACCACCCCGGTGAGAATGGGAATCAAGGCGTTCTGGAGTACGTGGCGGAACAAGACCGCCGGTTCCGATAACCCCTTGGCGCGGGCGGTGCGGACGTAATCCTGCTCGATCTCCTCCAGGAATAGCGTGCGGTACCAGCGCACGCCCGATCCGATGCCCGATACCACCCCCACCAGGATCGGCAGGATGATGAAATAAATTGCGTTGAGCCCGCCGGCGTAGCCGGAGATGGGCACCAGCTTCATGATTTTGCCGAACAGATACTGCCCGGCGATGATGTAGAACAAGGCGGAAATGGACATCAGGATGACGCAGGCGGTCAGTCCCGAAAACTCCAGATAGGTTCGGCGGAAGAACACCAGCAGCAAGGCGAAGGTGATGTTGACCGTCATCCCCAAAACCAGGCTGGGTACGGCGATGGCCAGGGAAGGCCACATTCGCTGCTTGATGTCGGCGCCGATGTCGCGGCCGCTGTCGGAGCGCCCGAAACGCAGCAGAAATAAATTGACCGACTTCTGGAAAAAGATCGTCCGGGTGACGGTCTCCACGCCTTGCGCGCCAGCGTTGACGAACAGCGGCAGATCGTAACCGTGTTCGTGCTTCCACTTGTCGATGGCGTCTTGGGTGACGTGTTTGTGGCCCAATTGCATGCGCGCCATGTCGTCGGGGGGGTTGACCACGAAGAACAGCACGAAGGTAATCACGTTGATCCCGATCAGGATCGGAAACGCGTGCAAGATCCGGCGCAGCAAATAGGCGGTCATGACCGGGCACCCGCCTGCATCCGTTTGCGGTAACAGAGCCACGCCGGCAGGCCGGCCGCCACCAGACCCAGCAGGACCAGTCCCAGCGGCCACCAGATCGGCCGGTTCCAGCGCCTGCGTGCTTTCGCCCGGCGGTCCGGTTCCAGGCGCAAGTATTTGAGGGTGTTGTTGGCCATCAAATTGGGCTTCACGTTGTGCAGCCAGCCATGATACAGAGTGAAGTTTTTGGGATGGAAGCCGAACATCCACGGCGCGTCACGGCGGATGATCGCCTGGAGTTTTTGGATCAGCTCGAGTCGCTTCGGCGTATCGTCCATGTAGCGCATCCGTTCGAACAGGCGGTCGAATTCGGGGTTGTGATAGTTGGCGGCGTTCTCCCCGCCGTGCTCGACCTTTCCGTTGGGACCGTAGAACAGGAAAAAGAAGTTTTCCGGATCGGGGTAGTCGGCGTTCCATCCCCAGGTGAAAATTTGGGCGTTGCCGGTACGCATTTTTTGGCGGAATCGATTGTAATCGGTGGCCCGAACCACCAGTTCGATGCCCAGTTTGGCCAATTGCTTCCGGTACCAGTTGAGGCGTGCCTTGTCGTCGGGTCCGCCGCCGGGCGTATCGAGGTAGAGCAGCAAGGGCTGCCCGGTTTTGGGGTCGCGGCCGCCCGGATAGCCCGCCTCG
Source organism: Methylohalobius crimeensis 10Ki (assembly GCF_000421465.1). Classification (NCBI taxonomy): domain Bacteria; kingdom Pseudomonadati; phylum Pseudomonadota; class Gammaproteobacteria; order Methylococcales; family Methylothermaceae; genus Methylohalobius; species Methylohalobius crimeensis. The sequence goes on from NZ_ATXB01000001.1 coordinate 334,155, forward strand.
GCCAAGAGTCGGCGGGCTTCCCGGATCGATTTGCGCCGCGGGTGGCCGTTTTGCCAGCGGTAGAGATAAGGATTGATGCCTTCCGGTCCTTTCAGATAGCCGAAAATCCCCGGCGGCAACGCCCCCTGGGCGGGGACGCCCCGGCCGTTCAGGAAAATGGAAATGTATTCCTCGTAATCCACGGCGATGGAGAGGGCTTGACGCAGCTTGCGCCCGGATTCCTTCAAGCCGCCGACAACCGGATCGAGCAGGTTGAATCCCAGGTAATAGATGGAAGGGGCCACTGAAGTTTGCAGATGGATTCCTTTGTCCTTGAGGGCGTCGGTCAGTTCCGCCTGTCCGCCGCCGCCGAAACGGATCGCTTGGTCGAAACTGTCGGAGCCGATACCGGAGGCCTCGTAATAACCCTGCAGGAATTTATTCCAGGAGGGAATGGATTCCCGTTCCAAAATATAGTGGATTTCGTCGATGAAGGGCAACGCTTTGCCGGCGTCGGCGAGCAATCCCTGGGCGGCATCGCCGCCTTCCCCCGTTTGCGGATAGGTTTCGCCGTGGAAGTTGGGGTTTCGGGTCAGCACCATGCGCCGGTTGGGGTTGTTTTCCGTCAGCAGATAAGGGCCGGTTCCCACGGGATACCAGTCCATGGTGATATTGCGTTCGATCAAGGGGGGTTGATGGTAGAACTGGTCGGCCTCCCAAGGTGTGGGCGCGAAGAAAGGCATGGCCAGCCAGTATTTGAACTGGGGGTATTTGCCGTGCAGCCGGATCACGTAGCGATAGCGGCCCAGCACCCGGACGCCGCTGATCCGGAAGGGGCGCACGTCGAAGAATTCCCCGGGCGCTTCT